>NZ_JBXWOX010000001.1:0-513375 GCF_059611125.1 Ruegeria sp. CDSB029
CCTTAACGGCTTCGATGAACCAGAAATCCTCCGTTGCTCAAACCCCAAATCTGTCCGGTAGGCGCTGACGTCAGACAAGCGTGTACCAAGGCGCTGATGTCACACGACGGCGGCAGGGGTCCTTTGATGCCCTTAAGCCCGGTCCAGGTGAAACTATCCTTGACGTTGGCTGCGGCAACGGACTTTTGACCCTAGAGCTTGCCCGGGCGGTGGGGACCAGCGGTCGTATTATTGGCGTGGACCCAAGTGAGAACATGCGTCAGTCGGCTCAACAACGGTGCCAAGACCAAAGCTGTGTTGAGCTTGCCGCCGGTTCAGCAGACAGTCTACCGATTTCGTCCAGTACGATAGACAAGGCGGTTTCGGTACAGGTATTTGAGTACTTAGACGATATCCCTTCGGCTTTGTCTGAAATTCATCGCGTGCTCAAACCCGGCGGAATACTCGTCATCGGCGATATTCACTTTGACAGTCTGATTTGGCACAGCGACGCTCCGGACAGAATGGAGCGAATGGTTAAGGCCTGGGACCATCATTTCGCCGAACGCCGAGTTCCGGTCCTATTGCCACTATTGCTGAAGGAGGCTGGCTTCTCAGTAGAAAGCGTCACGCCAATCACTATTTGTGATACGCAACTGAAGCCCGACGGGCTGGCGAATATGATGATCATCTTGATGCGCGGATTTGCTGAATCCAGGAACCTTGTTCCGGCCGAGGAAGCCAAAAACTGGGCGGAAGAGCAACGTTTACTGGCTGACAGTGGGCGTTTTTTCTTTTCTCTAACGCACTTTGTTGTCACGGCTCGAAAATCGGTTTGAAGTTGGTACCAGAAAGGTTGGTCAACGAAATAAATGTCCGCACTCCGGTCACTGATGTAATGAGCAGCGAATGACTGCTTCGAGCCCAAAGCAGTCAATTGGCAGAACAGTATCCTATCCGAAAATCGCCTCTAAGCTTCTGGGTCGCTCGAAGTTTTATCGAGCTCAGCGAGTTCTTCCCAAAGGCGTTCAGGGATGGACCACTCTGCCCATTCCATCGCCTGTTGAACGTGCTGAGGCCATGTCACTCCGCAAACCGTCGAAGTGATGTCGCCATCTTTCAACGAGTATTGCAACGCGACAGCCCCGACTGGGACATCGTAGTGCCCGCATACCTCTTCAACAGCACGTATTGGCGCAAGTACTTCATCATCTGCTGGTCGATAGACATAAAAGCGATGGATCGCACTGCCTCGGGCAAGTGCACCTCCGGAATAAGGTGCTGCGTTTAATATCGAAACGCCTCTTGATTTCGCGAGTTCTATCAGGGGTGCCGCGTTATCGTTCACTAGCGTATGCCTGTTGTGTGTCAGGACCACGTCAAAATCCCAACCCTCCAAAATTGGCATCATTAAGTCGATACGTCCCGCCGCGATTCCGACCGCCTTTGCCAGACCTTCCTCCTTGATACGGAACAACTCTTCAATCGCGCCACCTCGTCCTTTGACCTCAGATAGGTCATTTGCATATTCGACATCATGGACGTGGAGTATATCAACGCTGTCGACGCTTAGGGCCGCGAGACTTTCCTCGAATGATCTACGTGCCTGTGAAGCATCAAAAGCACCGGTTTCCATGTCCCGGTCGATTTTGGTGGAAAGCACCCGACCGTCCGGCCAACCGCCAAGCTCACGAATGACTTTTCCTATGCGCTCTTCACTTCGTCCCATGGCATAGCAACGGGATGTGTCCAGGAACGCATTTGGCTGCGATAGAATTGCTCGAATTGTATCAATCGCGCGGTCTTCCTCAACTTCATACCCATAGATTTCCGGGATACTTCCCAACCCCGTCGACCCAAACCCGATGCGAGGGACCCGTATACCTGTCTTACCAATTTCGCGTAACTCTGCCATGCCAACCTCCCAATTGGTTCCGGACATTCGCAGATGTTGCGCGAGTAGTTTATTGAAAACAAGTCAGACTTGTCGCCGGAGTTGCTCTCCGGCCTAAACGCAATCTTTCAAGCGGCAAATTCACTAGGCCTTTCGCGGATGGCAGAAATGTCCGCAGAGCGGTCATTGAGACGGAGCGCAGCGAACGACCGCTCTGAGCCCGAAGCGGACAGCCAGAAACGGCCGATCGCTGGACTAACCTACCGAGTGGAACTCAGCCGATCGAGACAGGTTGCGGGTATGATCCGAAATTGCTGGCGCTTCGTAAGCATTCCGAACCCGATAGAGTGGATCAGAATATGCAAGTTAATCTCGATCGATCATCCTTTTCGCTTCTATGCTCAGTGATTGTCCCGACGTGCGCGGCCACATCAGTGAATGCTGAGCTGCGCGCCAGCTTCATCGAAAGTGCTCCCAAGGATCGCTTTCAGATCAGGAACGAAAGCGAGTGCATACTTACAGATGAGGAAGTCCTGGTTGATCTGGTGGTTCGAAAGCTCAGGCGAGAGCAACGGCATACCCCTATTGGCCGCGGAGCAACTTTCGAGGAGATTGGATTCCAGATTCAAAGCTAAGGGAAGATCAAGATGCCGGATCGTGTGACATCAAAACAAGCCAACGAAATTTGCCACCGTTACATTTCAGCGATGGAAACAGGCGATCTACAAGAAATCGATGCTCTTTTTGCTCGATCCGCCACGGTCAAAACACCGATTTCAGGTCACAAACCGGCACGTGAGTTTTATTCGTATGTGTTTGAGGTGATTTCAGATCGCAAGATGGTCCTCAGAGATGTATTTTTGAGTAGTTCAAATCCTAACAAGATTGCACTTTATATGGCGTATACTCGCACGGTCAGAGGAAGCGCTCCCGGCACGATCGAGACGATTGATATGTTCGACTTGACGGAGACTTTAGATCAGATCAGCGCCGTTAACATCTTATACGATACCGCAACCGTCCGTTCAGATTTTGACGCCCCGGAAAATCGGATCGACCATTAGAAGTTGCTTAACCGATCGTTCGAGGGACTTAGAAAATTACCTGCAGACTCGTGAGGCAATCTGCGGTTCTTCAATTCTGGGGGATTCGACCCGACGGCTGGTTTGTGCATTACGATCGGCAGCTTTGTGCGCGTTGCTGCCGTTTGCGTCTTACAGTTAAGGTCCGAAGTGAGCCCAAAGCAGACTACTTCGCTCTATGCCTTTCGGAAAATCATAAATTGGCTGAAATATCGAGTTCCATTAGCACACAAGCTCCCTCGTACTTGATATCCAGAAAAGGCCGTTGTCCGTCCAGTTCGAAGTCTTCGTAGTCAATCGAATGAACGCTGTCGAAGCCCGCTTTCAAAAAAATGCGTTGTGAGAAACGGTTCGTCGCTTCCGCAAAAGCAATCCGATAGCCGGATCTCTTGGCTTGACTTACACAGGCATCCAGCAAGCTTTGAGCAATTCCCTTTCTCGAGAAATCGTCACGCACAGCGATCATGAAAATATGAAGATATTTCTCTGCATGAACGTTGTGCGTATTCAAAAAAACGCTTTCTAGCTCATCAATTAACGTGATGACTGGCTCGGAACCTAAATCCATCGCATTAATCCCATCGGGCGGCGGCTGACCGAAATCATGTGCTAAAACAGCGCCTACAATCTCACCAGAAGCTTCATCAAGAGCGACAGATGACAAACCTTCTTTTGCAGATTTTAATCCAAATACTGCGGCGAGCTTTTCGAGCTTTTCGGGCGAGAATTTAGTCGAAACGGCGGGTGGATCTCGCCTGCTCAAAACGTCGCCAAGCAGCTTTGACATTTCACCATTATCTGCTTCCGACATTCGTCGTATAACAATCTGTGAACTGCCCACTTGGTACTCCCCCAAAACAAGTGGCGTCAATTTACTCAAACACAGTCCGTTGTGTCTAACAGTTTCAGTTTCATAGCGATCGCCCGAATTATCCGCACAGCAGGCTTTAGGGCTGTTAGAACCGGGTCAATGAACTACTGAATGTCCGGTTCGAGCCCAAAGCAGTCGTTCATCCGTCGATGCAGAGTAGGTGCTCGAAACATGTTTGGTGCCGCCGCTACTGACGGTGAGTTATGATGTTAAAACCTTCTTCGGGTGATGGTGGCACGAAATGCCGCGCAATACGGCGATATTGATCTTCTGTTGGTGCAAAGGCATGCGCGCCTTCTCTGTTGCGCTTATGCAGCCGGTGCAGACAAACCTCATCTGGCAAATCCAAAAAGTGAAGGTGGTGCTGCGCAGTAGTGTCTTTCAGCAAGTCGCGCATCCAAGCTCTATTTTCAATTGTGTTAGCTGGAAAATCGAGAACCACTGAAACGCCAGCCTTCAGCAAAGAAGCCACGTGACGCCCCATGACCGGTCGCAGTTTCAAAGCGCAATTCACGTAGTCCTGCAGGGACTTCATCTGGTCGCCAAACAGGGCGCTAAGCCATTCATCTTCCGAAATGAGCACGACTGTGTCTCTTTCCGCTAGTTCCGCTGCCAGAGTAGATTTTCCAGAAGCGACTTTGCCGCATAGCAAGTGAAGCGTTGAAATAGCCTGTGACATAGAACGAACTCCCGGATTACCTGATGGTCCCTGCGCTAAGTTGGTCCGCCAGTTGATCAAACACCAACCTGATCCTTCGTGCGGTATGTAACTCGGAGTGTGTCGCCAGCCAAATCGGGAACTTAAACGGCTCGCGGTCGGGGAGCACGCGCTCCACACCAGGTGTTAAGGCAGCCACATCATCCGACATTACACTTATGCCAAAACCTTGGCGCACCAGTTGCCAGGATACAATCCCGCTTTGTGAGCCAATCCTGAAGCTCTTTCGTGTTACTTTAATGCCCGCCGGATCGAGAAAACCGATCATCGTGTCGATGTCGCCAAACCCGACAAAGTCCAATTTCGCAAGTTCGTTTTCATTTTTCGGCCGTCCCACCTGATCAAGGTACGAAGGTGCTGCGTAAAAATGGGCCGTGGCCTCGGCGACAAGCTTTGCTGTCAGATCCGGCTGAGTTGGACGCACATGTCGGATTGCGATATCAGCCTCACGTCGCTGTAGGTCTCGTATGTCATTTGCAGCAACGATGTCGATCTCTAGTCGCGGTGCCGCAAGTCGGATCGTTTTCAGTATAGGTGGCAGCTGATAAGCAGACATCACATCGGACGCAGTAATCCTGACTTGCCCTTCAACAGCTTGCGACTGGCTTGTCGCAGTAAGAGAAATCCTGTTCGCCACATCCGCCATTTCTCTGACATGCAACAAAAGCTCGGCGCCAGCAGTCGTCAAATTAAGCGACTTGCCGACTCTTTCAAACAGGGTGATGCCAAGGGCCGTTTCCAGCGCAGCAACTTGACGGCCAACAGTGGGTTGAGTTTGCTCAAGAACGCGTGCCGCTGCAGAAAACGAGCCTTCTTCGGCTGTCGCAAGAAAGGACCGCACCTGGTTCCAGTCGAAATTGATTGCCTTCCAGTTCATGCATTTATGCATAACACTTCTGCAAATTGTGGCAATTCCATAAATGATTGTTTGGAAGTAAAGGATACGGCAACAACCTTTTTTGAGAGTAATGAAATGACTGCTTTGTCCAAGGATGCCGCGTTCTGGAGCAAAATCTCGCAAAAGTACGCGGCAGACCCAATCCGCAACATGGAAGGGTATCTGAAAACACTCGAGCTTACGAAGTCCTACCTGAAAGCGGAGGACAACGTACTGGAAATCGGGTGCGGGACGGGTTCAACCGCGCTGCTGCTTGCACCGCATGTCGCCCATGTCACTGCCACGGATCTCGCTCCGGGCATGATCAAGATTGCCGATGAGAAGCGTGCTAAAGAAGGATTGGAGAACGTCACTTTCAAGGTGGCTGAAGTTCTTGAGCACGGTTTAGATGAAGGTTCTTACGATGCGATCTTGGCGCATAATTTGCTTCATCTTCTGCCCGATTTGGACCAAGCGCTCGAGCACATTTCCGCGCTTACAAAACCCGGTGGGCTTTTTATATCCAAAACCGTCTGCGCACCTGAGAGCGGTGGTTTCAAGTATGCGATGATCAGTCGGATCGCTATCCCAGTCATGCAGGCTCTTGGGAAAGCCCCGTTTGTGCATTTTGTGTCTGGATCAGTGCTTGAAAGGAAAATCGCGTCCGCAGGCTTCGACGTGCATTATACTGCTGATCAAGCCTCAATGCTCCAGAGCCGCTATATTGTCGCGCAAAAATCTTGAAGTGTTAGTTCGTTTAGCTGCATCCGTTGAAACGATCTTTGCGTAAACTTGCACGATACTTTCATACTGGAAGGAACGGAGTTACCTCGGTCTGCTGTACCTTAAGAGTGTTGTTGCGAAAGGCCGTTTTGTCCGCAAAGCGGTCGTTCAGACGGTCACGTTGCGCGGCGCTGCAGCGAATGACAGCTTTGAGCCCAAAGCGGACTATGTCAGTCGGCTTCAAGTCGTTTGAGTTTGGTACGTAGTTTCCGAAGTGCTGCGAACGTGAAATTCGTTGGAGGCTAATATGATTACACTTGAACCACCGTTGAGGCTCGCTGACGAAACGGATGCTAGCGAACTCGCCGAATTGGTGAACTTTGCCGGAGAGGGCTTGCCTCATTACATCTGGAAAGGCCTTGCAGAAGGCGGACAAGATGCATGGGAGGTAGGCCGTGCGCGGCAGGCCAGCAAAGCGCGTGAAGGTCAAATTGTCGTCGTAGACTACGGAGCTGGCGCAGTTGCTAGCCTAACCGGTTATGCGATCGGTTCAGAGCCAGTTGAGATTGGGAAAGATTTCCCAGCGCTTTTCCGTCCGTTTCAGGAACTGGAGAACAAAGTAACTGAAAGTTGGTACGTGAATGTCTTGGCTTGCTACCCCGATCATAGGGGAAAAGGGCTTGGCTCACGCCTGCTTGGCATCGCTGAAAAGATAGCACATTCCGAAGGACTGAACCGAATGAGCGTAATAGTGGCTGACAACAACATCGGTGCCCGAAGTTTGTATGAACGCATCGGCTACCACGAAATAGCATCTGCACCTTGCGTAAAAGAAGACTGGGAAACTGAGACAGAAAACTGGATGCTGCTGTCAAAGTCGCTGCCGTGAATGATGCCGCAATAGTCTTCATAGCAATCGTTCACGCGGAGTACCGAAAATGTTTACAACGAGCCCAAAGCTGCCCTGGTAAATAATGCATCTTTGTGCTTGCGGCTTCTGTGGGTAGCAGGCTTTAGGTAAAGTTGCATCAGAATATCGAACGACGACAATGAGATGCATAGCTGCGGTTCGGTTCTAAACCTCTGCGCTCGTAACCCATTTAGGCCTCTATGCTTGGATTGGGTTGCTTGGCAACCCTATCGCCTCTCTGATGTGGTCAGGCAAATGAAGGTTCTGTGCTAAGATATCCGCTTTTTCTGGCAATGCTTCCGCATGTTCTACGGTCGTTTCCGCCTCGCAGTGCATTCCCGACTTCCTGAGTATCCACGCCCTCACCAACCAGAAGTGTCGACAATAGGGGCGCATTTCAGTCGCGTCTGAAATTGCTTCAATCGCGAGTTTTTGATCACCTGCCATCATGTGGGCAATCGAAAGGGGATAAAGCCGGTACGGCAGAAACGGATCCTCGGTGGAACGACCCACAGCCTCCACCAAACTCTTCCGAGCAGCTTCCCAGTTGCCGGCAATAACTTCGGTATAACCGCTCGCCTCCATACCCAAAACGTAACTAGGATTCAGTCGGAAAATTCTATCAATGTCCTTCCGTGCACCATGCAAATCACCCGCGAGGCGCGCGCGCACCTGTGCCCGCGTGTACCAGCAATAGTCGGAGCGAGGCGCGGACTGAACAGCCTTGTTCGAAGACTCAATGATCCGTACACGCAAATCAGGATCAGCCTCGCGATAGCATGCTTCTAAGGGGTACAGTTTGGCTTCACACCACATTGCAAGCCCGGACCCATTCTCGGGATCGAGTCGAAGCGCTCGCTCTAGCAATTTACTCGCGTGATTGTAGTCCTCGACGGTGGCACGATAAAACAGCATTGCCGCTCGGGATCTCAACTCACTTGAGCTCAATTGATCGTCTGGAATATCATTAAGCCGGTCACCGTCAAACGCATTGATCTGCAGACGTAAATCGTCTGACAACTGTTCTGCAGCCCGGTCGCTTAATTCAAACAAATCCTCTGAATCTCCGTTTAAGAAGCGCGACCAGGTCACCTGTCCATCTCCCAACCGGGTCAGGCTTGACGATATCCTTGCTTCGGTCTCCCGGCAGCGCAACCTGCACCTCAGGCTGTAAGTCGCTTTGGTCTCGGATGTTGAATCTGTTGCAATTACACGAACACCGGTGCGGCGCGAAAGACTGTGGACCAGCTGCTCCTGCAGGTCAGCGCAAACCTCAAGCGTCTCTCTCGTTTCGGGAGCACTTGTGACCGGTTCGACTGCAATGGAAGGCAATTCGGTAAGTTCAATTTCACGCTGCGTGGCGGGCCGCCATTGAAACCCATTCACCGGGTTAGCAACGTTCTTTAAATCGAACCTACCCGCATCGCTGAAACCCGCTGAGAGCTTTTCGTCCAACTGCCGCTTGAGGTCTTCGGAGATCATCACGCCACCGGGTGGCGCCTCGGTTTGCAGGCGCGCGGTGATGTTTATTCCGGCGCCATAAGTGTCGGCCTCGTCTTGAACGATCTCCCCAAGATGCGCTGCCATCCTCAGTCTGATTTTTTTATTTTCAACCAATGCCAGTTGCACAGATTGAGCTGTTTCGATTGCGGCTGATACTGATGGAAAGGCAATTATCCATCCATCACCCATACGCTTAAGTATCTCGCCGCCTCTTTGTAAGGCTTCTGGTTCCAGTAATTTATCACGAAGGTCTCGGACCAGCTCAATTGCGAGCGCCTGATCCGCCTCCATTGCGGACGTATAGCCGACCAGGTCGGCCATCAAGATCACAGCAAGGCGAGCTTTCATAAAGCGAGGTTAAGACAACGTTCAAACATTGTCATCTTTTGAAAGCGGACGATTCAACCTTGATACATCATCACATCGATGCAGCGAATGACGGCTTTGTCCGCGTAGCAGTCGTTCATGCCGAGTGCGGCGAATGACTGCTCCGAGCCCCTAGCAAACAAAATGCTGCGTCCTGCACGAAGTTCCGCTTTCCCCGATTAGGCTATCGTTCCTGACCGCAATCATTGCACCACTCGTGAATAATTAGTGGTTGCCGACACATGACCTTAAGGAAGTTTTTCTGTGATGATGGGGATCACTCCAATGGCTCTGTCTGGAACGTTGATTTTCTTTTTCAAACCAGCCTCTTAATGATGTTTCGCAACTCCTCCTCATTTTGGCTTTTGGGCAGGTTTTGGGCAGGTTTGTTTTGGGTCAGGTGTTTGAGGACTTCGGACCACGCAAGCATAGTGCGTTGGCGCTCCGGCCATCGGTGCGAGGTTTGGTAGGCTTGCGTGACAGCGTCGAAGGTCGCGGATGCGCTGTGGTTGAGGCACAGGTCCAGCAGGCCGTGATCGAGGCCCAGCCGCGCGCCATCGGTAAGCAGCGTCTTTCGCCAGTCATGCAGCTTGCAGTATCGTCGGTCGCCCTTTTTGACGAGAGGATCACGGTGTGCGTTGACCCAACGGATGAGGTCGGCGCGGTCGACCTTGTGGATGCGGTTGCCGTTGCCGTTGACGAACAGGGGGGCGCTGCTTTGGGTTCTGTCGCCGATGGCATCCTTCAGGATTGACCGCAACCACGGCGAGATCGGAATCCAGTGGGTCTTTTTGGTCTTGGTGAGCGCCGCCGGGATTTCCAGCCTGTTCTCGTTCAGGGACACGTCGCCGACGTTCAGCGCGCTTGTTTCTCCAGTTCTCGTGCCGATCAATGCCAGCGTGAACAAAAACCTTCTTTGCCAGTCGCGCAGGTCATCGGCAGCGGCGAAGATGGACACCACGTCGTTGAGCGTGTAGCGGGCGGTTCCGAACGGCCTCGGAGGCAATGCCAAGGGCGCGGTTGGATCAACCTCGATCAGGTGTTCTTGGATGGCAGTGCGCAGGATTGTCCGAAAGGCCACCAGAGCGTTCCGGGCGGTGGTTTCTTTTGATGCCCGGAGGACGGTGTAGATCGCCTGAACATCGGATGTGGAGAGTAGGGCTGCCGGAATGGACAAGAGCGGCTTGAAATTGCGCCTCACGAGTCTGGCACGGTGTTCAGCTGACTTCTGGGGGCTTTGGGCCTCCCAGCGGTCCACCAGATCGGCGACAAGCAGGTCTGCGCGGCGTTGGGCATCCGAATAAGGGTCCAGCCCCATCTTTGCCCGCTTGGACGCCGTCTTGTGGGCTTCCACCGCCGCTGCTACGCTGAAGGCCGGGAAGTAGCCCAGCCTCACCTTGTGAGCGGTCCCGTTCAAAGACAATCGGCTCGTCCACGTGGCGCGGCGTTTTCCGACTCTCAATTCCAAGCCGGGTACGTCATCGGCCACAACGACGCAACCTGGCCCCGCTGTTTCGGCCACCAGCCGTTGCAGAGACCTTTGGGTAAACTCGTGTACCCGGTGCCTCACTCGTCCGCTTGTCCGTTGCGGTGGTCGGCCAGCCTGCCTCGGAGGGCATCGAGTTGATCCAAGACGGAGTGGGTAAGAAAGTTGACCCTTCGCGCCTGCGCATGTTCCACAGCAATATTCGCGATCTCGGTCATCAACATTGACATGGCCGTTTCAAGCTTTTCGGTTTCAGCCTCAAGCTGGGTTATCAAGTTTCCATGTTCCATCGCTTTGCGACTCCTTTTTGAATCTCTGAAATTTCGTCTGAAAAAGAACGCGCCGGGTCGCTCGCTGCTTGAGGGCTGCTCCCCGGCGCGGTCTTTTTTATCTTTCTACTAACGGTGGGGCGTTCTGCCCCAGTTAGTGGGGCGTTCTGCCTCAGTTGGGTAGGGCGTTCTGCCCCAGTTGGGGTGGTGCATTCTGCCCCAGTTTCCACCACTTCGTTCGGCGTCCATCGGTGGTTGATGCGGACCTCCATGCGACCCTTTTCCGGCCCGCGCCTGCGAAGATGGATTATCCCCACCGCCTCAAGCCGTCGCAGCGATCTCCGGCAGGTTTTTCTGTCCACGTTCATTTCGATTGCCAACGCATTGACGTTTAGCCGCCGGAATTTGCCTATCGCCACCTCGTCCCACGCAAGCTGGTACATCGCGCTGTGACAATTACCGGGCGGCAAGTGTCGTTTCATTTTGCGAAAAAGTGCGAAGGCTTCGCGGCTCACGCGCAGGATTCCTGATTTAAGGAACTCTGCTAAGGTTGCCCTGCATTTTGTCAGAATTGCGGGACTTTAGCGGGTCCAGTTGACGCGTCGCTCACGGGCGGCGCGTTTTCGTTGGCAAGCCTTCACCGTTCCGCAGGGCGCGCCTGCGGTTGGATGAAACCAGCGATGTTGGGGGGTGCTACTAGGCGGTTAGTCTAGTTCGCGCCGGTAGCGGATTGCGCGTCCGTAGCGTCTAAATGCGAAGACGGGGTTCTCCTTGGCGCGGTCCTGCGCAAGGAAGGACGCGCTCATCCCGGTCTCTTCGGATTTTTCGTGGATCGTCATGTTGAAGCTGTTCCGGCGCTCTTGCACGGCGGCGTCCAGTTGGTCGGTGGCGTTACCCATGTTGCAGGCTCCTTTCACATTGCGGCCCTCGGCGAGGCCTATTGCGGCTTCAAGGATTGCGATGCGCTACCGCCGAGTCAAAAATAAATTCATTGGGCTGGTGGAGCCAGTTAAGCCAACAGCGCAACGCACGCCGCAAATGCACGATCTGCAAAGGTTTGGACGGGGGTTTTGAAAAGCTAATCCTCGGAAAGGTCGATTTTTAGAAATAATTCGTGTTTGCCCAGAAAGGCAAAAGGCCGCGCCATCGGCACGGCCCTTTAAGTCCATGGTGTCATAGTTACTGAGAATCGCCCAGCAGCGCCGACTCAATTTTGGGTGCCCAATTGGGCAATTCCTGCTGCAGGGTCAGCAGGTATTCACCGGTCACACCGTCCAGTGCGTGGCCGACCAGCAGCTTGTAGATCGGTCCCGGCACATTGGCCTGCGCCGCCGCTGCGATGAACCCTCGCCGCAAATCGTGGTTCACGGCTTGCACGGGCAACTTGGCGAGCGATTTGCGGGTGTCGGTTACGTGCCCGTCACCGCGCGCGGCAGGGAACACCCATTTGCTCTCCGGGCTACGCGCGCGTTGCTGTTCTAGGATGGCACGCATCTCGGCGGTGATGGGACGTTCGAGTTCCACGCCCGATTTCATGCGCTCGCCCGGAATTGTCAGCCAGCCCGGCTTTACGTCGATCTCGTCCCACGCCAGTTCCAAAACCTCATTGCGGCGAAGCCCGGTGATGTAGATGAACCGAATGGCTGCAAACGTGGAGTAGGGCGCAAACTCGTCGTGGAGTTTGGCTGCATGATACCAATCCGCCCGTTGGTCGGATGGGATCGAGTTTGTGCGCACGGGCGTTTTGACACGCACCTCTTTTTTTCGGCTGACACCAAAAGTGGGATTGTTGCGTGGTCGCGCGTCCTCGTCGCCGTGCGCCTCCGCCCAATTTTCCCAGATTGACCCGAGGGAGCGGATCATCGCGTTCGCCGTTCCGATGCTCTTTTCCTTGAGCAGCCGTTCGTAAGCCGTCTTGACGGTCACGCGCGTGATTGAGGTCATCGGCAAGTCGATGGCGGTCGTCACGTATTCCCAAATCTCGGGAGCGTCCGCCGGGCGCTTGGTGCCCAGCAAATCCAGACAGCTGTAGGCGTAGCGGTTCAGAGTGCCTTGCCGGGTGCGTGGCTTGTGTTTTCTCAGCAGGGCCAGAGCCTCGCCCAAAGCCATCGCTTCCATCTGGTCAACGACGTTTTTCAACTCAGCCTCCCGGCGCTCGGTTTCCTTGCGCTGCTTCGGCGACACCCATGTCCCGTTTCCCATCGCCTTCGATGTGGATGACGCCCACGCCATCAGTTCGTGGACCGGCGTGACCGTGGTCCAGCCCGCCATCGTTTCGTAACCGTTGCTGCGAGTGCCTTTGAGTTTGCGGCGAACGCCTGCAGACCAAGAGCCTCTCTGCTTGCGTAGGAACAGGCCATTTACAATGGTGTCTCGCAGAGTGACGTCCGACTCGTTTTCCAACGCCGTGAACGCCTCTGCAAGGCTGGACCGCGTGAATTCAAACTTCGCCGAGATGGCGTCTGTGCTGTCGTTTGCCTTTGCTTTTGCAAATTGTAAAATCGTTACAGTCATCGTCGTTACTCCTAATAACGTCTGTGGTTAGCAGTCCGGTTTCCGTTGGCGCGGAGCCGGGCTGCGTTCGTTTTGAACACTGGATACTTAGTTGGTCCAAAATCACCCATCAAGCCATTAGTGCACCATTAGTGCACCAAATCGCGGATTTCAAGTCAACGACCTAGTGCATCGTTGCAAGCCGCAGTGCATTAGGGTGCATCAAAAATTCAAAAATAACGAAATTATTTCAAGAATTTACGTCTTTGACTTGGGGCGAGATGTATTGCCGTGCATCTGGGTGAAAAATCGACGCAGCGGATTGTGGATCCAGAGGTCCCCTGTTCAAGCCAGGGAGGCGGTACCATCTTCTCCTGATACGCAAGCCTCCGTAGAACGTTCCTAAGAAGTTTTGACGAGAAAAAACCGGGCTTAAAACCAGCCCGGCTGTTACAGTGTTGGATAGCCTGAATTAGCGCGCCAGATTCAAACGGAACCTCATCTTGGCCTTTCTGGCGGCCGGCAGGTGGCGGTTCAGTCGTTTGTTGATCAGCCCGAACACCCCGACCACCACTAGCGTCAGCAGGATGAAGTAGAAAGCCAGGATCGGGTAGGGGATGAACGGGTTGAACGTCTTGTCGGCGAAATAGCTGGCGTAATACAGCGCGTCACCGCGTTGTTGCCAGGCGGGGAAGGCCGAGAAGAAGACCAGCGTTGTGGCGTGAAACAAGAAGATTGCTTCGTTCGTGTACGCAGGCCACGCCAGACGTAGCATGGTGGGCCAAACGATCCGGCGGAACCGCGACCAGCCCGACATGCCATAGGCATCAGCGGCCTCGATATCACCCTTGGGGATCGAGCGCAGCGCGCCATAGAAGATCTCACCGGTATAGGCGGCGGTGTTCAGGAACAAAACGATCAACGCCCCCAGCCATGCCGACGTCAGGGCGTCGAACATGGGATAGGACTTCTTCAGCGACAGGAAGAAGAAGTAGGCAAAGAAGAACTGGATGAACAGCGGCGAGCCGCGGAAGATAAAGACGAACCACTCGGACGGTTTGCGCAGCCACTTGTTGGTGGATGCTTTGCCCATTGCCACGGCGGTTGCCAGAAAGAACCCGGTGACCAGTGCCATGATGCCGAAATAGATATTCCAGATCATACCTGAACCGATCAGGGTGAATTGCTCGCACAGGGTAAAATCGTTGCGCGGCAGTAGCCGCTCACCAAGGCCCAGGGAACGCAGGCCGTAATCCTGGATGGTCTGGATGCAGCTCATGCGGTGGTCTCCTTGCGCAGAAGCTCTCCGCCTGATGTGGCCTGTCCGTGGGACAGGCGGCGCATCAGCTTTTCAAGCCCGATTTCCGAGACGCGAGTCATGCCGAGGTAGAAGATCAGCAGAGCCAGGAAGTACCACATCCGCCAGTCGCCATGGGGGTATTGGGTGAATTTCGTGGTCTTGGTCCCGCCCAATTCACGGGCCCAATAGACGATGTCTTCGATGCCCAGCAGGAACAGCAGCGGGGTGGCTTTGATCAGCACCATCCACAGGTTCGACAGACCGGGCAGGGCGTAAACCCACATTTGCGGCACGAGGATGCGCCAGAATGTCTGGCTGGGGGAAAGGCCATAAGCGGCTGCAGTTTCCAGCTGCGCATGGGGAACCGCCCGCATTCCGCCAAACAGCACGTTGGCCGCAAAAGCTCCGAAAACGATCGAGAAGGTGATCACCGCGAGGAAGAAACCATAGGTTTCATGCACAAATTCCGGCGCGGTGCTGAGCGGTAGTTTTGCCGACTGGCAAACGATGAAGTCGTTGCCCTGGCGGATCGGATCCGGCCAGTCGGGGCAAAGGATCTTATGGCGCGTCCATTCAAAAGCCTGATCCAGAGCGATCACAAAGAACATGAAGAAGGCGATGTCCGGCACACCCCGTACAATCGCGATATAGCCCTTGCCCAGCCAGCTGACGGGGGGGATATGCGAGCGGGCGGCCATGGCACCAACGAACCCGAAACTCAACGCTACGGGCGCTGTGACGGCCAGCAACAGCAGAACCTTCAGGAATGACAGGTAAAACGACCAGTGTACGCCGTTGGTGAGGTAGCAGGAAAACCAGCGGAACGTGCCCAGCGTATCGGGATCAGTGCAAAACGAGAAAATGGCGGGCCTCTTGAGGTGCTAAGGCTCAGGGGCGGCGCGCCCCGGTATTGGGGCGCGCAACCTGATTCAGATCAGAAGGTCGAGGACACTTCCCATTTGGTGATCAGCTCGTTCAGGCTGCCGTCGTCCTTCATGGACTGGATGGCAGTGTTGAGCTTCTCTTTCAGATCACCGTCCGACTCGCGCACACCGATGCCGACACCACCACCCAGCGGGACATCTTCGGCGACAAAGCGCAGGTCCGCGTCTTCATCTGCAATCGGCGCAAGGAAAGACTTATCGGCCAGAACGGCGTCAGCTTCGCCATTGCGCACGGCTGCGATGGTTTCTTCGGGGCTGGCGAACTCGACCAGAGTTGCACCGGATTCAGCAATGTAACCGGCCTGAATGGTGCCGGTCTGTGCCGCAACAACGCCGTTCGCGACATCTACGTCGTCGGAGGTTGCAACATAAGCCGACGGATCTGGCGGCGTGTAGTTCTGAGTGAAATCAATCACTTCGTCGCGCTCGTCGGTGATCGACATGCCCGCGATGATGACGTCATAGTTGCCCGACACCAGGTTCGGAATAATCGAATCCCAGTCGTTCTTGACCCATTCGCATTCCAGGTTTGCGCGCTTGCACAGCTCGTCGCCCAGCTCACGCTCGAAACCGTCGATCTCGCCGGCGTCATTGATGAAGTTCCACGGAGGGTAGGCGCCTTCGGTGCCCATGCGGACCGTATCGGCCATGGCCATACCGGCGCTCAGCGCCAGTGCTGCTGTGGTCAGAATCAGGTTTTTCATTGTTACTCCCCTTTTTGGTTCTGTCCTGAATTTATGCCGCCATGGTGGCGGAGAGAAAACCCTGAAGTCGCGTGGATTCAGGGGTCGTAAAGATGTCTTCCGGCAGGCCTTCTTCTTCGATGAGGCCTTGATGCAGGAACACCACATGGCTTGAGATATCGGCAGCCATTTTCATATCGTGTGTCACGATGATCATGGTGCGACCTTCGGCGGCCAGATCCTTGATCACTTTGATCACTTCCTGTTCCAGTTCGGGGTCCAGCGCCGAAGTCGGTTCGTCGAACAGCAGGGCCTGAGGCTCCATGCACAGGCCGCGCGCAATCGCGGCGCGTTGCTGCTGACCGCCTGACAGTTGCGCGGGATACGCGTCGCATTTGTCGCCGATGCCGACCTTTTCCAGATACCTACGGGCGCTGTCTTCAGCCTCGGCCTTGTCGCGGCCCATGACGGTCACGGGGGCCTCCATCACGTTTTGCAGGATGGTCATATGGGCCCACAGATTGAACTGCTGAAACACCATCGACAGGTTTGTGCGAATGCGCAGGACCTGTTTAGGATCAGCCGGACGGCGGTTATGTGCGTTGCCAGTCCAGCGGACCGGTTCGCCCTTGAACAGAATTTCGCCCTCTTGGCTGTCTTCCAACAGGTTGCAGCAGCGCAGAAGCGTCGATTTGCCAGAACCGGACGAACCGATGAGTGAGACGACATCACCGCGTCTGGCGGTGATATCCACCCCTTTCAATACCTCAAGATTGCCAAAGCTCTTGTGTAGGTTCTTGATCTCGATGACCGGAGTGGAATCTGTCACGGGTGGTCCAGCTGCTATTGGTGTTGGTGCGGTACTAGGGCTGAAATTTCAGAGCAATGCAATGCGCAAATGACACGGAACGGGCCACAAACTGTCAAAATGACCAGACGTTCTGACCAAAGTGGTCACGGATCGATCAATTTGGCAGCCTCAGGGGACGGGTTGGGAACGGCAAGGTAATGCTCGGCTGGAATGTCGATCAGACCACGCAAGTGCAGCATCTTTTGGTCGGCGGGGGAAAGATCGTTAATGGCTGCACGAACCGCCTTTGCAATCTGGGGCGCATCCTGGCTATTGGCCGTGATGTAGGGCAGGGCGGGCGAAGGTTCGGTTGCTGCGACCTCGCGAAGCTCAGCCCCCAAATTCGAGTGTTCCTTGAGTAATTCCCACGTAAGCGCATCCAGCGCGGCATAATCCGCGCGGCCTTCCGCAACAGCGGCTGCCGAAAGGGCATGACCGCCAGTTTCCAGCACGGAACTTGGAAGGCGGCTGTGACGTGACAGATGAACCATGGGCGCAGCCCAACCGGACTGAGAAAGCGCCTCATTGTATGCAAAGGTGCCGTTGGCAAGCTGATCCAGATCGCGGGTATCGTCTTTTAGGGCCACGATAACAGACCGGTAGTATCCTGGCGGACAGCCTGCCAAACCGTAGTCCGGCGTACCAACAAGCTGAACTTTACCGTGCAATAGGGTGCGGTAAGGCATGCCGCAGGTTTGGGAGAAAACAAGGTCAGGGCTATGCCAGATATCCCAAACGTCGGCGCCACGTGTCAGATGCGCGGCGCCAAATCCAAGATGCGCCCGAATCAACGACCAGAAACGATCATTGGCTGGTTGCAGCGCGGGCATGTCATACATGCCCAGCATTGAAATCACGATTTGGCCGCCTTTTGCCGGGCCAGGGCGGAATCGACGTCGCTGACACCCAGCAAGCTGACAACCAGACGCAGCAGCGAATCTTCTTCGCCAGTACGATGCCCATCAGCCAGCGCGACCGACCACATCGCCTGAACTACGGCCAGACGATCTTCGTAAGCGACGGCCTCTTTGATCGCGCGGGTAAAGCGGACAGTATCGGGGGCTTCGGCTTCTAGATCCTCGGCGCTAGCGCGAAGGGCTGCGGCCTCAAAAGGGGACAGGCCATAGCGTTCCGTCGAAATCCGGTCGATTCGGGCCATTTCCGTGTCGGCATAGTCGTTGTCGGATCTGGCGATGCGAACCAGAAGGGCCGTAAGGGCCAAACGGGCGTCGTTATCGGCAAGTGGGTCGGGCTGCGGCTGCGTGAGCCGGGACAGAAAATCGCTGAACATGAATTGGTTATAGAAGCGGACTACTTCTGTTCCAAGCGCGTTTGTACCCGTTCATGCGCTTCTTGGCTGTCTTTAAAGCTCAGGCCCATGGCGATGCGGGCTTCTTCGACGATCTTCATTTCGCCTTCGTCCGAATTGCCATCGGCCAGAACGACCTCCCACAAAGCGTCCAGCGCGGCCAGACGTTCCTGCAGGTCGGTTGTTTCGCGGATCAACTTGCCGAATGTATCGGTGTCTGGCGCGGCGGCGTGCAATTTTTCGCAGGTGGCGCGGACCTTGGCGGCCTCGATCGCGTTGTGCTGATAGAGCCGCGCAAGAATGCGGTCGATCAGGCTGATTTCTTCCAGTTTGTAATCCCGATCCGCCTGCGCCACGCGCACCATCAAAGCACCCAAAGCCAGTTCGGCGTCAGGATCGGGCAAATGGTCGTGCTGTGGCGGGCGAAACGCCTGAAGGAATTTTTTCAACATGCCGCGAGGTTATTCCATATTTTGTGGCCCGCCAAGCGCTGACTACCCGTCATAGCCCTGAATGGTCACAACTTTGCCGGTATCCGCTTGTATCGGTATCTACCCTCTGGCTAGGCGCCTGACTGCAGCGCCTGTTTCGCTTGTTCCTGCAGCCAGCCGAGCATCTTCCGATACGGCACAGGCCCATAACTGATCCGGGCGACGCCCAGCGACGCAAGCGTCGCGGTATCCGGCGTCCCGGGCAGGGCAATGATATTCACAGGTAGATCAGTCGATTCGCAAAGCCGGGCGATCATGTCCTCATCCTTGAGGCCGGGTGCAAAGAATCCGTTGGCACCCGCGTCGGCATAGGCTTTGGCGCGGGCCATCGCATCGTCGAGCATCGCCTCGTCATGCGTTTCCGGCGCAGCCTTCAGGAAGATGTCCGTTCTGGCGTTGATAAAAGCAGGGACGCCAGCGACGTCACACCCTTCGCGCATCGCACCAACGCGGGCGGCTTGGGTTTCGATGTCGTATAGGTCCTTGGTGCCGACAATCTGGTCTTCGAAGTTGAAGCCGACGACACCTGTTTCAAGTGCACTTTGGACATTGGCGATGATTCCCACCGCGTCCTCGGCATAGGCCCCCTCGAAATCCAAAGAAACAGGAAGGTCTACGGCGCTGACGATTCGGCCGGCGTTGTCCAAAGCGACATCCAGCGGGATGTTCTGGCCGTCGCCAAACCCCTGCGCCATTGCAACGGGTGCGCTGCCGGTCGCCAATGCCATGGCGCCTGCATCCCGCACGGCACCGGCGCTGCCAGCGTCCCAGATGTTAAAAAGGATGACCGGATCGCCCTTTTTGTGCAGGGCCGCAAAGGTTTCTGCGTTTTGGATTTGATCGGTCATTTGGGCCTCTCCTGTCATCATTTACTTAACAGTAACCACTTGGAACTGTGCCCGAGTAGTGTTTTTTGGCCGCACACCGTCACTTTGCGGTGACGAACGAAAATGGGCCAACATTTGTTGGCCCGAATCCTTCGACATGGTGAGATCAGTTGCTGAGGAGTCAGTCTTCGCCGGCTGTGCTCGACACGTATCGAGCGCTGAACGCCGGCTCACCCAATCGTTTGAGCAGCGACAATTCGGTCTCCAGCCACGCCTTGTGACCTTCTTCTTCCAGCAGAATTCGCTCAAACAGGGTTCGGGTTCCCACGTCACCGGCCTCAGCCGCCTGTGCCGCAGCTTGGGTGTAGAAGTCGATGGCTTCCATTTCATCCTTCAGGTCCGCGGTAAACATCTCTTCCAGGTCGTCCGCCGCCTTTGGGTTTTTCTGAAGCTCAAGCTCTGGCTTTGCGCCAAGGAAAAGAATGCGTTCGATATAGGCATCAGAATGCCCCAACTCTTCCTGCATCTCGCCGCGCATCTTCTCGGCCAGGATGTCCAAACCCCAATCGTTCAGTACATGCGAATGCAGCTGGTATTGATGCGCTGCGGTCATTTCCATGTGAAGCGCTTGTTGGAGGTTTGTTATCGTTGTCGCATTGCTCATCTGAAAACTCCTAAATCTTTGAACTGCATCCATGGTGCACGGCAGGTGGACCTGCTTGTTCAAATAGTTAGGAGGTTACACCCCACAAAACAATGCGGGGTGACAGTCCGACACAGACACCACTTAAACGAGGCGCGAGGTGTCTTTCGCTGCGCGCACAAAGTCGCGGAACAGGGGGTGTGGATCAAATGGCTTGGACTTCAGTTCCGGATGGTACTGTACGCCGATGAACCACGGATGGTCTGACCATTCTACGATTTCCGGCAGACGGCCATCGGGCGACATCCCCGAGAAGTTCAAGCCAGCTTTTTCCAGCTTGTCGCGGTACTTGATGTCCACCTCATAACGGTGCCGGTGGCGTTCTTCGATATTGGTGCCGCCGTATACCTCTGCCACTTTCGAGCCATCGGCCAGTACCGCGTCATAGGCGCCCAAACGCATGGTACCGCCTTTATCGTCACCGACCTTGCGTTCGACCTTGTGATTGCCCTGCACCCATTCTCTCAGGTGATAAACAACAGGCTCAAAACGTTTTTTGCCCGCTTCGTGGTCGAACTCTTCTGAGCCCGCCTCTGTGATGCCAGCGGCGTTGCGGGCTGCTTCGATTACAGCCATCTGCATACCAAGGCAGATTCCCAGATAGGGCACTTTGTGTTCGCGCGCGTATTGCGCGGCTTTGATCTTGCCTTCAGTGCCGCGTTCGCCAAATCCACCGGGAACGAGGATCGCGTGGAAGCCTTCCAGATGCGGGGCTGCGTCTTCGGTATCAAATACCTCGGCATCGACCCACTCGACCTTTACGCGAACCCGGTTGGCCATACCGCCATGGGTCAGGGCCTCGGCAATCGACTTATAGGCATCTTCAAGCTGCGTGTATTTGCCGACGATGGCGACTTTGACTTCGCCTTCAGCATTGTGGATGCGGTCGCTGACATCTTCCCATTTTGTCAGATCGGGCTTGGGGGCAGGGCTGATCTGGAACGCATCCAGAACCGCCTGATCCAGTCCTTCGCGGTGATAGGCCAGTGGGGCGTCATAAATGGTCGACAGATCCTGTGCCGCGATCACGCTGTCGGGGCGCACGTTACAGAACAACGCCAACTTTTCGCGTTCTTTGACCGGGATGGGACCCTCGGAGCGACAGACCAGAATGTCAGGGGCCAGACCGATCGAGCGCAGCTCTTTCACCGAGTGCTGCGTCGGCTTGGTTTTCAATTCGCCCGAGGCCTTGATGTAAGGTAGCAAGGTCAAGTGCATGAACAGGCATTGGCCGCGTGGCTTATCCTGGCTGAACTGACGGATGGCTTCGAAGAAGGGTAGGCCTTCGATATCGCCGACTGTGCCGCCAATCTCGCACAGCATGAAATCGACCTCATCCTCACCGATCGAGATAAAGTCTTTGATCTCGTTGGTGACGTGCGGAATCACCTGAATGGTCTTGCCCAGATAGTCGCCGCGGCGCTCTTTCTCGAGTACGTTGGAATAAATCCGACCCGAACTGACCGAGTCGGTTTTGCGCGCTGCCACACCGGTGAAACGTTCGTAGTGACCAAGATCCAGGTCGGTTTCGGCTCCGTCATCGGTCACGAACACTTCGCCATGCTCGAACGGTGACATCGTGCCGGGGTCAACGTTGAGATAGGGGTCCAGCTTGCGCAGACGTACCGAATACCCTCGGGCCTGCAACAGCGCGCCCAAAGCCGCCGAAGCCAGTCCTTTACCCAAAGACGAAACCACACCACCAGTGATGAAAATAAAACGCGCCATGTTTTCGGCTGCTCCCGTGAGACGTCAAAATCAGCTGCCCGACGGTTCCGAAAAACCGCTGCACCACGGGACTTCACATATAGAGGATTCGCGCCAATAGCGCAAGAGAACCGCAAGATGCTGTTGCAGTTCTCTTTCAAGTTTCTAGGTTTTGTGGATCAGTTGGCTTGTGGGATCAGCGGCGCGTTGTCGCCATCTGCCGGAGGCAGCAGATCGTCAGCCGACGGAACCGCAGGTGTGCTTTCCTCGGTCGGTGCCGGGGCAGGAACGCCCAAACGGTCGATCACCGAACTGCCCGAGGATTTCTGTGCGGCCAGAATGGTCAGCGTGATTGATGTCACGATGAAGCAAGCGGCCAGGATCCACGTCACCTTGCCCAAAGCAGTCGCTGCGGCGCGTCCGGTCATGGCGCCGCCACCCCCGCCGCCCATGCCAAGGCCACCGCCTTCGGACCGCTGCATCAGAACAACGGCAATCAGGCCAAGGGCCAGTAGGAGGTGGATGATGAGAACGACGTTTTCCATGGTGTTCCTGTACAGCGTGGCGTGTATCGCGTGGTACTTATGCAAGTTTGCCAGCGGGGGCAAGTGAGGAGTTGGCATCAAGATCGGTGATGTTCCGGATCACGGCAAAGGGACTGGACAGCATGGCCGCACCTCGCGCAGGCTGCGGCCATGCCACATGATGATCACGACCACCCGCACACCCTTTTGCCACCTGATCCTGCGCTGCGGGTAAAGGCGCTGGAAACGATTCTGACTCGTAAAGGTCTGATCGATCCGGCGGCGCTGGATGAAATTATTGATACCTATCAGAACAAGATAGGTCCGCAGAATGGCGCGCGGGTCGTTGCCAAAGCCTGGACCGACCCGGACTTCAAAGCCGCATTACTGAAAGATGCCACATCGGTTGTCGCCGATCTGGGTTATTACGGGCGTCAGGGTGAACACATGGTTGTCGTTGCAAATACCCATGAACAGCACAACATGGTCGTATGCACCCTGTGCAGCTGTTACCCGTGGCCGCTGCTTGGTATTCCGCCGGGTTGGTACAAATCCGATGCCTATCGGGCGCGGGCTGTGCGTGAGCCGCGCAAGGTTCTGGCGGAATTTGGTGTGACCCTGCCCGAAACTTCCTCAGTTCGCGTTTGGGATTCGACGGCCGAGGTGCGGTACCTTGTGCTTCCGATGCGGCCAGAAGACACGGATGGCTTAACAGAAGACGAGTTGGCGGCGCTTGTCACACGCGACAGCATGATCGGAACCGGTTTGCCAAAGGTGCCATCATGACCCGAGTTCACGATATGGGCGGGCGCTTTGGCGATGGGCCTGTGCTCCCTGAACCCGAAGATGCCCCGGTCTTTGCCGAAGACTGGCATGCAAGGGCATTGGCCGTAACACTGGCAGCGGGATCGCTTGGGCAGTGGAACATCGACGTATCCCGGCATGCGCGCGAGAGATTGTCGCCTAAGGACTACGCCCGTTTTTCTTATTACGAGAAATGGATTTCGGGGCTTGCGGACCTTCTCGTCGAAACAGGCGTGCTGACAGATGAGGATCTGCGCGGCGAGACAGACGGCGACAATCACCCCCTGGCAAGCCGCGTGCTGAAGTCTGACGCGGTTGCGAAAGTGTTGGCCAGCGGCGGGCCTGCGGATCGCCCTTCAAATGTGCGGGTGAAATTTGAACCGGGGCAAAAAGTTGTGACCGCCCGTCAAGCCGCGAACCGCCTTGTCGACGGCGGGCATACGCGTTTGCCCATGTACGCCACCGGGGCAAAAGGGCGCATCCTTATGATGCACGGAACGCATGTGCTGCCGGACTCTAGTGCTCATAGGTTGGGGGATGCACCCGAGCCGCTTTACGCCGTGGTCTTTCCGGCATCCGAGCTTTGGGCCAATCCCGAACACTCGCAGGATGAAGTCGTTTTGGATCTTTGGCAAAGCTATCTGGAACTCGCATGAGCGACTGCATAACTCATACTGCTCCCGAACCAGCCTTCGCAGAGCCCTGGCACGCTCAGGTCTTTGCTGTGACGGTTGCCTTAAACGAGGCCGGACGGTTCGACTGGCCGGATTGGGCGGCGCGCTTTTCGGCCAGCTTGAAACAGAACGGTTTGGATCGCGAACTGAATGGAGGGGATGACTACTTTTTTGCCTGGCTGGAAACGCTCGAGGCGTTTTTGGCCGAGCAAGGTGTCGCAGCTCCAGATGAAGTGGTCCAATTTCGCGACAAGTGGGAAGAGGCTTATTTGACCACCTCTCATGGACAGCCGGTGCGGTTGGCCAAGGGGTAGGGGGCTCTGCACTCGTTGCCCGTGCCGGGCACTTCCCCCGGGGGTATCTTCAGCCAGATGAAGCGGGGGATCCGTTTCTTCACCTGGCCAAAAATATCCCCGCCGGAGGCATCGTGCGCAGCACGATCTCTGCATGCGTCGAATTACCGGTTTCCCTGTCGCTTTCCCCCCGTTATACGAGCCGAGTTTGATAACTCAGCGCAAAAGGACCGGATATGGCCAATGTGGTTGTTGTCGGCGCCCAGTGGGGTGACGAAGGAAAAGGCAAGATCGTCGACTGGCTCAGCGAGCGTGCAGACGTGATTGCACGCTTTCAGGGCGGACATAACGCCGGGCACACGCTGGTCATCGACGGAGAAGTATACAAGCTGCACGCGCTGCCGTCGGGTGTTGTGCGTGGCGGCAAGTTGAGTGTCATCGGCAACGGTGTCGTTCTGGACCCATGGCACCTAATCAAAGAGATCGGAACCATCCAGGCGCAGGGCGTTGAAATCACCCCTGAAAACCTGATGATTGCGGAAAACACACCGTTGATCCTGCCCTTCCACGGGGAACTGGATCGGGCACGTGAAAGTCAAAACTCGGTTGCGAAAATCGGGACGACCGGTCGCGGAATTGGTCCTTGTTACGAAGACAAGGTTGGTCGCCGCGTGATCCGTGTGGCTGATCTGGCTGACGATGCAACGCTGGCATTGCGAGTTGATCGCGCTCTGGTTCACCACAATGCGCTGCGAAACGGGCTTGGACTGGAGCCAATTGACCGAAATGCACTGATTGCCCAGCTGAAAGAGATCGCGCCAAAAATCCTACCCTTTGCCGCGCCGGTTTGGAAAGTGCTGAACGAAAAGCGCAAGGCTGGCAAACGCATCCTGTTCGAGGGCGCACAGGGGGCGCTGCTGGATATCGACTTCGGTACATATCCGTTTGTAACCTCGTCCAACGTCATTGCCGGTCAGGCATCAACAGGCGTCGGCATCGGTCCCGGTTCGATTGACTTCGTTCTGGGCATTGTCAAAGCCTATACAACCCGCGTGGGTGAGGGCCCGTTCCCAACCGAGTTGGACGACGACGATGGTCAGCGGCTTGGTGAGCGCGGGCACGAGTTCGGGACCACCACGGGCCGTAAGCGCCGTTGTGGGTGGTTTGACGCCTGCCTTGTGCGCCAGACCTGTGCGACCAGCGGTGTGAACGGCATCTCGCTGACCAAGCTGGATGTTCTGGACGGTTTCGAGACCCTGAAAATCTGCGTTGGGTATGAGCTGGACGGCGAACGTCTGGACTACCTTCCGACGGCCGCGGATCAACAGGCGCGCTGCAAACCGATTTACGAAGAGATGCCGGGTTGGAGCGAATCCACCGAAGGGGCGCGCAGCTGGGCGGATCTGCCGGCCAATGCCATCAAATACGTGCGCCGGGTCGAAGAGCTGATCGATTGCCCTGTCGCCCTTTTGTCCACCAGCCCGGAGCGGGATGACACCATTTTGGTGACTGACCCGTTTGCAGACTGATGGCAGAGGAACAGAAACGAGGCCTCAGCTATAAAGCGCGCCGTCGCTGGTCACTAGTGCTGCTGCTGGTTGGGTTGCCTCTTTATATTGTGGCGGTCGTGACGGTTGTGAATTGGCTAGACCGCCCGCCGCTCTGGCTTGAGCTGCTAGTCTATATCGGTCTGGGCATCGTGTGGGCCTTGCCTTTCAAATTCGTGTTCAAAGGCGTTGGGCAAGCAGACCCGGATCAGTCGCAAGACTGAGAGGGCGATTCATTTCCCGTACAAAAAAGGGCCGATGATTGCATCGGCCCCGTTTCTTTTGATTTTCTTAAGTTCAGCCTGCAGCGCGCTCGTCATCGGGGCGGAACCCGATCTGTGTTGAGGCGGCAAAACGACCACCACCGGCTTTTTCGATCTTGCCGTCCCGAAGCAATTGACCGAACGAGCGCAGGCTTTCTTCGCGGTTGAAGTCGTCCTGCTTGAGTGAGCGGATCTTATTCATCAGCTGCGGGCGCGAGAATTGTTCCTGACCTTCGATGAACGACAGGTAAGCGGCGGCAGCCTCTAACAGGTCAGGCAGAGATTGTGCACCTTGTTCCTGTGCAAAAAGGGCAAAACCACCTTCTTCGTTGGAATCGTCGGCTTCGTCTTCTGATTTGGACGTGACGCGGCGGGGGGTCACGGGGCCGGCGTCCTGTTCATTTGTGTCAACCCGCTGTTCTGCAACCAGCTTCAAGGGGGATGAAGTGTCGGATTGCGGGCGCATGCTGGTGACTTGAATCTCGGGGCGGCGCGGGCTTACGACCGACGTCAGATCGCCACGATATCCGCTTTCTTCGGAGTCTTCGTCCCGCGGCTGGTTCCCGCGCTCAGCTTCGGTCGCAGCGACTGCCGTGCGCAGATGTGAATATGTTTCGCGCTGCGTGCTGGTCGCCGGGTCATCCATCTGGCTGTCCGCCTTGTCCATCAGGCGGGACAAATCCTGATCCAGGGCCGTTTCGTTCGGTGATTGACCACCCATTGCGGCCTCAACCTTCGAGATCTCGCTTAGAACATTGGCCTCATCCTCGGCGGTCAGATAACCCTCTTGGGTCTCTGCGACTTCATCTATCAGATCCTCTTCGGTCTCTTCGCTCAGGATATTGACGGGCTCATCAGTTTCGGTCGTTTCCTCAAGATCGGTGAACAGCGCCGAGGGTGCAGGCGCCTCTTCCTCGTCTTCATAATCTGCGTCCTGCTGCATCGAGAATGGCTGCACGGATTCTACCGGTTCTTCCGTTGCTTCGGCCTCTGCCGCTGGCGCTGCCACGGCGGGGGTATCCGCGATTTCTTCTGCTTCAAAAGCCGGTGCCATCGGTTCAACGGCTGCGTCAGCCTTGTCCGTTTCCGAAAGGTCCGATGCGTCGAGCGAGCCTGCCTCGAACGCGGCGGCGATCGCATCCATCGGTGCAGCTGGCTGATTACCCAGGCTTGCGTCCTCGTCTTCTGTATAAATCACCGAGTTTTCTTCGGAATGCGAAACGACGGCGCGGATGCGCTGCAGTTTGGCGGCAATGCTGTCCGCAGCCGGGGCAGGCGCGCTTTCGACCGGCTCGGCGTCAGCGAAAAACGAGTCGGCCCCTTGTGCAGGGGGGGTGGCATTGGGGCTCATCACATGGGGGTCTGTTTGCGCAGCGGTTGGAACCGCAGCAGGGGCTGGCTTTGCAGCCTGCTGGGTTGCACGCAGCAACAGGCCGGAATCGCTCTGGCTGGCTTCTACATGTTTTGCGGCGTCGCGCTGTGCGATCCGGGTCAGCATTTCTGCGTCAGGTTGCGGGGGTTCAGAACCAAAATACCGATCATCGGCAGAAAGATCGCGGAAGTATTCAGCGATTGCCTTCATCGTTTCGAATGAATCGTCGAATCCTTCCAAAGTGCAGGAGAAGGTTCCATAAGAAACGGTCAATACCTTGTTGTTCTGTACCATCAGACGCACGTCCTCTACAAACTACGAGAGCCAACCACCTTATGCAGGCACACCTATTGGCTCGGAACTCTTTGCATGAACCTATCATTTTGTGGTCTCAATGTGTCCAAATCCGGAAAAAATGGTCAATCTAAGTAAAAAACGCCCAATTGTGCGGTCATTTGAGCCAATTGCACTGGTCGGAGGCGGGGAAATCGGCCCTGACGACCTAAATGTGATGCTGATTCGCGCCAAGACGGTTGTGGCGGCCGATGGTGGGGCCGCCCCTTTGGTAGAATCAGGTCGCATTCCGGATGCCGTGATTGGCGATTTCGATTCGCTGGACAGCCGGCACAAAGACCAAATTCCGGTGGAACGGTTGTATCCCATACGGGAACAAAACAGCACGGATTTTGACAAGGCTCTGCGCAGCATCGAAGCGCCTGTCGTGTTGGGGGCCGGGTTCCTGGGCGGGCGGCTGGATCATCAGCTTGCTGTTCTTAACACATTGGTCTTGAGGCAGGATCGCCCCTGCGTCTTATTGGGTGAGACTGAGGTCGTCTTTCACGCGCCGCCGCGGGTTTCCCTTAGTATCACACCCGGCGATGTCGTTTCACTGTTTCCGTTCCAACGGGTAACCGGTGCCAGCAAAGGCCTTGAATGGGCCATCGACGATCTGGTTATGGAACCCGGCGGGCAAGTAGGCACATCCAACCGTGCGCTGGCAGATGTTGAGCTGACGGTGGATGCGCCGGGATTGCTGGTGATGGTGCCAAGGTATGCGCTGGATCAGGTTATGCAGGCGTTTGTGTCGGGGCAGACCGGGCGCTGGCCCGCTCGCGCAGAATGACATACAGGCCCGCGGCGACGGTGATGCCGATGCCGACGGCGGCCATGCTGTCCGGAAGGTCATGGAAAATCAACCAGCCAAAGAACGTGGCCACTGGGATCTCAAGATATTGCATGGGGGCCAGCGTGGCGGACGGCGCATAGCGCAAGGACCAAGTCATGAACAGATGCGCGACTGTGCCCAAGACACCGACCCCGATCAGCAGCAGGTGGCTTTCGCGCTCGGGAACAATGAAGGACAGCTCCCAAATATTGCCGAGTGTTCCCAGCGCTAGAACCGGCAGCAGCAGAACCGTCGCCATCACTCCGGATACAGCCTGCAAGGCAATCGGGTCGGTGTCCTTGGCAATCTGTCGTGTCACCAGCATGAAAAGGGCAAAGGCCACCGCAACGACCAAGGGCAACAGGGCTGCGGCGCCAACCTGAACAAAGCTGGGCTGGATGACCAGCAGAGTGCCCGCGAACCCGACACCGCAGGCGATCAGGCGGCGCATACCAACCTCTTCACCCAGCACGCACTTGCCCAGCAACAGCATGATGAAGGGCATGACAAAGGCGATGGCGACCGCGTCCGCCAGCGGCAGGTACTGCAGTGCGCTGAACATTGCTGCGATAGCAATGATGTGCAGAACTGTTCGGATAAGCGCCAGCCACATAAGACGTCCGCGCATGCGCCAGTGCCGACCGGTCAGGCCCACCAAAGGTATCAGGATCAACGACTGAACGGCAAAGCGGATGAACACCAAAACGCCGACCGGTGTCGTCCCACCCAACAGCTTGGCGATAGAATCGCCCATCGGTGCAATCACGCAAAAACACAGCATCAACAAGATGCCAAAGACGGGACGATCCTGGGTCATGCGGCGACGCTACGGGTTTTGGTGCCCGGGTGAAAGCGTCTATGAAATCGGCTGGACCTTTGTGTAGTCCGGTCCGATGCAGACGGGCAGGTCGTCGTCCAGTTTCAGCCAATCCAACCGTTCTTCATGGGCCACGTGCAGTGTGGGCTGCAATTGGTTGGGATCCTCTAACGTGGCGACATACAAATGCAGCACGTCCGACATGGCTTGCGATCGAAACGAGATCGGCGTGCCGCAATCGGGACAAAAGCTGCGCTCGACACCGGGCGAGGAATTAAAGGTTTTCGGCGACTCACCAGTCCAGCGCCATTGCCCGTCGCGCACGCCAAAATAGGTCGTCATCGGCGCGGCGCATTGCCTGCGGCAACTATCGCAATGGCAGCTCACGCAGGACAGGACCGGAGGATCAACCTCGTAGCGGATGGTGCCGCACAGGCAATGTCCTTGCATCGTTGACCTCCGTTGCTGTCACTGTCAGCAGTTTGGCACGTTTACGGCCAACCCGCCCAGAGACGTTTCCTTGTACTTCTCATGCATATCATGCCCGGTCTGGCGCATGGTTTCGATCACTGAATCCAGCGGTACGAAGTGTTTCCCATCGCCACGCAGCGCAAGTGAAGCAGCAGAGACGGCTTTGATGGCCGCCAAACCGTTGCGTTCGATGCAAGGAACTTGCACCAGACCAGCGACCGGGTCGCAGGTCATGCCCAGATGATGCTCCAATGCAATTTCGGCGGCGTTTTCGACCTGCTCGGGCGTACCACCCATCACGGCGCAGAGGCCCGCTGCAGCCATTGCCGAGGCGCTTCCAACTTCAGCCTGACAACCGGCTTCTGCACCCGAGATCGAGGCGTTGTATTTGACCAGCCCGCCAATGGCCGCTGCCGTAAGGAGGAAGTCCTCGATATGGCTTTCCGAGGCACCGGGAACGTGGTCGAGGTAATAGCGCAGTACGGCAGGCATCGTACCAGCTGCCCCGTTTGTGGGCGCAGTGACGACTTGCCCGCCAGCCGCGTTTTCCTCGTTTATCGCCATCGCATAGACGCTCATCCAGTCGTTGATGGTGTGCGGCGCGTTCAAGTTCATACCCCGTTCGGCCAACAACGCGTCATGGATGCCCTTGGCGCGGCGGCGCACTTTCAGGCCGCCGGGCAGAATGCCATCCGTCTTCAGTCCACGTTCGATACAGTTGTTCATGACTTCCCAAAGCCGGGCGGTGCCTTTGGCGAAACTGTCCGCACAGCCCCGCGCGATTTCATTCTCGCGCTTCATCTGGGCGATGCTTTTGCCGCTGGCGTTTGCCATCTCAAGCATTTCGGCCGCCGAGTGGAACGGGAAAGGCACGGCAGGGCCGTCATTGGTGGCTTTGCCTTCGGCGAGTTCCTCTTCGGTCAGAACAAAACCGCCGCCTACGGAATAATAGACTTGCCGCAGAATCACGTCGCCTTGCGCATCGGTGGCCATCAGGATCATCCCATTGGCATGGCCGGGCAGGTTGTGGTCGTAGTCAAAGATCAGATCGGCCTTTGGATCGAATTGCAGGGTCGGCAACCCCTCGGGCGTGACAGAGTGCGTTTCAGCAATAGCAGCCAGCGCGGCCTCGGCCTTGTCGTTGTCATAGGTGTCAGGAACAAACCCGGCCAGTCCAAGGATCGTAGCCCGGTCTGTTGCATGACCTACGCCAGTAAAAGCCAGAGATCCGTGCAGCGATCCGCGAAGACCGGCGAATTCAAACGGCGAGGCGCGCATCAGGTCCAGAAACCGTGCGGCGGCAACCATCGGCCCCATTGTGTGTGACGAGGACGGGCCGATGCCCACTTTGAACATATCAAAAACAGACAAGAACATATCAGGTAGCAGAGCCTTCTGGAGGGTGAGCATAAGATGGACTGGTGAAGGGGGTAACCCCCAACCCCTCGGCCGCGATGGCAGCCCGGGTTGCGGGACGGCTTTCCAGGCGCATCAGAATGGATTGCAGGTAAGGCGTATCCGCCAATTGATACCAACTGCGATCAGCGTGCTCCGGGTAAAGGGACATCCACCGCATCTGGCAGGCAAGGTAGTATGTAAGGACCGAGGGCTGATCGGCGTGCAACCAGCTGGGCGCAGTTTTAGCAACGTCGTCCAGAACCCGAAGATGTTGGCGTAGGCGTGGGCGGATACCGTTGCGCAAGGTTTCGGCCTGTGCCGCGTCGATGTATTTTTCGGCATAGAACAGGATGCGCAGATCGGCATGTAAAGTGTTCGATGCGAAAAAGAGCCATTTCAGGAACGCAGCCCGATCCGGGTTGTCAGAGGCGGGAGCCAGTTGCGAATGTGTATCTGCCAGCCACAAAAGGATGGCGGCTGTTTCAAAGATCGGACCTTGTGGCGTTTCAAGAACCGGGATCAGGCCGTTCGGATTCAACCCTCTGTAAGCCGCGCCATCCTGTGCGTTTTGCCGTCGATCCACCAAAGCCGTCTCATAAGGCAGGCCCATCTCTTCCAGCACCAGTCTGATCACCAGAGAGGCATTGTCGGGGGCAAAGTGCAATCTGTAGGACGCGTTCATGGGCTGTATTTATACACCAGCTGGGATGTCGAACGTCTCGATTGCGACGTTTCCAATAGGAAACGCGTAGTTTCGCGACAAGTTGGCCCGCTGGATCGGCGAATTGGCGCTCGCAGTTGGGTCGGACATTCCGTATAAATTCCGCAATACCAAGGGGGAATGCAACAATGACCGGAGATTTGTCACCCATAGACAAAGCCAAATTTGTCGCGGCGCGACGGGCCGCCGATATAGTTCAGGACGGGATGCGCGTTGGGCTGGGCACCGGATCAACGGCCGCCTGGATGGTCCACCGTCTGGGAGAGCGGGTGCAGCAGGAAGGTTTGCGGATCAAGGCTGTTCCGACCTCAACCCGTACCGCGCAACTGGCCCGTGAGTTGGGGATCGAGGTTGTCTCGCTGGATCAGGCGGGTTGGCTAGACCTGACCATTGACGGCGCGGATGAATTTGACGGCGATCTGAACCTGATCAAAGGTGGGGGCGGCGCGCATCTGCAGGAAAAGATCGTTGCCACGGCAAGCGATCAGATGATCGTCATTGCTGATGCCGGGAAAGAGGTCGAAACGCTGGGCGCATTCCCGTTGCCGGTCGAGGTTATCCCTTTTGGCTGGCAGACTACGCGAACGCTGATCCAAGAGGCGTTGGATACGATGGACGTTCTGGGCACTTCTGCCGCGCTGCGCATGAACGGAGAGGCGCCGTTTGTCACGGATGAGGGCAATCACATTCTGGACCTCCACCTTCAGCGCATCGGAAATGCCAGGCAACTGGCGCTGGTACTTAATCAGGTTCCGGGTGTGGTCGAGAATGGTTTGTTCATCGACATCTGTGACAAAGTTGTGATCGGCCACGGCGATGGTCGGGTCGAGTTGCGCGATATCAACGATGGAACGATCGAAGTTGATCAGTCGGTGGAAGCAGGCGAGAACTTGTTCTTAGATCTGGCGGATTAAGCGGAACAGACACAGATCGCTTTACGTCACTCGTTTTCTTCGGACGCTACATTGTTTTGAGTGAAGTCGTGACCGCGAGCGATTTGGGACACTTACAATTTGGCACTTGGTTTGACCAATCCAAGACGTGGAGGCTGCCGTTGAATAAAACAAAAGCAACCATATCTGGGCGTTTGTTCACAACGCTGCAGCGGTTCCCTGCGCAAGTTCGAGAAATCGAAGAGGCCGGCGCCCCGGCGATCACTCTGGACAGCAGCGCGAGATAGAGTACACCCCATGCAAGGCCTGCGGGCACTTGCGGAAATTTGGAAGAGGCAGGACAAATGAGCTTTGACTATGATCTGTTCGTAATCGGCGGAGGCTCAGGCGGGGTCCGGGCCGCACGTGTAGCAGCTGGTGAGAACGGTGCCAAGGTGGGGCTGGCCGAAGAAGACCGTTACGGCGGCACATGTGTCATCCGGGGCTGTGTGCCCAAGAAACTGATGGTCTTCGCCAGCGAGTTTTCTGGTATGGTCGGTGATGCGCAAGCCTATGGCTGGGACATTCAGGCCGGTGCTTTGAACTGGGATACTTTTCACGGCAAGCTGGTGACTGAACTGGACCGGCTTGAAGGCATCTACCGCAATATCCTAAAAAACAACGGCGTCGAAAGCTTTGATCAACGTGCAACCTTAGTCGATCCACATACGGTCGAATTGGCAGATGGGACACGCAAGACAGCCAAGCACATCCTGATCGCCACAGGCGGTCGTCCGGTTGTGCCCGAATTTCCGGGATCGGACTTGGCGATCACGTCGAACGAAATCTTCCACCTTGAAAAACTGCCCCAGAGTATTCTGATCGTCGGCGGCGGCTACATCGCCAGCGAATTCGCCGGTATCATGAACGGGATGGGCGTCAAGACCACTCAATTCTATCGCGGTGCGCAAATTCTGCGAGGATTCGACGAAGAAGCACGTGGCCTGATCTGCGAAGAGATGCGCCAGAACGGCATCGATGTTCGTTTGGGCACCAATGTGCTGGAAATGACCAAAGAAGGCGACAAGATCCGCGTCAAGGCCACCGATGGCACCGAGGATCAGTTCGACGTGGTCATGTACGCCACCGGGCGTGCCCCGAATGCGGTTAATCTGGGCCTCGAGGCGCTGGGCGTGGAACGTGGCCGCAAAGGTGAGATCGTGGTGGATGAGTACAGCCAGACTGGCGTACCCTCGATCTATGCCATCGGCGACGTGACCGACCGCGTGAACCTGACACCCGTCGCGATCCGCGAGGGGATGGCCTTTGTCGAAACCGTGTTCAAAGGCAACCCGACGCCTGTGGATCATGAACTGATCCCGACCGCGATCTTTACGCAGCCGGAATTCGGAACGGTAGGTCTGAGCGAAGAAGAAGGCGTGGCACAGGAACCGATTGAGGTTTACGCGACATCGTTCAAACCAATGCAAAAAGCCTTTGCCGGTGGAACGCAGCGCGTGCTGATGAAGCTGATCGTCAGCCAGGCGACCCGTAAGGTTCTGGGCTGCCACATCGTCGCGCCGGGCGCGGGTGAGATGATCCAGCTGGCTGGCATTGCCGTAAAAATGGGCGCAACCAAGGAAGATTTTGACCGCACGGTTGCCGTTCATCCGGTGATGGCAGAGGAATTGGTAACAATGCGGCAACCTGTGCGCACTGCTTGATTTGCAACCGCGCGCACACAAGTTACAAGGGAACCCGTGATCACACGGTCCAACACAAGGGAATAGATACATATGGCGGGCAATAGCGGCGGCCCCTGGGGGGGCGGAGGCTCCTCGGGCGGCGGAGGAAATCGGGGTGACAACGGTGATGGGCGCAAGCCCCCCGAAGGCGATGGTCCGCAGATCCCCGAGATTGATGAGCTGATGAAGAAAGGCCAGGAACAGCTGCGCGTCCTTATGGGCGGCCGCGGCGGCTCAGGCCGCGGTGGCAACGGTCAGGGCTCTGGCGGCGGTGGCCCTATCTTCACAAAAGGTACGGTTCTTATTGGTGTCGTCGTCGCGGCGGTATTGTGGGGGGCGGCCAGTTTTTACACAGTCAAGCCTGAAGAACAGTCGGTTGAGTTGTTCCTCGGCGAATTCTCGGCCGTCGGAAATCCGGGTCTGAACTTTGCGCCGTGGCCTTTCGTTACCGCCGAGGTCATCCCGGTCACCCGCGAACAGAACGAAGATATGGGCGGCGCGCGCGGCAGCGATGATGGCTTGATGCTGACCGGCGACGAAAACGTGGTCGATATCGACTATCAAGTCGTCTGGAACATCAACGACCCTGCGAAGTTCCTGTTCAACTTGCGTGATCCGCGCCAAACGATCCGTGCGGTGTCGGAATCAGCGATGCGCGAGATTATCGCTCAAAGCGAGCTTGCACCGATCCTGAACCGGGATCGTGGTGTTATCGCGGATCGCTTGCAGGAACTGATCCAGTCCACAATGGACAGCTATGATTCAGGGATCAACATTGTCCGCGTGAACTTTGACAAAGCCGACCCGCCTCAGGATGTGATCGCCGCCTTCCGCGACGTTCAAGCTGCTGCGCAGGAACGGGACCGGTTGCAGAACGTAGCCGATGCCTATGCGAACAAGGTGTTGGCAGAAGCGCGCGGCGAAGCTGCGCAGGTTCTGGAAGAGGCAGAAGGATATCGTGCCCAACAGATCAACAGTGCGCGGGGTGAAGCCAGCCGCTTTAGCGCAGTTCTGGAAGAATACTCCAAAGCACCCGATGTGACGCGTAAGCGTCTGTATCTGGAGCGTATGGAGCAGATTCTGGGTGACGTTGACAAAATCATTCTGGACCAGAACTCATCCGGGCAAGGGCAGGGTGTTGTGCCCTATCTGCCGCTGAACGAGCTGCGTCGTAGCCCAGCCGGGGAGAGCAACTGATGCGTAAATCACCCATTATCCTCATTCTTGTCGTGATCCTTGGCGTCGTTGGCCTGTCTTCGATCTTCATCGTGGATGAACGTGAACGCGCGCTGGTCCTGCAATTTGGTCGTGTCGTCGCGGTCAAGGAAGACCCCGGTTTGGCGTTCAAAATCCCGGTGATTCAAGAAGTTGTCCGCTATGACGACCGTATCCTGTCTATTGACGTACAGCCCCTTGAGGTGACCCCTCTGGACGATCGGCGTCTGGTTGTCGATGCATTCGCACGTTACCGGATTTCAGATCTGAACCAGTTCCGTCAGGCCGTTGGTGTCGGTGGTATCCCGGTTGCCGAGGATCGTCTGGATCGTATTTTGCGGGCCGAAACCCGCGAAGTTCTGGGCTCGGTTTCGTCCCGTGACATCCTGAGCTCGGACCGTGCGGCACTGATGCTGCGCATCCGAAACAGCGCGATTGCCGAAGCACAGGCGCTGGGCGTGACTGTAATCGACGTGCGATTGAAGGCGACCGACTTGCCACAGGCCAACCTTGAGGCGACCTTCGACCGTATGAAGGCTGAGCGGGAACGTGAAGCAACAGACGAACGTGCCCGTGGTAACGAGGCGGCGCAGCGTGTGCGTGCGCAAGCTGACCGGACCGTGGTCGAACTGGTGTCAGATGCACGTCGTGAGGCCGAAATCACCCGTGGTGTAGCGGACGCCGAACGTAACGCGATCTTTGCCGAAGCCTATGGCGCGGACCCGGAGTTCTTTGAATTCTACCGTTCGCTGACCGCGTATGAAAACGCGTTGCAGGGCGGCAATAGCTCGTTGGTTCTGAGCCCGGATTCCGAGTTCTTCAACTACCTCGGTTCGCCAACCGGACGGCAAGCTCCGGCTGCTGCGGCCTCCGAATAATGGGGCTGATCCTTCTGGCTTTCGGGCTGGTATTGATTGTCGAGGGGCTGGCCTATGCGCTGGCCCCTTCGCTTATTGAGCGCATGTTAGAGGCACTGCGGTCACTGCCCGAGCAGGCGCGGCGGCTGGTCGGTCTGCTGAGCGTAGTTAGTGGGTTTGTCCTGCTATGGGGGGCTTATCAGGTTGGGTTTTGATGCGGTGACCTCACTTGCAAGTGATTTCCCCGCGATCCCGAGTTGCGGGCAAGGACAAACCGACTACATTGGTTCCTGAGAAGATTTGCCCGAGGGCAGTTTTACAAGACTTGTTGACAAGGAGTTCCCAAGTGCAGGCACACGCACGCAGTATTTCGGTCCGGCAGGACGAGGGTGTTGGTTTCATGCGGCTGATGTGGCTGGCCATTGCAGGGATGATTCTTGTTCTGGCCCAATCCGTCGCTGCGCAGGCGCGGAGCGAAAGCCTGGCGCCGCTGGCAGAAAAGATCAGCCCGGCCGTGGTCAACATTACCACCTCGACGTTGATCGAAGGCCAGACCGGCCCGCAGGGCATTGTGCCCGAGGGATCACCGTTCGAAGATTTCTTTCGCGATTTTCAGGACCGGAACGGTGATGATGAAAATCGCCCGCGCCGCAGCAACGCGCTGGGTTCGGGGTTCGTGATTTCCGAGGACGGCTACATCGTCACCAACAACCACGTGATCGCCGAGGCCGATGAAATCCTGGTGGAGTTCTTCCCCGGTGATGGACAGCCGCCGGAGGAACTGCCTGCCAAGGTGATCGGCACGGATGAGAAAACCGATATTGCGCTGCTGAAGGTCGAGGCCCCGGGCCCGCTGCAATACGTGCAGTTTGGCGACAGTGACGTCGCCCGTGTCGGTGATTGGGTTATTGCCATGGGCAACCCGTTGGGGCAGGGCTTCTCGGTTTCGGCCGGGATCGTTTCGGCCCGCAACAGGGCGCTGAGCGGTTCGTATGACGACTACATCCAGACCGACGCGGCCATCAACCGGGGCAACTCGGGCGGTCCGCTGTTCAACATGAATGGCGAAGTAATTGGTGTGAACACAGCGATTTTGTCGCCCAATGGCGGCTCGATCGGGATCGGCTTTTCGATGGCGTCCAACGTCGTCGTCAAGGTGGTCGATCAACTGCGCGAATTCGGTGAAACCCGCCGTGGTTGGCTAGGCGTTCGCATTCAGGATGTTACCGAGGACATGGCCGAGGCAATGGGGTTAGCCAAGCCGGGCGGTGCGCTGATCAGCGATGTTCCGGATGGGCCGGCCAAGGATGCCGGACTGCTGGCTGGTGACGTGATCCTCAGCTTTGATGGGGTCGAGGTCGAAGATACACGCGGTCTTGTGCGTCAGGTCGGTGAGACGACCGTAGGCAAAGCCGTGCGTGTTGTCGTGCATCGCGATGGCGGCACACAGACCGTCCTGGTTACTCTGGGACGTCGTGAGGATGCCGAACGGGCCGAGCAGGGCGATGAGGAAACGTCTGAGGCTCCAACGGAAGAGAACGCTGCTATTCTGGGCCTGACCATTTCGCCACTGACGGACACGCTACGTACGGACCTTGGTCTTGAAGAGGACGCCGAGGGACTGGTTGTAACCGAAGTGGATGAGGCCTCTGAGGCGTTTTCCAAAGGGTTGCGCGCCGGTGATCTGATCACCGAGGCTGGACAGCAAAAGGTAACGTCGATTGGAGATTTGGAAGCACGCATGGAAGAGGCGCGTGAGGCCGGGCGTAAATCGCTGTTGTTGCTTGTACGTCGCGGTGGCGACCCCCGCTTTGTGGCGCTGAGCCTGGGCGAGTAACGCACCACATCAAACGTTGTGACAAGGCCGGGGCAATGCCTCGGCCTTTTCCGGTCCACGTGGCGCTGAAAGTAAGTGAGCCACACGCCGGGGAGGCGCATGGCTCTGGTACAGGGAGAGGCCAGTGGACAGATATCGGGGATGATTCTCTGGCCCCCTACGGTAACAACTAAGACATTAGCTATTTTGGCATGTGCCGTATGTGAAGGAGGTCACAAGGTCAGATTAAGTCGGATTCGGCCAGTTCTTTCAGGGCGTTGAAGTCCTGGATCATCAGTCCGCCGCGGGATGCCTCGACAACATTGTCGCGTTTCCAGGTGGAAATCGTCTTGGATACAGCCTCGCGCGTGGCACCGACGAACTCGGCCAATTCGCTTTGGGACAGGGTGATGCGCATTGCGGGGTCGTCCTGAAGGGCAGACAGATGCAGCAATTTGCGCGCCAGACGAATGGGCATCGGCAAGAACACTTGTTCGTTTAGCTGTGACCCCATCCAGCGCATGCGCAGCCCCGCCAGACGGATCATGTCGACGGCAAGATCGGGATGCTGGCGGATCTGGTCCATGACGTCGCTGCGGCGCACGCGCAGCACACTCGATGGCTCGGCCGCTGCTATCGTGGCGGTCCGCGGCCCGCTGTCGAACAACGCAATTTCGCCAAACACTTCGCCCGGCTTCATAAGGGTCAAAGACAGCTTGCGCCCGCTCATCGCAAGGAATGAAACCTCAAGCGTGCCCTCAGAAATCACATAGAGCGCATCGCCTTCGTCCCCCTGCTCAAACAGCACCTGGCCTTGATCCAAGGAAATCTCGGTCGCGAGTGCCGAAAGCATAGCCCTGAGTCGGTCTGATGCCTCGGACAGGAATCCGCTGTTTGGGAGTGCCTTCATGTGGTTGAGGGGTCTCCGGCTGCTGGTGTTGAGTGGTGCCCCAATGTTCCACAGCCGGGCTATTATTCCAAGGTTTTTATTGGTTTGTCTGATTGCGCGCTGTGCGATGGCTCAATATGAAAGCAAACGCTTAAGCTGCGCGCCGATTATAAGTGTTCGCCTATTGGTGGTCGGGGTCATCCATGTAGCGTTGCAACAGACTGAACTGAAGCATCAGAAACGCCATCAGCGCGATCGGAAAGGCGAAAGTTTCAATTTTGACCCACAGGTCCGTCGACATTGTTCGCCAGACAAATTCATTGGCAACGGCCAGAACCGCAAAGCAGCCGCACAACCGGCGGGTCAGGATCATCCAGCCCTCATGGCGCATCGGCAGCATATCTTCGAGGACATAGGCCAGGTAAGATTTCCCTTGCAGAAGGCCAATTCCAAGGATGACCGAGAAAAAACCGTAAACCAGCGTGGTTTTCATCTTGAAGAACCGCTCATCATTGAACCAAGCGGTCAGGCCGCCAAAGAAGATGACCATGAAGGCGGTGAATATCTGCATCCGGCTCAGTTTGCCGGTCAGGACCCAGAGGATGCCCATGGCGGCCAGCATCAGCGGGACGAAGATGATCGTCGCAATGATAAAGCCTGAATATTCAATGCCTCCGATCAGGAAACTGTCGTCACGCAGACGTAGGTAGATGAAGAAAAAGGCCAGTGGCGGCCCAAGCTCTAACGCTTGTTTCAGAAATGGATTGATTTCTTTTTTGCCTGGCATGTCTGTTTCCTGATTTTTACCCACCCATTTCAACTATTACGGCGCCCAATGCAATCAATGCCATCAGCGCGACCCGTCTTGGCCCCACAGTTTCTTTTAACACCAGCCACCCGATAAGCGCCGCGAAGACTGTCGAGGTTTCTCGCAGAACGGCGGCTTCGCCGACCTTGTCCAGACGGGTGGCCAGCATGATTGCTCCGAAGGACATAGGGGCGATGATGCCTCCGGCCAAGCCCCGCAACATCAATGGGCCAACGGCAGGGCGGTTTATCATGGCGCGCCATCTGAGGAATGCGTAAATCGGCATCGCAAACCCGTCGATCATAAAAAACCACGCCAGAAAGGTGAACGGGTCGGCGGTGGCCCGGATGCCATAGGCGTCATAAGTGGTGTAGAGCGCGACGAACAGGCCAGTTGCGATGGCCAGTACCAGCGCTATGCCCAACGTTTCCCGGTTGGTTTCCAGAAAACGCAAATTATAGGCGGCCAGGCCGAATATACCGGCCAGCAGGACCAAAACGCCAAACCATTGAATCCCGGTAAAGGTCTCGCCAAAGAGCAGATAGGCGCCGATGACCGTGAATAGGGGGCCAGTGCCGCGTACGACAGGGTAGACGACAGTGTATGAACCCTTTGTATAGGCCATGGCCTGAAGGACCTTGTAGGCGATGTGGATCACCCAGACCACGGCGAAGATGGACCACATGTAGGGTTCAGGCCACGGCACCACGAAAAAGGCAAAAGGGGCGGCCATCAGGCAATAGCAGGCGTCGATTGCTCCACGGGACAGCCAGGGATCGTGGCGGCCCTTCTGCAGCGCGCCAAATACAGCATGCAGGAAGGCGGCCATCAGAGCGAGGCCAAGAGCCAGCTGATGGCCCGCTTCTGTGCCTTCGAGAGAAATCAGCCAGTCGCTCAAATGTCAGTCTTTTCGCTGGGAGGAGAGGTCGGGGGGTTTTCCACCCCCAGACCCCAGGAGGATATTTGGGGCCAGATAGAGGGGGGATCAGGTTTGGTCCAGGCCAGTGAGGGCGGCGGCGAACTCTTCGGGGTCGAAGGGGGCGAGGTCGTCGATCTGTTCTCCGACGCCGATGGCATGGATTGGCAGGCCGAACTTGTCAGCCAGTGCAACCAATACGCCACCTTTGGCGGTGCCGTCGAGTTTGGTCATCACCAGCCCTGACACGTCAGCGAGGTCGCGGAATGTCCGGACCTGGCTCAGCGCGTTCTGGCCCGTGGTGGCATCCAGCACCAGCAGCGTGTTGTGCGGGGCGGTCTCGTCGATTTTGCGGATTACGCGGACGATCTTGGCCAGTTCCTCCATCAGGTCCGCCCGGTTTTGCAGGCGCCCGGCCGTGTCGATCATCAGCAGGTCTGCGCCGTCTTGCTGCGCGCGGGTCAGAGCGTCGAAAGCCAATGAGGCCGGGTCAGACCCTTCGGGTGCGGTCAGCACCGGCACGCCGGCGCGGTCGCCCCAGACCTGGAGCTGTTCGACGGCGGCGGCGCGGAAGGTGTCCCCGGCGGCGATGACGACCTTCTTGCCGGCGGCTTTGAACTGGCTGGCGAGCTTGCCGATGGTCGTGGTTTTGCCGGACCCGTTGACGCCAACGACCAGCACGACTTGCGGGCGCTTGGGGTAGATGGGCAGAGGCTTGGCAACCGGCTCCATCACACGGGCGACTTCCTGGGCGAGCAATTGTTTGATCTCTTGCGTGGAGAGTTTGCGGCCCAATCGCCCCTCAGCCATGTTGGATGTGACCCGCAAAGCGGTGTCGACGCCCATATCCGAGGCGATCAGCAGTTCCTCTAGCTGCTCAAGCATATCGTCGTCCAACGTACGACGGAAGACGGCCTTGGCTTCGTTCCGGCCAAGCAGGCGTCCCAACACCCCTTTGGATGGCGCGGCCTCAGGCGGGGGCGGAGCAGGGGTTGGATCGACCGGTGCGGGTTCAGGTGTTTCGACCGGCTGTGGCACAGGGGCGGGTTCAGGTGTCTCTGGCACCGGCTGCGGAATTTCGGGAACCGGTTCTGGCTGCGGCTCAGGCTCGGGGATAACTGGATCGGGCGCGGTCGTTTCCTCGCCACCGTCTTCGACGATGGCATCCAGCCCCTGTTCGAGGCGGGACGAGGATTTGAACAGCTTGTCCTTGAGCTTTGAGAAAAACGCCATTTTTAGTCTCCGCAGGTGTTCCTCTCACCTAATGCGGATTTGCGGCAGTTGCAAAGGGTCACAAAAACGCAATCAACAGCCCCGCCTGCGCGCCCCAGTATAGGATCCAGATCATATAGGGCGTTAAGCGCAGCGCCGGATGATTGGAGGGGAGCAGAAACTTCTCGGTCGCAAGGATCAGGTCTGAGGCTATGAAGGCCAGTGCGGCAGGCAGGGCCCAACGCAGCGCGCCTGTTTCGGGCAATGTGAGAACCGCGATGCCCATACCAAGGATGATCGGGATATAGCCCAGCACCGGTATCTTGAGCTCACCGGCGCGGGGGGCGAGCAAGGTTGCGGCCACGATGCCGAGGATGATTAGGGACCAGAAGATACCGGGCTTGTCAAAGATCAGGGCAGTGTCGCTGGCTGGGTGGCTGAGGAACAGAGCGATATAGGCCAGGTGGCCGGCTGCAAATGCACCGATCCCCGCCATGAAAGTCGAATCCGTCTCACGCGAAAGCAGCGCATCGCCCAAAGCACATAGAGCCAAGGCAAGGGTCAGTAACATCGCAGTGCCGCTTAGAACCGCTGTCACCGCTAATAGTGCGACAGATGCCGTCTTGAAGAGGGATCGCAGAGGGCTGGCGGGTCGCGGTGACAGCGGCAAATAGGCCAGAGCGCATGCGGCGGCGATCCAGAAAAGAGCGGTTGTCATAGTTGTCCCCCGTTAAGTTTTTTAGCAGCATCGCCGGGATCGCCAGTGCAACTCAAGCCGTGACGTGAAGGCAGTCGGTCGTGGGAATTGTTTATTGGCGATGCCGAACTGCATCTGCCAAAATGACCTCATGCTGACGCGTCTTGCGATTCTTATGACACTCACTGCGCAGGCGGCTGTTGCTCAGCCTGCCTTGTCCGGGTCTGAGTTTGACAGCTACACGCGTGGGAAAACACTGTTCTACGGGTTTCAGGGTACGGTGTACGGGGTGGAACGCTATTTGCCCAATAAACGCGTGATCTGGTCGTTTCTGGATGGCAATTGCAAAGAGGGCGTTTGGTACGAACAAGGAGGGCAGATCTGCTTCATCTATGAAGACAGGATTGATCCGCAATGCTGGGTCTTTTCCAAGACCGACAGGGGGTTGACCGCCTTGTTCGAAGGCAACTCGGAAGCCACCGAGCTGTACGAGGCCGAAGATATCAATGAAGAGATGGTCTGTCTCGGCCCCGAGATTGGCGTCTGAAGGTCGCTAGAACAGAGAGCCCTGATCAGGTGCATCTTTCTTGGCCGGTTTCTTTGGTGCCGCCCGCGAAGCCGTGGGCTGACCGGTATTTAGGAGGCCATCCGCGAATTCGATCTCGAACGTGCTGTGTTTTGAGGCCTGTTTCTTGGTTGTAAGAACCTCTCCCTCGGCCCGGACCACAGCATAACCACGTTGCAGTGTAGCTTTATAGCTTAGTGTTTCACGCAGGCGATCGGCGGCTTCCAGCTGTCTCCGCATCCGATCAAGGCGCGTAGCCTGCGCCGTGTTCATTCGTTCTTCCAACCTGTTGATATTATGTCGTTGCTGTTCGACTTCGCGCCGGATTGGGCGCAAGGACAGACGGGATGACAGGTTGCGCAAAGATTCGTTTCTGGTCGACACGAGGTTGCGCAAAGTCGACGGGCGCAGATGTGCAGACAGTTCGACCACCTGCAAACGCCGGTTCTGGACGCCGCGATTCAGTGCGGGCGCCAGTCGATCTGCAATCAAATCAAGTCGTTGGCGTGGGGTGTTCAACAGGCTTTCCGGGCGCGGCAACGCGCGGGACAGGTCGCGAAGCCGTTGAGACCGCCTTTGAACCGCATCCGTCGCGGCACGAGACAGACGAGCGCCTTGCTCACCCGTCCAGGCCAGAAGTTCCATTCGAACCGGCACGGCAAGCTCGGCCGCGGCGGTCGGCGTTGGCGCGCGGCGGTCTGATACAAAGTCGATCAGCGTCGTATCTGTTTCGTGACCAACGGCCGAAATCAGCGGAATGTCCGAAGCGGCCGTCGCACGCGCGACAATTTCTTCGTTGAACCCCCAAAGGTCTTCAATCGAACCGCCGCCACGGGCGACGATAATCAGGTCGGGTCGAGGCAGTGAGCCGCCCGGCGTCAGTTTGTTGAAACCGTCGATGGCCTGCGCAACTTCTGGTGCGCAGTTGGAGCCCTGTACAGCGACGGGCCAGATCAGCACCTTGCGCGGGAAGCGATCCCGCAGGCGGTGCAGGATGTCCCGGATCACAGCGCCAGATGGTGATGTCACCACGCCAATAATCTGGGGCAGGTAGGGCAGAGGCTTTTTACATTCGGGTGCGAACAAACCTTCAGCCTCAAGCTGTTTCTTGCGCTTTTCCAGCAGCGCCATCAAAGCGCCTTGCCCGGCGACCGCGACCTCATCGACGTTCAGGTTGTATTTCGACTGCGCGCCAAAAGCCGTCAGGCGACCGGTGACCACGACCTCAAGACCTTCTTCCGGCACCACCGATAGGCCGGAAACCTGACCTTTCCATGTTGTGCAGGCCAACACGTTCCGGTCATCCTTGATGTCATAGTACAGGTGGCCCGACCGCGCCGTGAACACGCGGCCGACCTCACCACGCACACGGATTCGCCCGAACGTGCCTTCCAGCGTGCGTTTCACCTCACCCGAGATGTCCGAAACGGTATATTCTGGTGTGTTTTGGCCCGGGATCGGGTCATCAAGCAGGTCGGACATTTCAGCGCCTTGTGTCAAATGCCCGGCCAGCTTAGAACGCCCGGAAGGCGAGGCCAAGCAGATCGGAGACCTTCATGAACATCCTTATTCTCGGCAGCGGCGGGCGCGAACACAGTCTCGCTTGGGCGGTGATGCAAAACCCCAAATGTGACCGTCTGATCGTTGCGCCGGGAAATGCCGGAATTGCGCAGATCGCTGAGTGCGCAGCGCTCGATACTGAAAACGGCGGCGCGGTTGTCAGCTTTGCCGAAGAGAACGCGATTGATTTCGTGATTGTTGGCCCCGAGGCCCCATTGGCCGCTGGCGTTGCAGATCGTCTGCGTGAAGCGGGTGTGCTGGTCTTTGGGCCGTCGGCCGATGCAGCACAGCTGGAAGCGTCGAAGAGTTTTACCAAAGAAATCTGTGACGCGTCGAACGCTCCGACCGCAGCTTATGCAAGGTTCACCGAGGCCGAGCCTGCCAAAGCCTATATCCGCGAACAGGGCGCGCCGATCGTGGTCAAAGCCGATGGTTTGGCGGCAGGCAAGGGTGTGATCGTCGCGATGGACGAACAGACCGCGCTGGAGGCTATCGACGACATGTTCGGCGGTGCTTTTGGGGGCGCGGGTGCCGAGGTCGTTATCGAAGAGTTTATGGACGGCGAAGAGGCGTCTCTCTTCGTCTTGTGTGATGGCGAGGACATTCTGTCCATTGGCACGGCGCAGGACCACAAGCGCGTAGGAGAAGGCGACACAGGCCTGAACACGGGCGGTATGGGGGCGTATTCCCCAGCGCCGGTCCTGAGTGCCGAGATCGAGGCGCGGGCGATGGAAGAGATCGTGCGTCCGACTATGGCCGAGATGAAGCGCCGAGGCATGCCGTTTCAGGGCGTTTTGTATGCTGGCCTGATGATCAAGGACGGCCAACCGAGGTTGGTCGAATACAACGTCCGCTTTGGTGACCCGGAATGCCAGGTTCTGATGATGCGGCTTGGTGCCCAGGTTCTGGACCTACTTCATGCCGCGGCCGAGGGCCGTTTGAGCGAGACGCAGGTAAACTGGGCCGACGATCATGCGATCACTGTTGTGATGGCGGCACAGGGGTATCCGGGTTCCTACGTAAAAGGATCTGCGATCAAGGGGTTGGATGCGCTTCCTGAAGACAGCAGCAACATGATCTTCCACGCGGGCACCAAGGCCGTTGATGGGCAAGTGCAAGCCGCAGGCGGGCGCGTGCTGAATGTGACCTCGCGCGGGAATACACTGCAAGAGGCTCGCGACCGGGCATATGCGATGGTTGAAGGTGTGGATTGGCCCGAAGGCTTTTACCGCCGCGATATCGGCTGGCGGGCTCTTTGAACAGTCGGTAGGTCAGGGGGCTTTGCCCCTTCGGCCTATCGCCTCACTCACAGGAAATTTTTAGCCAGATGAAGAGGCGGATCAGCACTTGAGTGCGTTGTTCAGGCTTTTGTGGCCGGTAAACGCGCCGAGGTCGTGGGTGGTCCAGTCGTTTTCGTAAGTGACGCTGATAACGCGTGTCCAGTTGCCGTTGGCAAGGATCAGTTCCGGAGTGCCGCCGCAATCGCGCAGACCGCCGGAGATGAAATCTTCTCCAATACGGTGATTGGTGAGATTGGGCAGCGATGCGATTTCGATCAATTCGCCGTCTGTAAATCGCCATATGCGCAGGGTTTTGGCCAAGTGAGGGCGATCGACATATGCGATCTCGACGTTGCCGTCGCCATCCATGTCGGCCGCTCCGACCGGAGCGAGCCAGCGAAAGCGGGTTCCGATGTAGGGCGTAGCGGCGATCAGACCGCCGCCATTGTAGATTGCAAGCCGTGCACCTTTATCACGATGGCTTTCAACCACCAAAGCTTCGCGACGGCCATCATTATCAACATCAATCAGGCGCGGACGGATATCTTCGAAAACGCGCTCTTTTGGCAGCCGGATTGTGTATTTCGCCCATTCCGGCGCATATTGCAGGATCAGGGCGCCGTATTCAATCTGATCACCGAGTACCCCGTGCGGGTATCGCGCAGTGGGTTCGGAGTACTCCGCCGAACCCAGCGGCTCATACTGCCATGGCTGCTGAGATCTTGTCTGGCTCGGACAGGTTCCAATTGCGATCGCGGCCGCCGCGATCGCTTTGAAAAGCATCAGATCTGCTTTTCGGGCATTTGAACAACCAGCCCGTCCAATTCATCAGTGACCTTGATCTGGCAAGTCAGACGCGAGCGGGCGGGGTCGGGTTCAAAGGCGAAGTCCAACATGTCCTCTTCCATGTCGTCCTTGGCCGGAACTTTCTCGACCCAGTCCGGGTGGATGTAGACATGGCAGGTCGAACAGGCGCAAGCGCCACCGCAATCGGCCTCTATGCCTGGGATATTGTTGTCACGGGCTCCTTCCATGACGGTCAGGCCGTTGGCGACTTCGACTGTATGTTCGGTACCGCCGTGCTCGACATAGGTGATCTTTGCCATTGCTTGCGTCTTCCTCTTTCGCTTGTCGAATTCTTCCTTAGTGAAGGCATTTAGGTCTTTCCAGCCTCATTTGCGACTCGTCACGCCGTCTATGGACTTTCCTTGCGTATGTTCTATTTTTGTTCTCATGATTGTGTTGCCTACCCGCCCTATATCTACGAACCGGAACTGGCCGCGGCCGCCCGCGTGTCTGCCCGCCAATCGGTTGAACGACCCGCCCGAGGGCGCGCTGGTGGCGGTCGCGGGGCTGGTGATCTTGCGGCAGCGGCCCGGGACGGCCAAGGGGGTGATCTTTGTCACGCTCGAGGATGAGACCGGCATCGTGAACGTGGTGGTCTGGCGCAAGATCTATGAACGTTTCCGCCGGGCGGTGATCTCGGGGCGGCTGCTGCGGGTCACGGGCCGGATGCAGCGGGCGCATTCGGTGACCCATGTGATCGCGGAAGAGGTCGAGGATATCTCGGGCATGCTGGATGTGCTGGTGCGGGGGGAGGGGTAGTCCGTCAGCGGCAAACGGGTCCACTACGGCGGCGCGCTGTGTCAAAATGGAAGTGCCCTTTGTGATAGCGATCGGCGTCAGGACCCAGCACGGTGCCAAACAGACCGCAGGCGCCTGCGTGCAGTTCGTGCATAACATCGCTTGTATCTTCGGCTGCCCATCCGTCGCGCACAGTGATCACGGTGCCATCTAAAAGTATGAAGGATGAAATGTCGATTGCGCGGCCACGGGCATGTTCCGAAATCCGCGCGCGTGGCTGATTGTTCTGCGTCTTGCACGCATAATGACCAGCCAGACGCAATCCTTTCAGGCCGCCGCCCAGATTCGCAAAGGCCGGTTTGGCTGTGTTCTCCAACCATGTTTTGAGTGTGACGGCGGTTTCGCAATCCATCAACGCCAATTGGCTGAGAAGGACGTCAGATACCATGCGGATGCGCACGGGATCAGCAATGCCGCATCCCTGGTACTTTCCTCTAAAGGGTTTTCGCTTTTCGCCGAGAATAGTCCAGTCGCCACACACTGCACCACGTTCGCGCATCCTTTCGCGGCCGACTTCGATCTGACGAAACTTGCAGGGCCGCAGCCGCGGTCTGGGGGACACAGTCAGCTCTTGCTTAGGGGGAACAGGTGCGGTGTCTTCCTCCAAAAGAACGTCCAGTTCAGTGGACGGTTCATACGCCACAAGCTCATGCGCTTGAGCAGGTTCTTCGCAATCCGGCATGGCGCTCGCCATACCTGCGCATAATACAAACAGAGGGGCCAATACTCGCATAAAATAACTCGTTCCCTTGTCGGCTCGGACCGATTGTATCATGACCGGTCTTGGTACGTCTGCGCGAAGTGCGGATAGGGCGGGGCTTTGTATTATCCTTTTCCTGTGCAAAGCCAGAGTATAGCAGAAAATCCTTATCGCTTGAACAAACTGCTCTGCGCTTGCTTGTCCCGGTTGCCCGAGCTCAAATCAACATTCAGCGGGCGCATTCGATGACCGATGTGATCGCGGAAGAGGTCGAGGATATCTCGGGCATGCTGGACATGCTGGTGCGGGGAGAGGGGTCGGGCTGACCCCAGAATAAGACTATCGCTCTTCAGCGCGCCAAAAATGGTAGGCCTTGATCTTTTGGGCTTTGAACTCGGCATGCATTTCGTCGGACATTAACAGTGGCAGATGTAGGTATCTTTTCTCACGCCAAAGATTGTTCCCAGCAGTTTTCTCCTTTCGCAAAACTAAGTCTTTTGAGGATGGAGGGGACAACTCCATTCGCTCAGTCGTTTTGATACCTGAAAATTGCCAAGACATCTCAACACTGGATGCCTCATCGATGACTGTGTCTAGGCGCTTGGTCACGTTCATGAAAAAATATGCTGTATCGGGCTTTGACCCATCTCTGTAAAAGGCTTCGATCGGAAGGATTTGGTGTACACCCGGATCGAATGCTTCCAAAATTTGACGCACGCGATCAGTGATAATCCGAGCGCCACCCGACGCAGAGAATATGTCTGGGAGCTTTGCCGCCTGTTTCTTGAGTAGCACTTTTTTCGGTGCCTCACCAGGTTCTAAGCGCCGTTGACCAGTATGAAAGACGCTCGCAACATCATCCGCAATTTCGCCGGAGTGGTACTTTTCGCTCCAACCGGGCAACTTGAACCCTTTTAGGTAACGACCGGTTGCAGGGTAGTAACAAACATATGCCATTTAAACTTCTCGCCTGAAAATGTGTTTTAAATCAAATATGTGTCGCGCCATTGCAATGCCAGCGATGGCACAGTGTTTTGTTGTGTTTCAAGAGTGAATTGAGCTTCACCGTTTAAAAAGGTTGCTCTGAGCTCGCTTGTCCCGATGATCCCCGCGCAACTCCGCATGTAGCGCGCGTCCGGCCTGAACACCGGGGCGGGCACTTACCGTTTCAAGCCAGCGGGCGAAATGGGGTTTGTCATCCAATACCTGCTGCTGACCTTCCCACAGGCTGGCCCAGCCCCAGACCGACATGTCCGCGATCGAGTAGAAATCGCCCGCGACGTATTCATTTTCGGCCAACCGCCGGTCCAATACTCCGTACAGCCGCCCGACCTCGGTGCGGTAGCGGTCTTTGGCATAGGGCAGGTCCTGCGGCGGCTCGAGGTTTGGCGCGTATTTCAAGAAGTGATGCGCCTGACCGGCCATTGGGCCGACGCCGCCCATTTGCCACATCAGCCATTCCTCGACGGCGATCCGGTCACGCTCGGTGTTGCCGTAAAAGCGACCTGTCTTGCGGGCCAGGTACATCAGGATCGCGCCGCTCTCAAAAACCGAGATCGGCGCGCCATCCGGGCCGTCCGGGTCAACGATGGCAGGCATCCGGTTGTTAGGCGCGATTTTAAGGAACTCGGGGTCGAACTGATCACCCTTGCCGATATTGATCAGGTGAGTGGTGTAGGGAAGGTCCATCTCTTCCAAAGCGATGGACGCCTTCCAGCCATTCGGCGTGGGCCAGAAATATAGATCGATCATGGTGCCTCCTCAGGTTGAAGCGATGATGCGGTATTCTGCGCAATCGGCAAGAGGCGGTTACGAAAGCGTGACACAGGGCAACCGGGCTTGACGGCCAAGAATGCGCGGCGTATTTGCATCGCAGAAGCTACGTGGCGATTTGTTACCGGATTGCGGGCCACGCTAAACAACACCGCTAAAAGGTCAGGATGAAAGGCCCCTTTCGCTTGACCGCGTCTGGGGTTTTTTTGATGCCCTTGCCAGACAAGGGTCGAGAGGAATGAGATGAGCGAGAGCTGGAACAAACGCACCCAAGCCGTCCATGGCGGCATCCGTCGCAGCCAATACAACGAAGTCAGCGAAGCAATTTTTCTGACGCAGGGCTTCGTCTATGAGACAGCCGAACAAGCCGAGGCGCGGTTCATCGAATCCGGCCCGGATGAGTTTATTTATGCCCGCTATGGCAACCCGACCGTTTCGATGTTCGAACAGCGCATCGCGGCGCTGGAAGGTGGCGAGGACGCGTTTGCCACCGCGTCCGGCATGGCTGCGGTGAATGCGGCGCTGACGTCGATGTTGCAGGCGGGCGACCATGTGGTTTCGGCCAAGGCATTGTTCGGGTCCTGTCTGTATATCCTCGAAAACATCCTTTCCCGTTATGGTGTGGACGTCACCTTTGTCGACGGCACCGATCTGGACGCTTGGAAAGCGGCGATCCGCCCTGAGACCAAGGCGGTTTTCTTCGAATCCATGTCAAACCCGACGCTTGAGGTCATTGATATCGAGGCAGTTGCCAAACTGGCCCATGCGGTTGGCGCGCTTGTCATCGTGGATAACGTCTTTTCCACGCCCGTCTTCTCGCGCGCAATCGAACAGGGGGCGGATGTTGTTGTCTATTCTGCGACCAAACATATCGACGGGCAGGGGCGCGCTTTGGGCGGCGTTATCATTGGCACCAAGGATTTCATCCGGGGAACGGTTGAGCCCTATCTGAAACACACCGGCGGAGCGCTGAGCCCGTTCAACGCCTGGGTCATGCTGAAAGGTCTGGAAACGATGGCGCTGCGCGTTAACGCTCAGGCCGAGACGGCGCAGACCATTGCAGAAGCGCTTGAGGGGCATCCGGCGCTGGAACGGACGCTTTATCCGGGTCTGAAAACCCATGCGCAAAACGCGTTGGTCCAAGCCCAATTGGGTGGCAAAGGCGGAACTGTTCTGTCGCTGGACATCAAGGGCGGCAAGGACGCAGCGTTTGCATTCCTGAACGCGCTGACGATCCCTGTCATCTCGAACAATCTGGGCGATGCCAAGTCAATCGCAACACACCCCGCAACGACGACGCACCAGCGTTTGAGTGACGATCAGAAGGACGAATTGGGCATTACACCGGGCCTGATCCGCTTTTCTGTCGGTTTGGAGGATGCGGGAGACCTGCTTGCAGACATCAAACACGCGCTGGACGTGTCGCAACGTTAACTAACGGCAGCGGTTTACTGACAACCGGGTCGAAACTAGGTGAAAATGACGTAAGTCATGCGATTTTCGCCGAATTTCGATCCGGGCTGTGTTTTTCAGCGTATAAAGCTACACTGGAAAGCAAGCCGAATACAAACAAGGTTCGGCGACCAACCGAGGAACCCGATCGATGAACGTGCACCCCCGCGACATTGAGGACACGCCCGACAATGACGAAGCCGCAGCCGCTCTGAAGACGCTGCGCAAATGGGCCGAGTCCGCAACCGAGGCCGAGATCAGCCAGCTCGACCCGGCGATTGCGCGCCTTGTGCCTGGTCTGGTGCCCGTGAATTATCCGTCCCTGTCGCGCGAATACCCTGATGGGTTCACGGTCGACAGCGCGTATCGTGCGACCTTGCCGGACCTGCAGAATGGCCCGTCCAGCTTGATCCGGGGCGCAAAGCAACAAATCCAGCATGTTGGTATCTCGAACTTCCGCCTGCCGATCCGCTTTCATCGCAAGCGCGGCGATGACTTGACGCTTGAGACCTCGGTGACCGGGACTGTCAGTCTGGATGCCGAAAAGAAGGGCATCAACATGTCCCGGATCATGCGCTCGTTTTACAAACACGCCGAGCGTACGTTCAGCTTTGAAGTCATGGAGGCCGCGCTGGATGACTATATGACCGATCTGGACAGCTTTGACGCCCGTATCCAGATGCGGTTTTCCTATCCCGACCGTGTGCAAAGCCTGCGGTCCGGTTTGGAAGGGTACCAGTATTACGACATCGCACTTGAGCTGGTTGAACAGGGCGGAGTGCGCCAGAAGATCATGCATCTGGACTACGTATATTCCTCAACATGTCCCTGTTCGCTGGAACTTAGCGAGCACGCACGCGCAACACGTGGACAGCTGGCCACACCGCATTCGCAACGTTCAGTGGCGCGGATTTCTGTTGTGGTCGACTGCGACACAGATTGCCTGTGGTTCGAGGATCTGATTGCCTTGTGCCGCCGTGCCGTTCCGACAGAAACGCAGGTGATGGTCAAACGCGAGGATGAACAGGCCTTTGCCGAGCTTAATGCGGCCAATCCGATCTTTGTCGAAGACGCTGCCCGTTTGTTCTGTGCCGAATTGCTGGCCGATCACCATATCGGCGATTTCCGCGTGGTCGCAAGCCACCAGGAAAGCCTGCACAGCCACGATGCGGTGTCGGTTCTGACCGAAGGTCCGACCTTTGTGTCACCCAGCCTGGACCCGCGGCTGTTCACCACCCTGTTCCACGTCGGGTGACGGGGCAGGGTGGATCAATAAAGTATCATTTTTAGACTAAGAGCGGTTTTCCGCCGCAGCGCGGCAATTCGTGCTGCATTTGCACGATCCTTCAAGTAACACTGGTGTGGAATGCAGCCGTGGCAGGCGAATTTCTGTTCGTGCGTCTGCCACTCTGAAGGGAAGCTGAGACGTGCGACGCTCAGGACTTCGTGACTTCTTGATCCGCCCGAAAATCGGGACGGGCAGCTCAATTCACTCTTTTGCAGGCTGCATCGCTTTCAGAGGAGAACTAAAGTATGAATCCAATTTCCCAACCGCTGGAATTTCAGGCTGCGGCCATCAGAATGGCCGGCTATGCGGTTAGCAACCAAATGAAAATTATGCAGATTTTGACTCGTTCGGCGATGGAGCTGCCGTTTGTGTCGGTTAGTGCCTTGCACGCGTCGGCTGCTGCTCCGGCCCCGGCTGCACCCTCGGCAAAACCCGCGCCCAAGGCCAAACCGGTCGCCAAGGCAAAACCTGCGGTGGTGGCCAAACCCAAGCCTGTGGCCCGCAAGAAAGCTGCTGCAAGGCCCAAGGTCGAATCACCAAAGCCGACCGCGTCCAAAACGGTGGCTGAAGTGACCAAACCCACCCTGGTGGCGGCCAAATCGACCGAAGTTGCAGAAAAGCCTGCCGCCAAGCCTGCGGTCGCCAAAGGGCAGCCATCGGCCAAACCCGCAGCGGCAGCCAAACCAAAGCCTGCCGTTGCTAGAAAAACACCTGCGCCAAAACCGGCAGCGGTTGCCAAGCCGAAACCTGTGGCAGCGAACACCACTGCGCCAAAGACCCCGGCCAAACCAGCCGCACCCAAGCCGGTCGCGGCGAAACCTGCACCCGCCAAGCCGGTCGCGGCGCAGCCTGCGCCTGCAAAAGCCGTTGCCGCAAAGCCCGAAGGGGTACAGGCAACTCCGGCGCGTCGCCCGCGCGCCCCGTCTAATCCGCCCGCGATGCCAACAACGGCCCGCAAAACGGACGGGTAAAACCCGACACTGGCTTGACACAGTCGTGCAGGCGCGCCAACGCTGCGCCTCATGACGGATATGCGCCCGGTTGGATATGTGATTGGCCTATTGGTCGCCATTCTTGGGGCGACCATGCTGCTGCCTATGCTTGCGGACTTCATCGAAGGCCGAGGCGAGTGGCACGTTTTTCTCGAAAGCGGCGTCATCACGATTCTGACCGGCGTCGTTCTGGCGATGAGTTGCTCGAACGGAGTAGGCGAAGGTCTAACGATCCGTCAGACCTTTTTACTGACCACAGGGGTCTGGGTCGCACTGCCATTTTTTGGCGCCATTCCGTTTCTTTTGGGCGAGACCGAACTGCGCTTTGTCGACGCGTATTTCGAGGCGATGTCGGGCCTGACGACGACAGGCTCGACAGTGATTTCCGGCCTCGATAACCTGCCACAGGGGTTGCTGCTTTGGCGTGGCCTTCTGCAATGGTTGGGCGGCATCGGCATCATCGTCGTGGCCATGGTTTTCTTGCCCGAGCTTCGCGTCGGGGGGATGCAAATCTTCCGCTCGGAAGGATTTGAAACCATGGGGAAAATTCTGCCGCGTGCGCAAGAGATCGCGGGCCAGATTTCCCTGATCTACGTCTTTCTGACGATTGTTTGCGCGCTGGTCTATGCAGGTCTGGGGATGGGCTTTTTTGATGCCGTGGTGCACGCCCTGACGACGATCTCAACGGGCGGGTTTTCAAATTATGACGCGTCCTTTGGCACGTTTTCCGGCCCGGCAGAATATGCGGCCGCTGTCTTCATGATCCTCGCTGCACTGCCTTTCGTGCGCTACGTCCAATTCGCCAATGGCAATACGAGGTCCATTTTCCGCGACAGCCAGATACGGACCTTTCTGGCGACCATTCTGGTGCTGGTGGTCATTATGGCGGTCTTTCTGACCTCCGTTTTCCCGCATCATTGGGAACAGGCTGTTCGGGAATCCCTGTTCAATATCACCTCGATCATTTCGGGTACCGGGTATGCCAGCGTCGATTACATGGGCTGGGGCAGTTTCCCGATCATGATGTTCTTTCTGATCGGTCTGATTGGCGGCTGCGCGGGTTCAACCGCCTGTTCTATCAAGATCTTCCGGTATCAACTGCTGTTTGCTTCGATCAAAACCCAGATCCGCCGCATCCGCTCACCTCATGGTGTTTTCAAGCCGCAATATGATGGCCGGTCGATTGGTCCAGACGTACTGACCTCGGTTATGAGCTTCTTTATGTTTTTCGTGCTCTCGTTGGGCGTGCTGGCCTGGGCGCTGGCACTGACGGGATTGGATTTCATAACTGCCGTCTCCGGTGCAGCCACAGCGCTGGCCAATGTAGGGCCGGGGCTGGGGGATCAAATCGGACCGGCTGGCAACTTTGCAGGGCTCAGCGACACCGCGAAATGGCTGCTTTCAATCGGAATGCTGGTAGGGCGGCTTGAGCTTTTGGCCGTTTATGCACTCTTCACTGTCCAGTTCTGGAGGAATTGATGAAAAGACCCCTTGGTGCGCAGATTTCGCATATGCTGCGGGATCGCGGAGTGGATGTGATCTTTGGTATTCCCGGCGTGCACAATCAGGAAATGTATCGCGGGATCGAAGAGGCCGGAATCACCCATGTGCTGGCCCGGCACGAGCAGGGGGCAGGGTTCATGGCCGACGGCTATGCCCGTGCGACCGGCAAGCCGGGTGTTGCATATGTCATCACCGGACCGGGGTTGTGCAATATCATGACACCGATGGGGCAGGCCTATACGGACTCGGTCCCGATGCTGGTGATGTCCTCGTGCCTTGATGAAACGCAAGGGGTGCACGGGCAATTGCACCAGATGAAAGACCAGCGTGCTGCGGCTGAAACCGTGACGGACTGGTCGCATCAGGCCAATACGGCGCAGGCAGCCTACAATCTGGTCGAGCGTGCTTTTGAGGAGTTCGAACTCAACCGCCCACGCCCAAAACACATCCAAGTGCCGATTGCACAGCTTGAGGCCGATGCTGATCCTGCACCGTTTCCCCACCAACCTGGTTTGCGCTCAAAAGTTTTGCCGCCGGATTTGGCTCCGGTAATGTCCATGCTGAACATCGCACGGCGCCCGTTGTTTATTCTGGGTGGGGGCGCGCGGTCGAATCTGTGGCGGCAAATCCTGACGCAGTTGGGCGCGGCCTGTTTCACCACGTATGCCGGGCGCGGAATGGCGGGGTTGGGCTATGCCTTGGACTATGGAGCCATGTTGCCACGACCGGGCAGCGCTGATGTTATCGCCTCGGCCGATCTTGTGGTCGTCGTGGGCGCGGAATTGGGCGAGGTCGACTTGTGGCGAAGCACATTGGGCCACACGGCCAATCTGGTGCGTATAGATCTGGACCCGAAGGTGCTGTCGGATCAGCATCGCGCAGCGGTCAAGCTGCAAGCTGACGGGGAAAGCTTTGCCCATGCGCTTTGGGCAGCCATTGATCATGTCAAACCTGCAACGGGCTGGACAGCGGAAGAAGTAGCCGACGCCCGCCGACGTTGGCGGGCCGAAGTGGATGCGGAACGACCGGGCATCGTCCCGGTGCTGGATCCCCTTCGCGCGGCGATGCCCGGCGACACCATGATCTATTCTGACATGACCCAGTTCGCTTATGTCGCCAAAGAAGTTTGGGATATGGTCTATCCCTATCACTGGCACCATCCGACCGGGTTCGGTACACTTGGCTATGCGCTGCCGGCCGGAATTGGCGGCGCCGTGGCGCGTCGAGGTAAGCCTACAGCGGTGATCGCTGGCGATTACGGTTTTCACTATACGATGCAAGAGCTTGGGGCAGCGGTCGAATTGGGCCTGTCTCTGCCGATCATCCTTTGGGACAATGGAAAACTCAAAGAGATCGAGGACAGCATGGTCAGAGGTCAGATCGCACCGAATGCGGTTGTCGCGCGCAACCCGGATTTCTGCAAACTGGCCGAGGCCTTCGGCGCGTTGTCGTCTGCGCCCTCCAGCTTACCCGAGATGCAGGAGGCGGTCCGAGCCGCCTTTACGGCCCCGGTCCCGACACTGATCCGTGTCACGCCGGATATCCTTTAGCCAACAAAAAAGCGCCGCTCGGACGAGCGGCGCTTTGTGCGATTTGGCGCAGAGATCAATCCCAGCAATGAACCAATACGGTCATTCCGGTCGCCCGGCGGCTGAGTTCATTGGGCGAGATTTGTGCCGTCGGCTGACCCGATTGACCGGATACACCCGCCTTGGCCAGAACCTCACTCAGGCTGTTGGCCGTTGCAGCGAGGCTGACGGACGCGGGCAGGGTGCGTCCTTCGGTCGGGGTCGGCAGCAGCATGCCAACAACCTGGCCATTGCCGTCAAACACTGGCCCGCCCGCATCGCCGGGCTGGGCTGCCAACGCCAGGCGTTTCACGCCGTCTTCTCCGTTCAGGCCGCGCACATCAGCGATTTGGCCAAAGGTAAGCGTCGGTGCGCCCAAAGCGCCCTCATACGAGAAACCCGACACCGCGATCTCAGATTGAATGCGCGGTGCATCGGCACTGAACTCTGCCACGTTGACCGGAACCAGATTGCGGTTGGGGCGCAGAACCGCCACACCCAGATCGGCATCAGACGAGGCGAGCTGAAGCTCTTGATCGTCATCCAACGTAATGCGTGTGCAGCTGTCAGCGGCCTCAAAAACAGTCAGAACCGTGCCGCTTGCATCAGCGAAGAAACCGGAACGGGACAGACGCGGTGTGCGCACCTGCAGCCCGGACACCAGATCAATCCGCTGCTCGGCATTGGCACCTGCTGCTGCGTCCAGTACTGCGCCAGTTGCAGTAAAGCCGGTCTTCATTGCGGCCAGCACTCTGGCGCGCCGGGCATCGTCATCCTCTGGCCAAACCAGTGTAAAGCCTTTGATCTGGCCATCGTCCAACCGTGCTTCGCTATAGGTCACGATCCCATTACCACGCCCTTCCAGCGTAAAGCTGTCGCCGCGCAGTTGTCGTGGGCCGTCGAGTGGAACGATTTCCAGCGATTGCAGCACTTCATAAAGGGCGCGCAGCGTGGCCTTGTCGCCCTTCTGACTGATCAACAGGGCCTTGGCGTTCAGATCGGTTGTGCTTTTGAAGTGAACAAACGGGGCCTCATAACGGTCGAATGCGATGACACCCATCGGCAGATCCACATCGATACCGGCCTGCGGGTCGGAATAACGCTCCATTCCAACGCTCAGAAGGGGGGCGTTAAAGTCGTCAATCAACGCCTTGCGCTGTGCGGTCGTCAGAACGCCGGTAGCCTCAAAGCCATTGAACCGCTGCCAGTCGCCCATGGAGCGGCGCGTGCCTTGGCCAAATGCGCCATCGATCGTTGAATTGTAAAAACCCGCGGCCTGCAAAGCGGTTTGCAAATTCATGCGTTCCTGAGTGCTTAGAAGACGTTCGCTTTGCAGCGCTTGTGAGCGTGTCTCGTCCGAGGCCTGCGGGGTTACGCCAACAGCAGGCTGTTCAGGCTGGGATTCAACTGGTGGCGTCACGACGCCCCGGTCCAGAATGTTCTCTCCAACCGGCCAGAATTGCTGTCCCAATGCGCTGGAAAAAGCGATGTAGCTGTCCGCAGGGATTTGCCCCTCGGCGCGGTAAACGCTTAGAACCTGTTCCGCATCGTTGCGTAAATAAGGCCCGATAACAATGGCATACCAACCAGAGTTCAAGCGAAACCCGTTTACGTCCGGTAGGGTGCTGGCATAGACCCGCGCACGTTCCTGCGCTTCGCGCAGCGAGGGCTGCGCTTCGACCTGCACCCAGACGCCTGCGTCCTGCTGTGCAAAAACAGCGCGCGCGCCGATGAGAAAAAGAAACAAAATTGCCGTGAATATGCGAGTCATTGTCTGCCCGTGTCCGCAGTGTTTTATCTTTGCCGGACCCTACGCGAACTCACGTACCGAAAGCCATGCCCGGAATACGGGGAATTTACAGTGTGGCTGCGCAGTGACAGCATAGGCTTTGCCGCCCGTTGACGCCCAACGGCCCCTTGCATAGGAAGGGCAAAACCCAACGGAACCGGGCGCAGTGGCGTCCAAAGGGAATGTCATGACCGACCAGTCCAGCGCACCACGTTCTTTTCAAGAGATTATCTTGCGGCTTCAGACCTATTGGGCCTCGAAAGGCTGCGCTATTCTGCAGCCCTATGACATGGAGGTTGGTGCAGGCACGTTCCACCCGGCGACCACCTTGCGCGCGTTGGGGTCGAAAACCTGGGCCGCAGCTTATGTGCAGCCTTCGCGCCGTCCGACGGACGGACGCTACGGCGAGAACCCCAACCGGTTGCAGCACTATTATCAGTATCAGGTGCTGATCAAACCCAGCCCGCCGGATTTGCAAGACCTGTATCTCGGCAGCCTCGAAGCCATCGGCATCGACATGAACCTGCATGACATCCGGTTTGTCGAAGACGACTGGGAAAGCCCCACTCTGGGTGCCTGGGGTTTGGGTTGGGAAGTCTGGTGCGACGGCATGGAAGTCAGCCAGTTCACGTATTTCCAGCAGGTCGGTGGCCATGATTGCGCACCGGTCTCGGGCGAGCTGACCTATGGTCTGGAGCGTCTGGCGATGTATGTACTTGGTATCGATCACGTGATGGACATGCCATTCAATGATCCGCAGTCACCAAGCCCGCTTTCCTATGGCGACATCTTCAAACAGACCGAAGAAGAATACGCCCGCTGGAACTTTGACGTGGCCAACACCGAAGTGTTGTTGCGCCACTTCGAAGAAGCCGAGGCCGAATGCGCGGCCATTCTGGCACAAGAGCATGACGACCCAAAAACCGGCAAGCGCATCATCATGGCGCACCCGGCCTATGATCAGTGCATCAAGGCCAGTCACGTGTTCAACCTGCTGGACGCGCGCGGCGTGATCTCGGTAACCGAACGTCAGGCCTATATCGGCCGCGTGCGGGCTTTGGCGAAGCAATGCGCGGACGCATTTCTGCTGACCGAGGCCGCCGGGTTCGAGGCTTGATGCGCCGCTCAGGCCAGTCCGGGCAGCAAGACCTTAAGGCCAGCCGCGATCATGCTGATTGCGATGGCAGACAGGATCATGCCCATGAACCTGCTCATGATAACACGGGCATTGTCAGACAGACGTTTGGCAATGGCTGCGGCGTTCCAGAATGTCACGAACAGCAACAACAGAACGGCCAGAAAAACGCCAGCGTAAACAATGGCATCTACCGGCTTGTGGATGTGGTTCGCATACAGGATCAACGTGGTAATTGTGCCCGGTCCGACAAGGATCGGAAAGGCCAGCGGATAAAAGGCAACCGTGTCAGGTTCGGGGTAGGCTTGCCGTTCCCCCTCGGTTCCGTGATGCGACGTGCTGGGCTTTCCGTTCAGCATGTTCAGGCCGATCATCAGAACAACCAGACCGCCCGCGACGCGCAAGTCATCGACGCTGATGCCGAACAGGCTGAGCGTTTGACTTCCCACAGCCGCAAACGATGCGCCGAGGATCAGGCAATAGAGCGCCGTCTTTGTAGCCACTTTGCGCTGATCGGTCGGGGCAAGGCCATCCGTGACGCTAAGGAACACTGGCAGGTTCGTGATTGGATTCATGATCGCAAAAAGCGCTCCGAAGAATCCTACGGCAAGGGTGCTGTCCATTTAAAACGTCTCTTTGCGGCCTGTAATCTATTGGAACTTGTCCTATTTTCACCGTTCGTGAAAGAGGCATCGTGAGCAGAAGGAAAAGACGATGACAGGAAAAGTGCTTGCGATCATAGTGCTGATCTCGGCGGCAGTAGCCGGTGTCGGGATGTATTACCTGCAGATCTACGGATTTTACTATGACGTGGAATCCAAGCCCGGACAGGACGTCATGTTGATGATTGGCGGGGCCGAGGCGCCGACGCCTATTTCCTACAGTGCGTTTCAGGCGATTGACGCAGACAGCTCACCCATCCGCTACCGTGCCTGTTTCGAAACGGACCTGACGCTTGCGCAGATTGAGGAAACCCATGTCGAGGTCGAGAATGCAGAGCCGCTGACCGCGCCCGGATGGTTCGATTGCTTTGACGCCGTGGCGGTAGCGGATGCCCTGAAAACAGGCGAGGCCAAGGCCTTTCTGGGCGCAAAAAACATCCACTTTGGCGTTGACCGAATTGTTGCGGTTACAAAGGGTGGCAAAGGCTTTGTCTGGCACGCGCTGAACAATTGCGGCGAAAAGGCCTATGACGGCACCGTGATCGGCGAAGAATGCCCGGACCGGCCACAGAATTGAGGATGTGATGACCGCCGAGACCCTGCAGATACCTGATTTCCTGACCGCTACGTTGGGCTTTGCGGTTTATCTTTTGGGGGTCGAGATCAACGCGCGCGTCGCCGGATTACGGCAGTTTAACATTCCCGAACCTGTCACGGGTGGCTTGCTGGCCTCACTGGTTGTGCTGTTATTGTATCTGGCCTTCGATCTTGAGCTGTCCTTTGATCTCGCCACACGGGATTTTCTGTTGGTGGTGTTCTTTGCAGGCATCGGATTGAATGCGCGGCTCTCTGACCTAATATCAGGCGGCAAGCCTCTGTTTTTACTACTGATCTTGACCTTGGCGACGATTGTTGCACAAAACGGGATCGGGGCAATTGGGGCGTCTATGTTCGGCTATCCGGCGCAGGCCGGTGTTCTGTTCGGTTCGGCATCCCTGATCGGCGGCCACGGAACCGCAATCGCCTGGGCACCCGAGGTGGCCGAAGCCACCGGTCTGGACGGCGCGACCGAGTTGGGTGTTGCCGTTGCTACCCTCGGGCTGGTTCTGGCCGCTTTGATTGGCGGACCGATCGCAAGGCTTTTGGTTGAGGGTCGCAACCTCAGCCCCGCGCGCCCGGATGAGGACCACACTGTTGGCCTGCCGATGGATCCCGACGAAACGGCGGTAAAGATCGACCATGTCACAATCATGCGGGTCTTGTTGTTTCTCAATCTGGCGATTATCGCGGGGTATTTCTTGGGAGAGGTGATCACCGCCGCTGGTCTGAAGCTGCCCCTGTTTGTGCCCTGTCTGATCATGGGCATCGTTATCGCAAATCTGCGTGCAACGTTTTTCCCCAACCGTCCACCGATTGAACGTACACCCTCACTGGCGCTGATCTCGGAATTCTCGCTGGGTGCGTTTTTGGCGATGTCGTTGATGAGCCTGCAGTTGTGGACCATCGCGGAACTGGGTCTGGCAATCGTGGTCATCATGTCCGCCCAGACACTGTTTGCCATCGCCTTCGTGATCTGGGTTCTATTTCCCGTCATGGGCTCAAACTATCGCGCTGCCGTGCTGGCCGCAGGTTTCGGGGGCTTCGCCCTGGGCGCGACCCCGACCGCAATCGCAAATATGACCGCCGTTACCAAGCGATATGGTCCTTCGCCTATTGCCTTTATCGTGCTGCCCCTTGTATCCGCATTCTTTGTGGATATCGCTAATGCCATCGTCATTCAGACGATCGTCAATTTCTAAGGACAGAAAATGCCCGACCTGCTGATCGAATTGTTTTCCGAGGAAATCCCCGCGCGCATTCAGACCCGTGCCGGCGAAGACCTGAAAAAGCGGATCACCGATGGTTTGGTTGAGGCCGGTTTGACCTACGCATCTGCTGCTACGCTGACAACACCGCGCCGCCTGACACTGGCGGTCGAAGGATTGCTGGCGGAAAGCCCCATGATCCGCGAAGAACGCAAGGGCCCAAAGGTAGACGCGCCGGACAAAGCCATCGAAGGGTTTCTGCGCGGCGCAGGTCTGAGCCGCGATCAGTTGGAAGAGCGTGAGACCCCCAAAGGCTCGGTCTATTTCGCCACCATCGAAAAGCCCGGCCGTCCTGCGGCCGAGATCGTGGCCGAAGTGCTTGAGGCGACAATCCGCAATTTCCCCTGGCCGAAATCGATGCGCTGGGGCAGTGGCGGTCTGCGCTGGGTGCGCCCGCTGCACTCGATCCTGTGCATTCTGACCGACGAGACCGGCGCGCAGGTTGTGCCAATGGAGATCGACGGCATCAAGTCCGGCGACACCACCGAAGGTCACCGTTTCATGGCGCCGGGTCGCTTTGCGGTCTCGTCCTTTGAGGATTACGCCGCAAAACTGAAGCGCGCGTTTGTGGTGCTGTCGCCTGCGGAACGCGCAGAGCACATCTGGAACGACGCCCAGAACCTTGCCTTTGCGGCGGGGCTTGAGGTCGTTGACGACAAGGGCCTGCTGGCAGAGGTCGCAGGTCTGGTCGAATGGCCAGTTGTCCTGATGGGGCAGATCGATGATGAGTTTCTGGAACTGCCTCCCGAGGTTCTGCAGACCTCGATGAAAGAGCATCAGAAGTTCTTTTCCGTGAAAAACCCCAAGACGGGCCGGATTGAACGCTTCATCACCGTTGCGAACCGTGAAACCACTGATAATGGCGCGACCATTCTGGCAGGGAACCAAAAGGTGCTGTCGGCTCGTCTGGCGGATGCCAAGTTCTTTTGGGAGAACGATCTGCGCGTTGCCAAATCGGACATCGCCCAATGGACCCGCGCGCTGGAGAATGTGACCTTCCACAACAAGCTGGGAACTCAAGCCGAGCGGATCGACCGCATCGCGGCGCTTGCCCGCGAATTGGCCCCGGTGACGGGGGCGGATGCCGATCAGGCCGAGAAAGCCGCGCGTCTGGCCAAGGCCGATTTAAGCTCCGAGATGGTCTATGAATTCCCGGAACTTCAGGGGCTTATGGGTCGTTATTACGTCGAAGCCGCCGGCGAGGACGCCGCCGTGGCCGCCGTGGCGCAGGAACATTACTCGCCGTTGGGGCCGTCGGATGATGTGCCCACCGCGCCGTTGTCAGTAACTGTGGCGCTGGCCGACAAGTTGGACACGCTGACCGGGTTCTGGGCGATTGAGGAAAAGCCCACGGGATCGAAAGACCCGTTTGCCCTACGCCGCGCGGCGTTGGGCGTGACGCGATTGATACTCGAAAACGATTTGCGTCTAAGATTGGATCGGTTCTTTGATAGCCAGTTGGTTCGGGCAGAGGGTGCCATCAATGACGCGTTGCCGAAATCAGATGTCGAGGACCTGCTGGAAGAAATCGCGGATCACGGCGTCTTCGGTGCAGCCTTCAAAGCGGTCAAAGACAATCTCGGCGACAAGCCGACCGCTGAATTTCTGGGGTTGGAGAAGAAAGTCCCGGACGCGTCCGACGATCTCCTCTCCTTCTTCCATGACCGCCTCAAAACCTTCCTCCGGGACGAGGGCATCCGCCACGACATCATCGACGCATGTATCGCGATGGAGGGAAATGACGACCTCAACCTGCTGGTCAAACGCGCCCGCGCGCTGAATGCCGTGATCGCGACAGAGGATGGCGAGAACCTCGTGCAGGGGTTCAAGCGCGCCAACAATATTCTGACCCAGGCCGAGGAGAAGGACGGGGTCGAGTACTCCTATGGTGCGGATATCAAGTTTGCAGAGACCGACAGTGAAAAAGCTCTGTTCGGCGCGTTGGAAGCTGCACAGGCCAAGATAGACCCGGCGCTGAAGGCCGAGGATTTCCCCGCCGCCATGTCGGCCATGGCCGATCTGCGCGGCCCGGTGGATGCGTTCTTTGAGGATGTTCAGGTCAATACCGACAACGACATCCTGCGCCGTAACCGTCTGAACCTGCTAAGCCAGATCCGTCAGGTCTGTTCCAGTGTTGCCGATCTGAGCCGCATCGACGGCTGATCCAGAACGCCCTTGCGCCATTGGTGCAGGGGCTTATGCTGCGGTGAAACCAAAAGGTGCCGCAGTGCAGAATAATCCACATACTACGCTTATCACGTCCGAAGCGCCCGTTGCCGCCAACACGCATGGCGGGCGCGCGAAATGTTTGCAACGTCTGGTTCGTCTGGAACTGCCGGTTCCACGAACGGTCGCGTTGTCGTTTGATGCGGTGCATCAGATATCAGACGGACAGGTGCCGGATTTAGCTGCTGTTCTTGAGCAGTTTGATCAGACTGCGCTGCTGTGTGTCCGGCCCAGTTCCGAAGATCCCGATTGGGGCGGCCCGGGTGCCATCCTGAACATCGGCATGAATGACGCGCGCTATGTCGACCTGTCGGATTCGATGGGGGTCGAGGCCGCCGCAGCGCTGTATCTGCGCTTTGTCCAAAGCTATGCCGTTCATGTTGCGCGGCTGGACCCCGATGTGTTTGACGAGATCGATGCAGATGGCCGTGAAGGTCTGCAGGAATCTCTGCGGGCTTACGAGGACGAGACGGACGAAGCCTTTCCACAGGATCGCGGAGAGCAGCTGATTGCCGTGCTGCGTTCGATGGCCCGGGCATGGGAGGGCACCTCGGCCCGATTGTTGCGTCAGGCCAAGGGTGCGCCGGCGGACGCGGGTCTGGGTTTGGTGATCCAAGAGATGATCCCCGGCGTCGGGCAGGGCGAGTGCGGATCGGGTGTGCTGCAACTGATTGATCCGACCACTGGATTGCCTCAGATCACCGGTCGGTATCTGAGCCAAAGTCAGGGACGGGATGCGCTAGGGGAAGGCGTCGCGGCGCTGTACCTCGAAAAGGACCCGCGCGGAGTGTCTTTGGAAGATGTCGCGCCCGAGGCTTTTGCGGACCTCAAGACGCATGCAGCGCTGATGCGGGTCAAGCTGCGCGAGGAAATGCAGGTCGAGTTCGTGATCGAAAACGGCCACGTTCACATTTTGGACGGTGTACGGGTGCAACGCAGTGCCCGGGCCGCGATGCGCATCGCCGTGCGGCTTGCGGAAGACGGGATCATCCCGCCGCAAGAGGCTGTAATGCGGGTTGATCCGCATTCCCTGAACGAGCTGTTGCACCGGCAGGTTCACCCTGATGCGGAACGAGACACCCTGACCACCGGAATTGCCGCCAGTCCGGGTGCTGCGACCGGCAAGATCGTGTTCACCTCGGCCGAGGCGCAGGCAAGCGCCGCGCGGGGGGAGCCATGCATTCTGGTGCGCCGCGAGACCTCTCCGGAAGATGTGCGGGGCATGCATGCCGCCGTGGCGGTCCTGACGGAAAAGGGCGGCATGACCAGCCACGCGGCGGTGATTGGCCGGGGTTTGGGTCTGCCGTGTATCGTCGGCGCGTCCGAGATGCGTTTTCAGACAAAGAAAAAACAGCTGATGGCTCCCGACGGGCGGGTCTTCAAAACCGGCGACACATTGACCATCGACGGTAGCTCGGGGCAGGTGTTGGCTGGGAAGCCGACGATGCTCGAGGCCGCGTTGGATGACTGTTTCCAGACCCTGATGGGCTGGGCTGACGCAGAGCGGGACATCGCAATTCGCGCCAATGCGGACACACCCGCTGACGCACAAACAGCGCGGAACTTCATGGCGCAAGGGATCGGGTTGTGTCGGACCGAGCATATGTTCTTTGACCCCGGTCGCCTGATCGTAATGCGCGAGATGATCTTTGCGCAGACCTCATCCGGTCGCGAAGCGGTTTTGGAACGCCTGTTGCCGATGCAGCGCGATGACTTCGCCCAGCTTTTCCGGATCATGGAGGGACAGCCTGTCTGTATCCGCCTGTTCGATCCACCGTTGCATGAATTTCTGCCAACAACGCGCACAGGCCAACGCGAACTTGCCGAAGCGCTGGACCTGCCGGTTTCAGATGTCGAACGCCGCGTCGACGCCATGACCGAATACAACCCGATGCTGGGCTTGCGCGGTGTGCGTCTGGGCGTGACAGTTCCGGAAATCTACGACATGCAGGCGCGTGCGATTTTTGAGGCGACGCTTGAAGCCAGCAAAGACGGAGCGCCGGTGGTGCCCGAGGTGATGATCCCGCTGGTATCCGCCAAGCGCGAGGTCGAGCTGGTTAAGGCGCGCATCGATTCTGTGGCAGCAGCCGTCGCCGGTGAACGCGGGCAGGAATTTGAGTATCGGCTAGGCGTGATGGTAGAAACCCCTCGGGCCTGTTTGCGGGCTGCCGAGATCGCGCCACAAACCGCGTTTTTAAGTTTCGGAACAAACGATCTGACGCAGATGACCTATGGCCTGTCCCGCGATGACGCAGGCCGGTTCATGTCGGCTTATGTCCGGCAGGGTGTCTTTGTCGAAGACCCGTTTCATGTGTTGGACGCGGACGGAGTTGGCGAATTGCTTAAACTGGGGGCTGAACGCGGCAGGCAAGCACAACCAGAAGTCACATTGTCAGTTTGCGGCGAGCATGGCGGTAACCCCGAATCAATCGCCATTTGCCGGGAATTGGGCTTTGACTACGTGTCCTGTTCACCCTTCCGAGTACCTGTCGCTCGGCTGGCTGCCGCTCAACTGGCGATTTCGTCCAGACTTGGGGGTTGACAGAAGGGCGGCACTCTAGAATTAGTAGGTAACAGAAAGCGCCGTCGTCAAATATTGTTGACGAAACGGCGATTTTCCACTTGCTTTTCCGTCAGAACTAGACGTTGCCGTTTGAATTCGGTATGAGCCTCATCGCGCCCGCCGGGGGAGGGTCTGGCGCTAATTGTGCCTGTGCGAGGTTATCTGATGCTACGATACATATTGGCTGTTGCCACATTGGCAGCAACCGTGCTGCCGAGTGTTTCCGTCGCCGAGAGGGAAGCCACCGAATCTGCCAAACGCGAACTTGTAACCCGGAGCGAATTGCCCGGGCAAAAGTTTCGCGACTACTTGGGCCTGTTCAAGCCACGTAAAGAACCTGTGCTGCAACAGGTGTCCTATTCCAAGGATTGGCTGGATCAACTGCCGACTGCCGCTGGTGACGAGAATTTCAAATGTCTGGCTGAGGCGCTTTACTTTGAAGCGCGCGGCGAAAGCGTTCGCGGTCAGTTTGCCGTGGCCGAGGTGATCCTGAACCGGGTCAAAAGTAGCCGCTTTCCAAGTTCGCTGTGCGGGGTGATCAAGCAGGGAACCGGTAAGAAGTACCAATGCCAGTTCACCTACACCTGCGATGGTCAGAAAGAAGTTATCCGCGAGAAAAGAGCCTATGAGCGTGTGTCCAAGGTTGCCCGTGCGGCAATCGACGGCGTTGGCGTCGGGCTGACCGAAGGGGCGACCCATTACCACACCAAGGCGGTGCGCCCGTCATGGTCGCGCGTCTACAAAGAAACGGCCCGGATCGGCGTTCACATTTTCTACCGCCACAACTATCGGACCGCGAGCAACTGATTGACGCACCCGCGCTGGAACCTTGATTGCGCGGGGCGTTTTCTGCCTTATGTAGCGGGCCAGGAGGTCCGCCATGATGTTATCCCGCAGACGGTTTCTGCAAACTTCGACCGCGCTTGCTCTGCTGCCAAAGGTAGCACATGCGGTCAGCTCTGATCTGGTCGCGCAAGAAGCGGTGCAACAGATTGCGCCTGACGGATATCCAGCTACGCCGGTTTGGACCTATGGCGGCCGCGTTCCCGGAGTCGACATCCGATTGCCTCAGGGCGGGCGCGTCAGTCGCAAGCTGATAAACAACCTGTCTCAACCGACGGCAGTGCATTGGCACGGAATTCGGATCGACAACGCAATGGATGGCGTGCCCGGGTTGACGCAGGACGCGGTCGAGATGGGCCAATCCTTCGACTATGACTTTGTTGCGCCAGATGCAGGAACCTATTGGTATCACTCGCATAACCGGTCTACCGAACAGGTTGCCCGAGGTCTCTATGGACCCCTGATCGTTGAAGAATCTAGCCCGCCGGATATTGATCAGGATCTGACGCTGATGCTAGACGATTGGCGGCTGGACCCGGAAACAGCGCATATCGTGGACGATTTTGACAATGGGCACGATCTTAGCCATGCGGGGCGGCTGGGTAATCTGGTGTCCGTCAATGGCGGTTTCGATCCGGCATACCCTGTTGGATCGGGGGAACGATTGCGATTACGCCTGATCAACGCATCGAACGCTCGGATATTTGATTTGGCGTTGGACGGGCTTGCAGGTTGGATTGTGGCTTTGGATGGGATGCCGCTAGCAGTTCCATTGCCTGTAGAGGACAGCTTCCCACTTGCGCCCGCACAACGGGCGGACCTTGTCGTGGATGTAACGTCCGCGTCCGGGGAAGTCGCGGGTCTCGCCAGTATCGAGCGGGACGGCGGCTATGGCTTGGTACGCTTTCAAGTTTCCGTGGCCTCCATATCGCAAAGGCAGGGTATTGAACCATTGCCTGCGAACAATATGCCTGAATTTCAGTATGATCAGGCACCGCTGCATCGCATGTCCCTGCAGGGCGGCGCGATGCGATGGCTGGAAGGGGCCAAGCTTGGCGATCAGGACCTGACAGGCCGTGAGCTGGCTCAACTGGGCAGGTTCTGGACGTTGAACGGATACGCGGAACGACCCAAGGATCCGTTTCTGGATGCGCGTCTGGGTCAGGTGCACCGGATCGAATTTGTGAACGAAACCGCTTTCCCTCATGCCATGCACCTGCATGGTCACCACTTCCGGCTCATCCTGCCGGATGGCAGTTTGGGGCCTTGGCGCGACACTGTACTGGTGGACCGGGGCCAGACCCGTCAAATCGCTCTGGTCACAGATAACCCAGGCGACTGGCTGCTGCATTGTCATATGCTGGGACACGCCGCCTCGGGCATGATGAGCTGGTTCCGCGTCAGCTGACGCCGCATTCGATGGCTGGAAAGACGCATGTTGCGGTGCTATACGCGCGCGCATCGTCTATTTTGGGCAAACACGTCCACAAAGCCCGAAAAGGTCCGCCTGTATGAGCTCTGAAATCCGTCTTGCCTTTGCGCACCCGTCCGAGCGGTCCGAAGCGACCGCTGCCCGGGGGCCGTTGGATCGAATTTCTCTGCGCGACCATATCGTCGAGGTTGAAATCGGCGCGTTTCAGGCCGAGCGTGGAACGACCCAGCGTATTTGTTTTAACATAGTAGTGGAAGTTCGCCCCTTGAGTGATCCCATCGACGATGACGTGGATCGCATCCTGTCCTACGACCGGGTGACTGAGGCGATCGCGTATGAGCTTGCGGCGGAACGGCTCAACTTACTGGAAACTCTGGCGGACCGAGTTGCAGAACGAATTCTACTTGAGCCACAGGCCGTAAGAGCCTTCGTCAGAATAGAAAAACTTGATCGCGGTCCTGGGGCTTTGGGTGTCGAGATTGTGCGCGGAAAAGACAAGGCTCATCACGACGTCGTCGAGGAAGAGCGCCCGCATCCCCGACTGGCCTTTCTGTCGAACGAGGCTATCGCATCGCCCAATCTGACCGGATGGATCGATCAGCTGGAAAATCGTGAACGCCCGTTGATCCTATGTGTCGGCGCGGCGGATATGCCTGTTTCACAGACTGGCCACGCGATGACCCAACGCCGAATTGATCTGTTGGCGATTGAACAGAACGCCTGGGTTTTGGCTGCCCGCGATCACCGCTGTGTTGTCGTTTCAACGCGGACTGAGCTGGATTGGGCCATGAAAAATGGTCAGATTTGCGTCTGGGCACCCTCAAAAATCGTGCTGGATGCTGTTGACGGCCAATCGGCGGCACCTTCGGATGCGGTGGCGCTGGCGGCATGGTTTGCTGCCACTTTTGAGGCGAGTGAGATGATGGTGATCGGCGGCGCGCTGCCCGACGCCTCTGAAACCCCTTTGCGTGCGATCTCGGTGGATCAGGCACAACTGTGACCGCTTATTTTCGACCTCTGGTTCAGAATGGTCTGAACCGTCCTTCGGGGGCTGTCTCAATTGCGGGCCAGCCGCTGTGGTTTACCAATGTCGAACGGTTAAGCCGTCAAGAGTCCCCAAGGGTCATTGCTGTGGAGGATGTGCCGGGCGACGTGCTGGACCGTCTGACGCGTCCGCGTGTCGATGTCGCCGGCCTTGCCATGGATCGTCCGCACATTATGGGCATTCTGAATGCGACCCCAGATAGCTTCTCAGATGGCGGCGTGCACAATTCGGTCAGCGCGGCCCAATCTGCGGCTGAGCAAATGGTGTCACAAGACGCAACCATTCTGGATATCGGCGGCGAATCGACCCGACCCGGAGCAACCTTCGTGCCCGAAGATGAAGAGATCGCCCGGACCCGCCCCCTGATCGAAGCGATCAAATCCCGCACTGATGCGTTGATATCCATCGATACGCGCAAATCCGCCGTCGCCAAAGCAGCGTGGGAGGCCGGAGCAGGGCTGATCAACGATGTAACAGGATTTACCTTTGACCCACAGCTTGCACCGTTTTGTGTAAAAGTTGGTGCCCCGGTTTGTGTGATGCATATGCAAGGTGACCCGGGCACGATGCAAGACAACCCGACCTATGACGACGTTCTGCTGGATGTCTACGATTTCCTTGAAGGGCAGGTAGATCGTCTCGAAAAACTCGGGTTGGACCGGGATCAGATTATCGTTGATCCAGGCATAGGGTTTGGCAAGACCGAGGCACATAACCTGGCCTTGCTGCAAGGGATCAGCCTGTTTCATGGTCTAGGTTGCCCGATCCTGCTGGGTGTGTCCCGAAAAGGTATTATTGGGCAGATTGGCAAAGAGCCGCGCAAGGGCGCCCGCGCGCCGGGATCAATCGCCGTAGGGCTGGCTGGATTGTCACAAGGCGTTCAAATTCTGCGCGTGCACGATGTTGCAGAAACCGCTCAGGCCTTGCGCCTTTGGGCCGCCGTCCGGTAAGGCGGAGGCAGGCAAGAAATGACGGAGTGACATTATGCGCAAGCTGTTCGGAACCGATGGGGTGCGGGGTACAGCCAATACCCATCCAATCACGGCTGAAATGGCATTGCGCATCGGGGCCGCCGCTGGCCGTTACTTTCGCCGTGACCAATCAGACGTTCACCGTGTGGTGATCGGTAAGGATACGCGCCTGTCCGGTTATATGGTGGAAAACGCCCTGACGGCCGGATTGACCTCGACCGGGATGAACGTGTTGCTGCTTGGGCCGGTTCCGACGCCCGCTGTCGGTCTGATGACACGGTCGATGCGCGCAGATCTGGGGGTCATGATTTCGGCCAGCCATAACCCGGCCGAAGATAATGGTATCAAGTTCTTTGGCCCTGACGGATACAAGCTGTCTGATCAGGCGGAGCTCGAGATTGAAAGGCTGATCGAAGAAGGTGTCAAACCTGCGCAGGCCCAGAATATCGGCCGTGCCAGACGGGTGGATGATGCGCGATTCCGATATGGTGAACGCGTCAAATCTTCGCTGTCGCGTGACTTGCGTTTGGATGGGCTAAAAGTTGTAGTCGATTGCGCCAATGGGGCCGCGCACCGCACGGCGCCCGAGGTTTTGTGGGAACTGGGTGCCGAGGTGATCCCGGTCGGCATCACGCCGAATGGTAAGAATATCAACCTCAACTGTGGCTCGACCAAACCGCAGCTGGCTGCCGAAACCGTCGTGGCCCATGGTGCAGATGTCGGGATTTGTTTGGATGGTGACGCCGATCGCGTCGTCATGATCGACGAGAATGGTCAGGTCGCGGATGGCGATCAGTTGATGGCGCTTTTGGCGACCAGTTGGGCCGAGGCAGACCGCCTGAAAGGCGGTGCGTTGGTTGCAACGGTGATGTCGAACCTAGGTCTGGAACGTCATCTTGAAAACCATGGTCTGCGTCTGGAGCGCACCGGCGTCGGGGACCGCTATGTCGTTGAACGTATGCGCGAAGGCGGGTTCAATCTGGGCGGCGAACAATCAGGCCACATCGTCATGAGCGATTACGCGACCACAGGTGACGGCCTGATGGCGGGCCTCCATTTCCTGGCGGAGATGGTGCATACGGGTCGCAAAGCATCGGAATTGGCGGTGCAGTTCGAAACCGTACCGCAAATGCTGAAGAATGTGCGTTATGGCGAAGGACAAGCCCCGCTTGAGGCCGCCAGCGTGCAGGCTGCAATTTCTGACGCTGAGGCGCGGCTGAACGGGCAGGGGCGGTTGCTGATCCGCAAGTCGGGTACCGAACCTCTGATCCGCGTCATGGCGGAATGTGAAGATGATGCGCTGCTGACCCAGGTTGTCGACGGCATCGTTGCCGAAGTCGAGGCCGTCACAGGCTAGCGCCCGGTCAGCATCTTTCGCAGGCTGAACCACTGACTGATGGCAAGACCTGTCAGGATCATGGCCAGCGCCACGAAAAAGCGCAGCGGCAACGCCTCGGACAGGACCCATGCGCCGAACACCATCGACCAGATTGGCACTTGGTAGTTAACGAGTGTCATGAACACCGATCCTGCGCTGCGAATGACGGATACGCGCAGCAGTGTTGCGAATGCCGTAGGGACCAAACCCAAAACGATGATGGCAATGCTTGGGCGGGTACCTTCCCATGTCGGGACGCCTTCAGTCACGAACATGATCGGCAGCAGGATTACTGCGCCGACCAGCAGGGTCAGGGCGGCCAGAACCACCGGATCAATGGGCGGGCACTGCCGGGTGAAGATCGACGCGCAGGAATAGCATAAAGCGGCCCCGATGCAGGCCAGTTGCGCCAAAGGTTCCGACCCGTGGCCGAGTTGCGCCAAGCCGGGGCCGATCAGCACCAACGCACCGCAGAATCCAAGGGTCACGCCCACCAGTTTTCTCAGGTTCAGGGGCTCGTCCGAAAAGAAGTGCGCCAGCGGCAGTACCATCAGAGGGATTGCGGCCATGGACAGTCCCGCGAAGGCGGACGGTACGTATTGCTGCCCCCAGCTTAGCAGAACAAAGGGCAGGGCCGAGGACAAGATACCGATCACGATGACCGAAGCCCACAGGGCGGCCGACCCCGAGGGTAGCTTGCGGTTTGTAGCGGCCATCAGCCCCAGCAACATTACTGCGCCCAGCGTCGTCCGCGCGGTGGCGACGGTGATAGGTCCATACCCTTCCAGCGCCATGGCAACGACCATGAATGTCCCGCCCCAGATCAGGCCGAGGATGATAACGCCGCTCCAATCGCGGGATGTGGGGTGCTGGACCATCTTCGTCTCGGCTTGGGGCATGGACAAAAAAGGGCGGCCAGATGGGCCGCCCTTTCGCATTCGCTTGGCAGGATCAGTTCTTTTCCTGATCGACCAGCTTGCCGGCGGAAATCCACGGCATCATGTCGCGCAGTTTCTTACCAACCTGCTCGATCTGGTGCTCATCATTGTGGCGGCGAGCCGCTTTGATGGTCGGCTGACCAACAGCGTTTTCCAGCATGAAGTCACGCACGAATTTGCCGGTTTGGATGTCCGACAGCGTCTCTTTCATCGCTTTCTTGGTCTGCTCATAGGGCAGGATCCGTGGGCCGGTGACGTACTGGCCGTACTCGGCAGTGTTCGAGATCGAGTAATCCATGTTCGCGATACCGCCTTCATAGATCAGGTCAACGATCAGCTTGGTCTCGTGCAGACACTCGAAATAGGCCATTTCGGGTGCATAACCTGCCTCAACCAGAGTTTCGAAACCACAACGGATTAGTTCGACGATACCGCCGCACAGAACGGCCTGCTCACCGAACAGGTCGGTTTCGCACTCTTCGCGGAAGTTGGTTTCGATGATGCCCGAGCGGCCGCCACCGATGGCTGAGCAATAGGACAGGCCGATTTCTAGGGCTTTGCCGGTCGCGTCGCTGTCAACAGCGACCAGGCAAGGCACGCCGCCGCCTTTGACGTATTCGCCGCGTACGGTGTGGCCGGGGCCTTTGGGGGCCATCATGATGACGTCGATGCCTTCTTTCGGCTCGATCAATCCGAAGTGCACGTTCAGGCCATGGGCAAAAGCAATGGCAGAGCCGGGCTTGATGTTGTCATGCACGTATTTCTTGTAGGTCTCGGCCTGCAGTTCGTCGGGCATGGTGAACATGATGACGTCGCACCAGGCTGCCGCTTCGGCGATGCCCATGACTTCCAGGCCTTCGGCTTCAGCTTTCTTGGCCGATGCGGAGCCTTCGCGCAGAGCGACGACAAGGTTCTTCGCGCCCGAGTCGCGCAGGTTCAGTGCGTGGGCGTGGCCTTGCGAGCCGTAGCCCAGGATCGCCACTTTCTTGTCTTTGATCAGGTTGATGTCGCAATCGCGATCGTAATAGACGCGCATGTCGCCGGTCCTTTCTGGTTAGATTGCCGAGGTTTTTACCTGCCGGATGTTGTATTGGCGATAGGGTTGCACTTGAGTATTTGTGAAAAAGATGAAGAATAATTCGTGTAACACCAGAAATGCGAAAAATTCATGCTTGATGACATAGACCGCCGAATCCTGCGCCACTTTCAGGCCGATCCCAGCCTGACTGCTGCGGAACTGGCCGAGCGTTGCCGTATCAGCCAGGGTGTCTGCTGGCGCCGGGTCGAAAAGATGCAGGCAACCGGAATAATCCAGGGGCAGGAGGCCGTGATCGATTGGGCGGCGCTTGGGTATGCGGTCGAGGTTTCGCTGCGCGTAACGCTGGACAAGACGCAATCGCGCGCGTTTGACGAATTTACTGCCGCCGCCCGGCAAGTGCCCGAGGTGATCGAATTGCAAACATTTCTGGGCAGGGTGGATGTGCGGCTGTCGGTGATTGCCAGGGACATGTCACACTACCAACAACTCTACCGTGACCGCATTCTGACCCTGCCGCATATCGCGGATATTGAGGCCTTGATGCATATCGCGAGGGTCAAGAGCGAAGAGGTCTTGCCGGTATGACCGAATTGGATGAGCTGGACCGAAAAATACTGTGTGCGTTGGCTCAGGACGCCTCCCAGAGCGCCGGGGCGTTGGGGCGTAAGCTGGGTCTGTCACAACCGGCGACATGGCGCCGCATCCGCCGGCTGGAAACCTCGGGCGTTATCAAAGGTCGCCGGCTGCGCCTGAATGCCGAGGCGTTGGGATTCGGCGTGACCGTGTTCCTAGGCGTAAAACTGGCACGCAAGGGACAGATCAGTTTGGAGGATTTTGAGCGCGCGGTTAGTGCAATTCCCGAAGTTCAGACAGTTGAGCATGTGCTGGGTCTGTACGATTATCGTCTGCGGGTTGTTGCCCGCGACCTGTCGGATTTTGAGCGTGTCCTGCGCCGTCGGATAATGACCTTGCCCGGCGCAGGAGATGTCGAAGCCAACGTCCTGCTAAGTGAGGAACGTTTGCCGGGACCGATCGGATAAGCCCGTTCAGTACCGCGTGCGGATGCAATATCCGGGATGGTGTGTCATCCGGGCAAATGCCATCGGATTTCCGTTCTTCCAGGTCGTGCGCTCTAGCTGGATCATCGACGTTCCGGGGGTAGTTCCCATGAATTCCGCCAATCGTCCGTCCGCGGAGATCGCGCAAAAGGAGACTTCAGCCTCGGTAAACGGAGAGGCGTTCAATAGCCATTCATGGGGGCCCTGGGTGCTCAGATCAGCATGTTCGATTTCGGGTACCGCATCTATGTTGATCCAGCGTTCTTCCAACTGGAAGGGACGGTTGTCGGCATAATGCATGCAGATGACTTGCAGGACGCGAATGTCCGCGGAAACACCGATCTGTGAAGCCAGCCAACCGGGGCTTGCGACCACGTTGCGTTCAACCAGCGAGTACCGATAGGTTGCATTTTGGCTTTCAACCGTTTGACGAGCCAACGAAAATTCTAGCTTGGCGTGCTTGCTGGGTTCCTTTTTGACCCGGGTCCCGCTTTTGCGTTTGCGCTCGACAAAGCCCTGATCAGAAAGCTCGCGCAGGGCACGGTTCACTGTCGCGCGTGCGCAATTGAATTCCTCGGCAAGCTGTGTTTCGGTTGGCAGAAGCGATCCCTGCGGCCAAATGCGGCTTTCGATCCGCCGTTTGACTTCGTCCCGTACAACTTGAAAACTGATCCGCTTATGCGCATTCACCTGTCGAAATACCTTTCTTCTGCAAAGTGAGTGCATCTGGTCAGAAACACGTCAGAGTGTAAAGGGCGACTGACACTAATTGGCGTCATTTCTTGCCAGATTCGACCAACAAAATATCATTTGAGTGTTTTGTTTTTGGTTCCCTTAGGCCAGATATTCGGGTTCAGTACGGGTCTCGGCAAACTAACCCGGGTCGCGAGGCCGCTGACGACAATTTGAAAGGACAAACCATGCCAGCGCTATTGGACACCGTCGATCCCTCTGGGCTCGAAGAGTTCTCGGTCGTGTTTACGGATCGGTCTCTGAACCACATGTCAGTGCAGTTTCAACAGGTGATGCGGGACATCTCGGGGTTGCTGAAGGATGTGTATAATGCGGATGGTGTGGCGATTATCCCTGGTGGTGGCACCTATGGGATGGAGGCCGTCGCCCGGCAATTTGCACGCAACGCCAATGTACTTGTCGTTCGGAACGGGTGGTTTTCCTACCGCTGGAGCCAGATCATCGAATCCGGTGATCTGACGGCGTCGGCGACGGTTCTTAAGGCTCGTGAAACCGGCAATTCCAGCCCGTCGCCCTTTGCCCCCGCACCGATTGACGAGGTTGTTTCAACAATCCGTGAACAGCGTCCGGACGTTGTTTTTGCCCCACATGTAGAGACCTCGGCCGGTGTAATTCTGCCCGACGATTACGTGACTGCCATGGCCGCGGCGGCGCATGAGGTTGGGGCGTTAATGGTGCTGGACTGCATCGCCTCGGGTTGTGCTTGGGTCGACATGAAGGCCACCGGTGTGGACGTTCTGATCTCGGCCCCCCAGAAAGGCTGGAGCGCATCGCCCTGCGCGGGCCTTGTCATGTTTTCTGAGCGTGCCGAAGCGCGGTTGGAGGAGACGACGTCTGACAGCTTTGCCGTTGATCTGAAGAAATGGCGGCAGATAATGCAAGCCTATGAAAATGGCGGGCACGCGTATCACGCGACCATGCCCACGGATGCGTTGAAGGCGTTCCGCGATACGATGGTCGAGACCGAGCGAAGCGGTTGGGAAACTCTTCGAAATGCTCAATGGAATCTGGGAAATGGAGTGCGGGAGCTCTTGAAGGGATACGGTATTATCTCTGTTGCGGCGGACGGATTTGGCGCGCCGGGCGTTGTGGTCAGTTATACCTCAGATCCAGATGTTCAGAATGGTAAGAAATTTGCGGCTTTGGGCATGCAGATCGCAGCAGGTGTGCCGCTGCAATGTGATGAGCCCGAAGGATTCAGCACCTTCCGCCTCGGTCTGTTTGGTTTGGACAAATTGTATGACGTTGACGGCACCATCGGGCGGCTCAAGCGCGTGCTGGATCAGGTTCTGTGAAACCGTTCGGGCCTTAGCGTACGCCGAGGCCCATTTCCATCAAGGTCTTGCGAACAGCCGGCAGGGAATAGAGCGCATTCAACCCCATTGCCCTCACGTCCCTTAACGGTCGCGCCTCGATCATCGAGGCGCGGTTTAACAGATCAATTCCTTTGACCCGCATCTCGATCTCGGTATGGCGGGCTTTGTGATAGGCCTCGAGCATCTGCGCGTCGCCCAAACCTTCGGGGCGGGCCTGCGCCAGTTCCAGCAGACTGCTCAGATCGCCCAGCGACATGTTCAATCCCTGGGCTCCAATTGGCGGCACCACATGGGCAGCTTCGGCCATTAGTGCGACTCGCTCGCCAGCCAGACGTTCTGCGGACTGGCTGATGATCGGCCAGATGGTCCGGCGCGAAGCCAGTTTTAACGGTCCGAACAACCCACAGGACCGTTCGGTCATCAGCGCCTCAAACGCTTCGGGCTCGGTGTTGAGCAACTCAACCGCGCGGGGTCCGCGCTCCATCCACACAATCGCCGAAGACGGTTGCCCCTGCCAATCGGGCAGGGGGACCAGGGTGAAGGGCCCACCCGAGCGATGGATCTCGGTCGAGACATTGTCATGGGGAATCGGATGTGTGACCGCAAAGGCCAATGCCTTCTGGCCATAGCGCGTTGTATGGACCTTGATCCCAGCCGCCTCGCGCATGGGAGAGTTGCGCCCGTCAGCAGCGACCACCAGCTTGCAACGAATGCGGCTGCCGTCACTCAGGCCGACACGCGCTTCGGCAGTGCGGGTGAACAGGCTGACGGTGCCTGTACCGGCACGGAAATCGACATTGGGCAGTACGGCCAGTCGTGCCACCATCTCGCGCCGCAGCAGCCAGTTGGGCAGGTTCCAGCCGAACGGTTGATCCGAGATATCAGCGGCGTTGAAATCGCGCACAACGCGGGGTTCAGGAACATCTCCGCCTGCGTCCACAATCCGCATGATCTGCAAAGGGGCCGCGTGTGCGTCCAGCCGTTGCCACAACCCACATTGCTCTAACAGCCCGTGTGCGGGCTGAAGAAATGCGGTGGTTCGCAAATCAGAGCCGTCCACGTCGCGCTCGGTTATCGGGGGCGTCGGGTCCACGCAAATAACGTCGAACCCGGCGGTTCCAAAGGCCGCCGCGGCGGTCAGACCGGCGATTCCTCCGCCGGAAATCAGGATGTCACAGCTGTCTTTCATGACCTTGGCCTCCGAGTGTTGGGCAGACCCTAGTTCGGTTCCTCCGCCGGTGCCAAGTGACATCCTGTCTCGCGTGTCAGCCGCGCGAGATCAGGATGAGGATCAGGAACATCACCGGCACCATCATCACCGCCGGGATGTACAGGCCCGGCAAGCCAAACAACAGGGCAGAACATCCCCACATGCTGAAAATCGCGGCCGCTGTATAACCCCATTCTTCGCCCTTTGCATGAGCGGCATCCTTGGCTAGCCAGCCAAACAGGGGGATTGCAAACAACAGGCGCTGCCAGATGGGCAGGCGTCCGGGCATCTCGATCGCGCTCATGGGGTCTCCGATTCTGTTCGTCGCTGAGGCGCATATAGGGTCGATGATGCACCTGCAGAATGTGCAGATCGTCGCAGTGTGACAGCCTATCGCAGGCGGGCCAGAAACGCGGTCAAATCGTCGGTATGATGGTGGATATGCTCAGCCTTATGCGGCTCGGGCGCGACGTGAACAGTGCGCATTCCCATCGCGTGCGGAGCAGTCAGATTGCGCGGATCATCTTCAAACATAGCCGCCTTGGCGGCGTCGATGCCATCCTGTGCAAAGATCGCCTCGAACGCGGCCTGTTGGGGTTTTGGACGATAGCCCGCGTGTTCTACGCCATAAACCGCATCGAACAAACCGCTGAGGCCGCGTGCTTTTAGCACCCGTTCGGCATAAGGCGCGCTGCCGTTGGTGTAAACGATACGACGGCCGGGAAGGGACCTGATGTGGTCGGCCAACTCAGCGTCGGGGTCCATGTGGCTCATGTCCACCTGATGCACGGCGTATAGATATGGGTCGGGGTCCAGGTCATGCTCGGCCATCAAGCCGGCCAGCGTGGTGCCGTATTCCCGCCAATAGTGCGAGCGCAGACGATCCGCCTCGGCCCGGTCGACGCCAATGGCCTGCACCACGTAATCCGTCATCAGAACCTCGATCTGGTCGAATAGTTGCATATGAGGCGGGTACAGCGTGTTGTCGAGGTCGAACACCCATTGGCTGACGTGCGAAAAAGAAGGTTTGACCATGGGTTGGGTTTAGGCCGCCATGCACAGGTTTTCAATGCTACACTTGATTGCACGGGCCTGAGGCGGATAGACATGTCCGAACGAGGAGAAAAAACACCCCATGCCGCAATCCCGTCAGCCCAACAAAGACGCCTATAACCTTATTCTCGAAGCGATTGATGTGGGCGTTTACAAGCCCGGCGACCGATTGGTCGAAAGTGAGCTGGCAGAACGATTTGGCGTGTCTCGTACACCTATCCGCGAAGCGTTGCAGCGACTTGAGACGCAGTCCCTGCTAGAGCGTGACGGACGATCACTGATCGTGGCCTCATTGGATCACAACCAAATGGCCGAACTTTATGTGGTCCGGCGCGAGTTGGAAGGGTTGGCCGCAAAGCTGGCCGCGAAACACGCCACCGAAGAAGAGATCAAAGTGCTACAGGACATGGTCGCCGCTGACGATGCGCTGGTGAATGATCCAACGGCACTGTCGCGGGCTAACCGGCGGTTTCATGAACAGATCCATCTGGCTTCGCACAACCGGTATCTGGTGCAGCAGCTGAATCTTGTGCACCGCACCATGGCGTTGATGGCTACGACCTCGCTTGCCGTTCAGGGCCGTGGCGAGATTGCGCAAAGTGAGCATAAGGGCATTGTTGAGGCAATCACCGCACGGGATGAAGAGTCGGCAGAGCGCGCGCTGAAAGAACATATCTCGGTGGCCTTCATGACCCGGCTGAAACAGGATGCGGTGCTGCGCGAAAAATGACCGTCAGTGCGGCTGTACTTCTTCGCGGGCTTGCCCATGCTGGGTTTTGTCCCAGAAGAACGGGTTGCTGGCCAGTTCCCACAGGGCTTTGTAGGCGGCTAACACGCCTAGCGGAAAATAAAGCGGCATTGTTGGAACCCACGGCATAAGGAATCGTCTTTCCTGTGCTGCTACGGCCAGCATTCCAACGACCAGATTGGTGATCTCTGCCACCAGAAACAGGCTGATGAGTGTGTGGAAGGCCCAATCAGATAAAAGCGGATCGAACGGGCCAGGCAAGCCCAGAGTCGCCAACCAGAACAGCCATAGGACCGGTGCCATTAAAAACTGGCCAATAGTGCCTAAAAAGAACGCCTGAACGCCAAGAAATCGCTTGAACCCGATGTCACCCAGCAGACGCCGCGGCGCACGCATGTGCACCAGATAGGTCACCATGAACCCCTTCAGCCAGCGCGAGCGCTGTTTGACCCAGGGCCAGGCGCGAAAGTTTGCCTCTTCATAGGTGGTGGTATCAACCATCTCGGTTCGATAGCCCGCGCGGCTGAGGCGCACGCCCAGATCGGCATCTTCCGTTACATTGTGGGCATCCCAGCCGCCAAGCTCCAGCAGCTTGTCCCTGCGGAAAAAGAATGTTGTGCCCCCAAGCGGGACGACCAGACCCAGATTCGCAATGCCTTGCAGGATGATCCGAAACCAGCTGTTGTATTCGATTGTAAAACAGCGTGACCGCCAATTTGTGCGCGGGTTGTAATAATCCAGAACACCTTGCAGGCAGACGACGTCCTCGTCAGCCCGCGCAAAATGCCGGACCACCCGTTCGATCTGATCCGATTGCGGGGCGTCCTCGGCATCCCACACACCCAGAATGTCGCCACGGCAAAAATCCAGCGCGTAGTTCATCGCGCGGGGCTTTGTCGTCAGTCCGTTCAGTTCTGGGACTTCAACAGTTCTGATCCAGCTGGGTAGATCCACTCGTCCCAATGTGGTGCGCGTGACCTCATCTGAGGCCTCCAGCACCAGAATGACATCCAACAACGCCTTTGGGTAGGTCAGGCGTTGTAGCCGCTTAATTAAGGCGCTTGCTATTTCTCGTTCTTTGTAAAGGGGTACCATCATCGACACGCGTGGTAATCGCAGCGGAACAGGTTCGGGCGTTGGGCACACTAGGCGGTATCTCATAAGATATGAGACCAAGCCTGCCATGCGCAAAATCATGAACATAAGCAGCGAAACCGTGGCTGTGGTCAAAAGAACAGTCAGACCAACCAGAGGAAAGGCTGTAAAAAAGAAAAGAAGTCCCGCAAGGACAGCGATGGGACCCGCGCGCTTTGTCGGCGTCCACGATCGACAGCTCTGATCCTTGCCGACCCGGGTTTCCGCGCCTTTTGCCAAAGTTTCGGAAAATGAGCTGGCAATCGCGTGATCAATCTGACTGGCCGATGCAAGTACCGGGGCAATCGTGTGTTCGGTGTGGGACAGGGCGGCGCGTACCGCGGCAAAGCGGTTCGGATCAGCGGTCGCGATCAGCAGGATCGGGCCGATGCGTTGCCACGGGATCACATTATGCTTCAGCCAGAACTCGACCGGTTTGATGTCACATAAGGTCGGGGAGGGGGGCGTGTTTTTCAGATCGGCAATTTGCAGATTGGTCTGCTCGGACAAAGCATCCATGACTTCCTGACGGCTGATCCAGCCCTCTCCGACAAGGATCTCGCCCAGCGGGGCCTGTTGTCTGGATTGCAAGTGCAGCGCCTTTTCGAGCTGCGCGGGGGTGATGCATCCACGTTCGAGTAAACAGGCGCCAAGGGGTTTCCGCGCCCCAAAAGAAATCGGCGCGGCGCGCGCGAATTGCTGCAGGCTATGTTCAACCATAAAAAAACCCTGACACGGTGACCCGCGTCAGGGTGGCTCAATCAAGGTTAACAGCGCGTTAACACTAAACGATGGAGTGGTTAAGCCTGTGCTTTCTTGTCTGCCATTGCTTCGGCAAAGCGTTCGAACAGATAGTAGCTGTCCTGTGGGCCGGGTGAGGCTTCGGGGTGGTGCTGCACTGAATAGACAGGGCGATCGGTCATGCGGATGCCGCAGTTGGACCCGTCAAACAACGAGCGGTGGGTTTCCACAACGCCGTCGGGCAGGGACTGGCCATCCACAGCGAAGCCATGGTTCATCGAGGTGATCTCGACCTTGCCGGTATCCAGGTCTTTGACCGGATGGTTGGCCCCATGGTGGCCGTGGTTCATCTTGACGGTATGGCCGCCCAAAGCCAGCGCCAGCATCTGGTGGCCCAGACAAATGCCAAAGACGGGCAGATCGGTGGCGTCTAGAACCTCTTTGATCATCGGCACGGCGTATTCACCAGTGGCTGCCGGGTCTCCGGGGCCGTTCGACAGGAACACGCCATCGGGATTATGGGCCAGCACCTCGGCAGCTGTCGCCGTTGCAGGCAAAACCGTGACGTCGCAACCAGCCGAGGCGAGGCAGCGCAGGATATTGCGCTTTGCGCCAAAGTCGACGGCGACTACTTTATGCACCGGAGCTTCCTGACGTTTATACCCGTCCGGCCAGGCCCACCGCATTTCGTCCCAGCGATAGCTTTGGGCGCAGGTGACCTCTTTGGCCAGATCCATGCCTTCCAGACCGGCAAAGCCACGCGCGGCGGCGACCAATGCCTCGATATCAAAGTTACCGTCGGGATCATGCGCCAACGCGACATGAGGTGCGCCTTGCTGACGGATGGCGCGGGTCAGGCGGCGGGTGTCCACGCCACCGATGGCGATGCGGCCGCGGCGGGCCAGCCAGGCCTTCAGTTCTTCGGCCGAGCGCCAGTTCGATGGCTCGGTCGGGTCCCATTTGACCACCATTCCGGCGGCAACCGGATCGCCAGTCTCGTCATCCTCGGGGTTTACGCCGACATTGCCGATATGAGGGAAGGTGAAGGTCACGATCTGTCCCGCATAAGAGGGGTCGGTCATGATTTCCTGGTATCCGGTCATGGCGGTGTTAAAGCACAGTTCAGCCACGGTTTGGCCGGTGGCACCGAAGCCCATACCGTAGAACAATGTACCGTCGGCCAATGCCAGACATGCGGTGGGCTTGGACGGGGCGTTCTGGGCCATGGCGCGACTCTCCTGCAAGGTAAACCGGCGCATACCTAAGGGGGTTGTCCGCTCGGGTCAAGTCTGTTCAATTTTTAGGCTATTGTTTAAAATCAATAAGTTAGCTGCATGCGCCCCCTGTTGTATCGCGCTTTTTGTTTCGATATGGTCGGGGTTCCTTTGCCATGGGGATGGACAGAACATATGGATATGCGATCAAGGGTGAACACTGCCCTGAAGCAAGCAATGAAAGACAAGGATGCCGAGCGTCTGTCGACGCTGCGCTTGATTAATGCTGCGATCAAGGACCGTGACATCGCTTCGCGCGCGTCTGACAACGAAGAAGCCAAAGGCTGCGGCGACGCAGAGGTGCTTGAAATTCTTGGTAAAATGACCAAGCAGCGCAAAGAAAGCGCCCGTGCCTATGAAGAGGGCAGCCGTTTGGATCTGGCCGAACGGGAACTGCGCGAGGTCGAGGTCATCGAGGAATTTCTGCCCAAGCAATTGGACGATGACGAGGTGAGCAAGGCCATTCAGTCCGCAATCACGGCCACCGGCGCCGGGTCGATCCGCGACATGGGCAAAGTGATGGGTGAGCTGAAAACTCGCTACACCGGCCAGATGGATTTCGGCAAGGTTGGCCCGATGGTCAAAGACCAGCTTTGCGCTGGGGCAAGCGGCGGTTGCTAAGCCCTTTTCTTTTGCCAGATGCTAAGACTGCGCGACGGGTTCGCGCAGTTTTTTTGTAAGCTCATCAAACAGCGAAATCCGCTCTTCCTCAGACAGAAACGCGCCGATTTCAACTTCGCGACCGTCACCGGTCAGTGTGACATAATTCGGGACCGGGCCTCCGCGCTCGTGCATTTCGGGGCGCGCCCAATAGCGGTTGCACGACCACGCCTGCTGCCCCCGTTGGGGGTGATGCTGCACCAGACGGGCCTGCGATCTGGTCAAGGTCAACACCTCGAAAACGCTGCGTGCACGGTAATTGGACTGGATCGCGAACCACAGTCCCAGAACGGTCAACAGCATGAATGGCAGCAAACCCCACAGCAAAACCGACCCAAGAACAGCCATCAGGGGAATCAAGCCAAACAAAAAGACCGCCAACACCACACGCATCGCCCAGCGTGGGGGCAGAGAGTTATGCGGCCACAGGCGCAACTCTTGCTCGGAACTTGAGGTTTGATTCCATCGATACGGCATGGTGCAAAAATAGCGCAACACCTGCCGGTGTCTAACAGGAAAGATCAGATGACGTGCCCAACTCTGGCCCAGGATAACGCGTCGTCCAGCCGGTCATCGCCCCAGAAAACCTCGCCGCGAACGACCAGGCTGGGGGCGCCAAAAACGCCCAGCTTTGTGGCCTGTTCGGTTTCGGTTTCAAGCGCCGAGATCGTGTCGGGGCTGCGTGCGCGGGCAAGGGTCAGGCGCGGGTCCTGCTGACACCGATGCAGCGCTTCTGATAACGCGGTTTCGCTGCCCGCCTCGATCCCTTCTTCGAACCAGATGCGGTACAGGTTTTGAGTAAAGGATTTACCCCAGCCATCCGCCATACCCAGCACGGCAACCTGATTGGCCAGCGCAAGATCCGAGATCGGGTAGGGTGCAGGAAGCGTTGCGTGCAGGTGGTATTTTGCGGCTCGCCGCTCGATATCACGCCACATATATGCGGATTTGGCCGGTTTGCCTGCAAATGGAATGTTCTGTTGTTCGGACATCACGGTGCGCACGTTAAACGGTCGCCAATTGACGGTCGCGTCATGCTCATCACACCAATCATCCAGGCGCATGATTGTCAGGAAGCTGTATGTGCTGCCGATGGAAAACCAAAAGTCAATTTCGGGCATCTGATGGCTCCGATCCCAGGGTTTCTGGATACATGATACCCTAATTTGGGCAGATTATCGAACGCACCCTGAAATGGCGTTGCGGACACGCCAAATCGGGTCGCTCTAAAACAGAACTTTTTCGATGGGTTGCGCGGGTTGAGGCGCAACCCCGCAGTCTGTCATCTGCCGTAAGTCAATCTCGATGCTGCGACAAAGGGCCGAGATCGGAACATCGGTCACATCCCCTTCGAACGGATCCTCCATCGAGGCGCTGACGCGTTCGGTGACAAAGAAGATCCAACAAACCAGCGCCCCAACCGGCGCGAATGTCAGCCAGTCGAAAATAACAAGCTGCCATACAGAGATATCTGCCCCGGGGATGATTGATCGCTCGTCGTTGAACGCCAGCGGCAGCATGAAGATGAAGATCCAACTGAAGACGCGACCGACCTCGGCAACCTGTCTTGGGAAGGGTGTGTTCTTGATGCGCTCACATTGCCCCTGTGTCGTCGTAAACCGCGCGAGGCGGTCCATCAGGGCGACGTGCCAATAGGGGTCAATGCCGCGGCTGCGTGCCAATTCTGCTAGCTTTTCGCCCTGAAGAAACAACAGATAGGCGGCGCGATTGCTCTTGCCCTCAAGCCTTGCCAAGTCGATTGGCAACTGGCGTTCGCGCCAGCATTCGGGCATTTGATGCAACTCGGTTCGGTCAGAAATAGGTTTGTGCCCAAACATCCATGGGCGTCGGCTGCGTCCTGTCGGCGAGGGCTGGCGCAGCTGAAAGGCAAGCATATTGAGCCACGCGATGTGACGTTCGATCAGTTCGTCGCGCAGCGCGGGATCAATCGGTGTGCCGTCGGGCAGCACCAGATTGCTAATAGTGTTGCCCCAGTCCCGGCTGGCATTGACGATCTCGCCCCAGATGCTGCGCGCTTCGGACCAGCGCGCAAAGGCCGATGTGTTTTTGAAGCCCAGAAAGAATGCCACTGCCAGCCCGAGCATGGTGACGGGCGGGCTGGGGTTCGAGATCAACTCGATTGTCGTGATCTCGTCCGCCAGAACAACCAGCAGCGTCCATGTCAGCACGATGCAGATAAAGCCAAAGGAGCCCTTGACCATCTGTCGTACAGTAATTCCGTCGTGAAGGATCATGACCGACCGGGTCCTGCGCAATTGGCGATTGCAGATCAGTCTAGCGGCTTATTCTCGGGCAAGTCTATGCCAGCGTTGTTTAATTCTTGAGGCGTGAAAAATGAAAAGCCCCGCATCTGCGGGGCTTTGTCAGTCTATATTGCCGGGATTAGTGGGCGTGGCCCTTATCCCAGTCTTCCTGCTTTGGCAGCTGTTCGAACGTGTGTTCGGGCGGCGGGGTAGGCAGGGTCCATTCCAGCGTGTCCGCGTATTCGTTCCACGGGTTCGGACGTGTTTCTTTCGCGCCGCGCAGCAGGGCGTAGATCACGATGCCGAAGAACAGCAGGAACGAAGCGAACGAGATGAACGCACCAATCGACGATACAAAGTTCCACTGAGCGAATGCCTCGGGGTAGTCGATGTAACGACGCGGCATGCCCTGACGGCCCAGGAAGTGCTGCGGGAAGAAGGTCAGGTTGGCGCCGATGAAGAACAGCCAGAAGTGAACCTTGCCCCAGAATTCCGAGTACTGACGACCTGTCATTTTCGAGAAGTAGAAGTACACGCCCGCGAAGATCGCAAACACGGCACCCAAGCTCATCACGTAGTGGAAGTGCGCAACCACGTAATAGGTGTCGTGATACGCACGGTCCACACCGGCCTGCGACAGAACCACACCGGTCACACCGCCTACGGTGAACAGGAACAGGAAGCCGAAGGCGAACAGCATCGGTGTCTTGAACTCGATCGAACCGCCCCACATGGTCGCGATCCACGAGAAGACCTTAACCCCGGTCGGCACCGCAATGACCATCGTGGCCAGCATGAAGTACGCCTGCTGACGCAGTGACAGGCCAACGGTGTACATGTGGTGCGCCCATACGACAAAGCCCAGCACACCAATCGCGATGATCGCCCAAACCATCGGCAGGTAACCGAAGACCGGCTTGCGCGAGAAGGTGGCGATGACGTGACTGATAATTCCGAACCCAGGCAAGATCACGATGTACACTTCCGGGTGGCCAAAGAACCACAGGATGTGCTGATACAGGATCGGATCGCCGCCACCGGCGGGATCAAAGAAGGTGAAGCCAAAGTTGCGATCCATCAGCAACATGGTGATCGCACCCGCCAGAACCGGCAGGGACAACAGAATCAGCCACGAGGTGACAAAGATCGACCAGCTGAACAGCGGCACCTTAAACAGAGTCATGCCCGGGGCACGCATGTTCAGGAAGGTGGTGATCATGTTGATCGCGCCGAGGATCGAGGAGGCGCCCGATACGTGCACGGCAAAGATCGCAAGGTCCATGGACATGCCGCCTTCGGTCGTCGACAGCGGCGGGTACAGAACCCAGCCAACGCCCGAACCGAGCTGATCGTTACCACCGGGGCTCAGCAACGAGGCCACACCCAGCGACGTACCAGCGACATAAAGCCAGAAGGACAGGTTGTTCATCCGCGGGAAGGCCATGTCCGGTGCACCGATCTGCAACGGCATGAAATAGTTGCCAAATCCGCCGAAAAGCGCGGGGATGACCACGAAGAACATCATCAGAACACCGTGATAGGTGATCATAACGTTCCACAGGTGTCCGTTAGGGGTGCAGAGCTCGGCTCCGCTGCCGAACAGTCGGAAGCCTTCCAGGCACATATGCTGCACCCCGGGTTCCATCAATTCGATCCGCATGACAACAGTCATCAGAACTGAAATCAGACCGGCAAGTGCCGAGACGACCAAGTATAGAATCCCGATGTCCTTGTGGTTGGTCGACATGAACCAGCGCTGGAAAAATGTGCGCTGGTCTTCATGGTCGTGACCATGAATGGCTGCGTCTGCCATTATAGGTGCCTCCTGTTGCAACTGCACCGCGCAGTTGGACCTCTCCAACGCGCGGGATTCCTGCTGGTTTTAGATTGCGGGGGGACGACCTTCAATGGTCGAGTTTGATCTGGATCAAGATTAATTGTCGCGGGCAGGAGGGCGACCCGCGAAATTTTCACCAAATTCCTCATTCATCTGGGTATCAGCGCCTCGAATTCAAGGGGGCGGCTGGGAATTGCGTTCCCCGCTTGACCCGGGCCAGGGTGCGCCGCAGAACTGTCGGCAACGCGTTAATCGGAGAATTGAAATGACCGCTTATGATCCCGAGAATATTTTTGCCAAGATTTTGCGCGCAGAAATCCCTTCGAGCCGAGTATACGAAGATGACGATACGGTGGCTTTCATGGATATCATGCCGCGCGCGGACGGGCATCTGCTGGTGATCCCTAAAACCCCCTGCCGCAACATTCTGGATGCAACGCCTGCACAACTGGCTGCTGTGACCGCAACGGTCCAGAAAATGGCCAAGGCCGTCGTTGCAGCGTTCGATGCGGATGGGGTCACGGTCCAGCAATTCAACGAGGCCGCCGGAGGGCAGGAGGTGTTCCATCTGCATTTCCATATCCTGCCACGCCATGATGGTGTTGCCGTGCGGGCACCCGGAACGATGGGCGATTTCGACCTGATCGCGCAGCATGCCGAAAAGATCAAAGCCGCGCTGAGCTGACCGGCAAGCAGTTACTTCGAGTGCGCGTGTGGCCCCGCGCACTCACTGTGATCGCCAAATGCGTGAAGCACGGCGCAGACATGGTCGTGCTTGCCATCGCAGGCTTTGGAAATTCGGGTCAGTTCGGCCTCAAGGCTGCGCAGGCGGGAAATACGGTCCCGCAGGTCGGCCAGCTGTCTTTCGGCAATTTCATGCGCTTGGTTAAGGTCGCGGCCAGACGCGCCTTCCAGAGACAGCAAACCTACGACATCGGTCAGCGGTAAACCCAGATCGCGGCAATGGCGAATAAAAAGCAGCCGTTTCAATGCAGTGTCGTCGTACCGGCGCTGATTACCCGCTGTTCGGTCCGGACGCGGCAACAGCCCTTTGTCTTCATAAAACCGGATGGTCGGAACCTTGACCCCCGTATGACGCGACAGAAACCCAATTGAATACATCTTTTTTCCTCAGGGCTCTTGAACCTCTAGTTACTAGAGGAATTACATGCAATGTGCAGCCGTAACAAGGGACAAACATTTCAGATGGCACATAATCACTCTCATAAGGGGCACAGCCACGCGCACCATCACATAGACCCGGAAGCAGGGGACGCGCGCGTTGCTTGGGCCATTGCCGTCAACATGTTCCTGACGCTGGCACAGGTCATTGGGGGCATTTTTTCAGGGTCGCTGGCGTTGATCGCCGACGCCCTGCATAACTTCTCTGACGCTATTGCGCTGGTCATCGCGTTTTTTGCCCGCAAAATCGCCCGCCGACCTGCCGACCCACGCATGAGTTTCGGCTATGGCCGGGCCGAGGTCGTAGCCGCGCTTGTCAACTATACCACTCTGGTCGTGCTGTCGGTGTACCTGTTCTACGAGGGTGTGATGCGGTTTTTTGAGCCTGAGCCGGTTAACGGCTGGATGGTCGTATGGATTGCGGCGCTGGCTTTGATTGTGGACCTTGTCACGGCTGCGCTAACTTACTCGATGGCCAAGGACAGCATGAACATCCGGGCGGCGTTTCTGCACAACGTGGCGGACGCCTTGGGATCGGTGGCTGTGATTATTGCCGGCACCGCGGTGATCCTGTTCAACTGGACATGGGTAGACCCCGCCGTCACGATCCTGATTTCGGCCTACATACTGTGGCATGTCAAAAGTGAAATTGGCGAAACGATCCGCGTTCTGATGATGGCAGCGCCCCCCGATCTGGACCCGGAAGAAGTTGCCTCGGCCATCGAGGACATACCCGGAGTGTCCGAGGTTCACCATATCCACTTGTGGAGCATGCAGGAGAGAGAGCCTGCGTTGACGGCCCATCTGGTCGTGGACGCGGCGGCCTGGGCTGATGCGGAAGGGGTGAGAGCCAGCGTCAGACATTCGCTCCGCGACCGATTTGCCATTGGTCACGCCACGCTTGAGCTTGAGCAGATCGACCGCGCGTATGTCGGGTCGTCACGTTTCGGGCATACGGAAGAGAATCCATAGAGTTGAATGTGAATTGCCGCTCCGATTTGGGGTCGGAACGGCAGACTCGTTAACTAATACCTTTCCGATTACTCGGGATGACCCAAGATCACCGGTTAACACACCACTCACTCTAAGAACGGTAAGTCTATACTACCCCCAAACACGCAGGATGTATCTATTTGAGTGAGCTTTTGGCTAATTTGCTCATTTTGAACTGTAAATATTTGGAAATTTCGGTCCAATGTGGAAACAGAGCTGCCAAAAATCGCGATATTGTTAACAGAATATGGACTCTGAACGATTCGCGGGTATCGATTCAGGCCCTATCGAGGTCAAAAACCTCTGAAAAAGTTTTCCGCAGGGCCGTGTCCACGTCCACCAGGGTGACCGGCAACCCCAGATCGACAAGCGACGTAACCCCATGTTCGGTGATGCCGCAGGGGACAATACCTGAAAAATGCTCGAGGTCAGGTTCGACATTGATCGAGATGCCGTGGAAGCTGACCCATTTGCGCAGGCGCAATCCGATCGCGGCCACTTTATCCTCGGCAGGTTGGCCCGAAGCGGTCAGCGGTTTGTCATTGCGCCGCACCCAAACACCAACGCGTCCGTCGCGGATTTCACCATGCACGTTGAACTCGGCCAGCGCTGCGATCACCCATTCTTCCAGTTGCTTGACGAAGCGGCGCACGTCCTTGCCGCGTTTGTTCAGGTCCAGCATTACATAGGCCACGCGCTGGCCGGGGCCGTGATAGGTGTATTCACCGCCGCGCTTGGCCTCAAAGACCGGAAAGCGATCCGGGTCGGTCAGATCCTCGATCCGGGCTGACGTGCCAGCGGTGTATAGCGGCGGATGCTCCAGCAGCCACACACACTCATCCGCTTCTCCGGCCGCAATTGCAGCCACGCGCGCCTCCATGAAGGCGACGGCGTCATTGTAATCGGTCAGCCCGTCAGTGATCTTCCATTCCATAAGTGCTCCATACCGCCGGGGCAGTGCGAAGAAAAGAGGTCACGCAGCCTCGGTCAGGCACCGCTGCAACAGGTCCGAATAGGTTTCGGCCCCCTGCGCACCGGTCACCAGGTACTTGCCAGCAAACACCATCGACGGAACACCTGAAACACCACGACTGGTCCAGAACTGTTGCTTTTCGCGAACCGCCGCAACGTGATCGCCCGAAGTCAGAGCCGCTTGGGCGGCGTCCCGGTCCAGCCCCGCCGCTTGGGCCGCATCAAGCAGGACCTCGGATTGGGATACGTCCTGTTGATTGGTGAAGTAAGCCTCGAACAGGGCCATCTTCAACGGATGCTGGCGGCCTTGCGTTTCGGCCCAGTCCAGCAGCTGATGCGCTGCAAAAGTATTTACCATCCGGCTGTCGTCATTGAAGTTGAACGAAAAGCCAAGCTCGGCGCCGATCTGGGTTAGCCGATCACGGGCCTGCTGGCTCTGCTCGACCGTCGAGTCATACTTCTCCATGATATGTTCGCGCAGATTCTGACCCTCTGGCGGCATATTGGGGTTCAGCTCAAAAGGATGCCATCTGAGATTGGCGAGCACGTTTTGTTCTTTCAAAGCCTGGTCAAGCTGGCGAAACCCCACGATGCACCAGGGGCACACGACGTCTGAGACGATATCAATCTGGACAATTGGGCGGGGATCTTGCGCGGTCATGGGCGGGCTCCGGGGAAGGGGGAAATATACGCTGTCTGCAGTACAGATATGGATGGCACCGCGGAATTCAAATCGGCGTGTTTTTTGCCTCTTCACATCCTGCTCACCACCGTCTATATGCCCCTCTACCAAGTCATTGGCAGTGCGGTCGTGGCGGAATTGGTAGACGCGCAGCGTTGAGGTCGCTGTGGGGTAACACCCGTGGAAGTTCGAGTCTTCTCGACCGCACCATATCTTGTAAGTTATTGAAAATAAAAACAATACCTTTCGGAGTGAAACTCAAAAAAATCACTGTAATTTCAACTGTTTCGTAGACCTTTACGCAATATTTTCGCATCGATTACGCATAAATTGAACGGCATCGTTTGCTTACGTACAGGCGGCAACCTGAGGTTGCCACTAGATCTGCCACTCAGAAGTTCATCGACGCCCAGCAACTTGCAAAGCATTAAATGGCGGGTGTTCAAGGGTTGGACCCCGACGATAGCTGGACCCGTCGGCTAGTGGGGGAAAGCCTAGAAGCCCGTGGAGAGGCCCGCGAAGTTGTAGCCGCTATCCTGAACCTTAATCGGGAACCCCCGAAGCCGATGTTGTTCGACATGCTGGATATTTAAGCGCAGGACAACGAGTGAATTAGTTCAAATAGAGAGTGCCGAATCGATGGGTAAGCTGAAAAACGTTAACAGTTTGGTGGCCATTGGCTTCTTTGTTTCCAGTTTCTATCATTTGGAACAGCGGAAACGAACAAAACACGAGAAATTCTCAGTGCTTGGATAGTTCATACCTTAATATAAATCTTGTGATATCGCGGCCTGCAAGTAGGAGGCCTTTTTGCCGAAAGTTGTGAACCTACCGCATCTTAGGAAATGTACTTAGTAACGAGTTTGCTGTTCCGATCGCATGATCGGAACAGCATTTTCTTTTTGGAGTTGCATTGGCATTACGCAGAATCCCTCTTTTCACCACAGGCGGTTTCGAGTGTGCCACGAGGTCTTGTGATTTTAGGGTTAACTCTACCATGGAAAATCCGCTCGGGAACCATGGGATTGCTTCGAAGTAGTACGGTGATGTGCCATCGAAATTGCTCAGTAGGATTCCGCTAATGTTGCTTGGATTGCATGGCGCAGGGTAGTGAGGTCTGCTCGTCTCCGGCGGTACCTACTTCATGCCCGCTTATGGCGGGAAGCATAATAAAAAACTCTGTGCCTTCACCAAGTTTGCTTCTGTAGTCTATTTCTCCTCCAAAATGCTCCACAATTTCTTTTGAAATGTGCATCCCGAGCCCTGTACCGCCTGCGTGACGTTCATCGGAAGAGTCAATCTGTGAAAAACGATCGAAGACTTTGTCCTGGCACCCCTCGGGTATCCCTATGCCGTGGTCTTTGACGAAGAGGCGAATCTTCCCACGGACTTTTTCGCATCCGACCGTTATCTCGCCTCCATCAAGGGAAAATTTGGCTGCGTTGGAGATCATGTTGGCCAACACTTGAAGAAGGCGGGACGCATCACCTTTAACGAACAGATCTTTGTTTCCCCTTATGTCCTCCACAATTTCTACGTTGTGAGCACTGGTGTAACCGGTGTTAACGGAAATCGCTTCCTGAACCAGCGTATGTACATCAATAGTTCCTTCACGGTAGTTCATTTCACCGGCCTCCATTTTTTGGATGTCCAGCACATCATTGATAAGTGATGCTAGCCGTTCGCTGTTTTTGCACGCTAAGTGTATGAGGCTTTGCATTGAATCTGGAACTTCACCCAATGCGCCTGTGTTGATTAGGTCAAGTGACCCCTTGATCGATGTAAGAGGCGTACGCAGCTCATGGCTGACTGTCGATATGAACTGAGTCTTTGCAATGTAGGCCGCTTTTGTTCTTTCGTGCTCTGCTTTGAGCTTTTCGAGTTGCTCCAAATTCCTGCGGTAGAGCTTCAGAAACACCATCGAACAGTCGATCAGAAAATACATTACAAAGATAACGGTGAAGAAGTGCAGCCAGAGTTCAGATGAAAGCTCGGGGCGTTCGATCCAGATATCCTTGACGACAATCAACATGAACGAAACGCCGTACATGGCCAAACGGACAATCATCGCCCACAGAAACTGATGGTTGTTCATTGCTGCAAACAACGCCGCAGCAAACAAGAAGAACATTGGCGTAAAGTGACCACCGGCGGGCTGTGCGAAAGCAACTGAAACTGCGTACAGGCAGATTGCGGCTGAGCTCAGGACCGTGTTCAACAGAATCCAAACAACCATCATACCTATTGCTTTGTGCTGGTCTGGCTTTAAGCGCGGTACGCGTTTGGCCAGCAATAAATCTTGCACTTCACAAATGAGGATCGTCCCATAGAACAACATGGCGTTAAAGGGATCGAAGAAGAACGCAGTCAAAATGGTCGTGGCCAGATAAATAGCCTGCCGCTGCCACAGAAGCGCAAAGCTCATGGCAGTATAATCTATGATGTTTTGCAGAAGCCGGTTTTCCGTTTCACCGGAATCCCGGTCCGGCAGATTGGCGTCGGTGGCTGTCATCCAAATGTCTTCGTTTTTCGCGCTTGGAAAGTACCAATACCGGCATAATGAGGACTTAGTTGGTCCAAATTGGGTTCACAGTTTGGCGCCAATCCTTTGAAGCCTACCGCGATTGTTGGGCGATTCACGCAAGTTTTTGGTATAGGAGGCCGCAAATTTTTTGCACAATTGCAGAGCAGGGTACCCAAAATCGAGGATCTCGTTGCTAAGTGGGAATTTTTTCACCTTAATGTGTCCGAAAGAAAGAATAATTCTAAAAGGGTTGGGGCTTGACTGCAGTTGAAATTACGAAGTTGAGGCAGGGTACTGTCGCTCCTGTTACCGCTAGGCTTGCGACAAAGCCGGTGACACTGCTTCAGTTTGCAAGGTCAGCTGGCCGCAACATGTTTGAAGTCATCCCGGCAGAAACTCTGCGTGAAACTTATGTTCGTGGACCTTTGAACATACACTATATCTGCGATCCTGAAATGGTAACCGAATTACTCGTCGGCCAGGGCCGTTCGTTTCCCAAAGCCAAGTTCACCAAAGACATTATTGGATCGGCTGTAGGCAACGGTTTAATACTCTCAGAAGGGGAAAAATGGCGTCAGCAGAGGCGAAGGTATTCTCCATTGTTCGCCGCCAGAAACCTCCCGGTTCTGGCTCGGCATTTTGCAGAGACTGGTGTCGAGATTGCAGACTCATTGGCGGATCACGAAGGCCCAGTGGATATTGCACAAATTGCGCCTGCATCAACATTGACGAATATTTCTAGAGTGATTTTTTCAGGTAATAAGGAAGTCAGTTCAGAGCAGGTACGAGTGGGGCTGATCAAGTATTTCGAGTACATTTCTGATCTGTCCCTTTTCGATTTAATGGGTTTGCCAAAGTGGTTGCCGCGGAAAAATTGGCTACGCAGCTTGGCCCCGGTTACTAATATGCGAGACCTCGCCAGACGGGTCATAGATCAGCGTCGGGCCGAAGGCCGTAGCGAGCCATTGGACTTCCTCGATTTCATGATTGAGGCCTTGAAAACCGATTTCGAAGATGAAGCGACAACTGTTGACAACCTTTTGACCTTTGTCGTCGCTGGTCATGAAACTTCCGCTAACGCATTGGCCTGGGGATACTATCTGCTGGCCTTGCACCAAGATATGCAAGCAAGGGTTAGACAAGAAATTCGATCTGTTCGCCCAGAAGGCCTATTGGAATTCTCGGACCTGGAGGCAATGCCACTCTTGCGCGCGCATGTTAAAGAGACGCTGCGGCTTTATCCCTCCGCCGCGTTTTTTGCCAGAGACGCAGCTGCGGACCTTGAAATTAAAGGGGTAAAGATTGAAAATGGCGATGCTTTGTTTTTCCCAGTTTACTCTTTGCACAGAAATGAAAAATTATGGGATGCTCCCAACGACTATCGGCCGGAACGGTTCCTGGGATCTACACTGCCTCGAGGTCAGTACATTCCGTTCGGAGATGGTCCCAGAATCTGCATTGGCGCTCAGTACGCTGAAACTGAGATCATGGTGCTTATGGCTTCAGTGCTCCGTAGAATAAATTTTTCGACTACTGAGTCAGAAATACCGGAACCAGTTTTGACGTTCACCATGCGTACCAGTGGCCCACTCATCCTCAATGCCGAACGGGTTCGCGACTAAAGTTAATATCTAAACCCTAGTGTTCGACTTCTGTTCGAGGTCGGCCTTTGCCAAAGACAAAGCTTGCTACCGGCGAGTGAGGTAAGTGTCATCGCCGTACATTTCACGCAGGACGGTATCAAACAATCTATTGTTGGCCATTTCTTTGCGATGTGGCGTGTGCTTTGAAATCGAGGGGCAGGTCGCAACAAGGCCCTTTCTGAGATTGGTCTCACGAAGATTCACCATTTTAACAGCGGTGTCCAAAGATGCGAATGCTCCAACCTTTGTAATTGAACGAAGCGACACCGGTGTACTCTTCACCACCTTAAGATGGACAGAGGCGCATCGGTTACTGAGAACGGTCCTTAGTTCCTGGTTTAGAAAAGCTTCGGTTGGAATATTCAGGGTGCGTTCCCGTCCATGTGTAATAACGAGAAAAACGCCACTCCCTCGATAGGAATAGACTCCTCCGGCGACCTGTGTTGTCTTTTGAATGCAAAATCCAATGTCGGAAACAGCGCGCCGAAAATCTCCAAATTCCCTCAGATCAAAGTGGTACCCCGCATCGCGAAATTTGATTGCTGTAACCCAGGAGTCAAATCGGCGCCCCCGTGAAAGCTGCTCCACATAGTTGTCGAACTCGACATACCCCAAGCATTGTTCCTGCTCGTCGATAGACAGGGGGTCTTCAAAACTGAATTTCTGATTAAAATCCAGTTCACTACGAAGACTTTCTATCGACGCTGAAGAGGATTGTGTTTTCTTTCTCTCCATCATTAGAAGATGGGCGGCGTTCATACGGCTGCGCAATTCGAAGAAGTCGAAGGGCTTAGTTATGTAATCAAATGCGCCTTCTAAAAATGCCCTCTCGATGTTCTGCCTGTCATCTAGAGCAGTTAACATTATAACAGGTGTTTCCAGATTGTCCGGCAAGTTTCGGATTTGCGAAAGCAACTCTATCCCAGAGGTTCCGGGCATCTGAATGTCAACAAGCAGACAGTCGAATGGGGATTCCGCTGCTTCTATCTGCCGAAGCGCTTCATCAGCTGAACTGGCGGCAACCACTTTGCAGTTTTCGAGTTCAGGAAGTGCTGATTGGAGCAATTTCAGAATGTCAGGATCATCATCAACCGCCAGAACAGCAAGCGCGGTCTTTCTTTGTGCTCGAAGCTCCAACTTTTTTTGGAACCGATCACTTACGAATGTGGAATGTCTCATAACTGGTGAACCACCGATATCCTCATAACGGGTTAAACTTATGAGGCGAGTGGGTCGAAACAGCGGCAAAAATGGAGAAAATCGTCGTAGAAAGGGGTTTTTTCTTGACCTTTATTTGGCGCCAGCGGCTTCAACGACGAGTTGCCAGTTATTGTTGTGAACTACCGTCGCATTCTCTTAACATTTTTTTTTGGCAATGTGTTCGTGCCTAAGAGCAGTCTAAGATCGCAAAACTACGGAATTGAACAACGGTTGGAAGTCCAAACATCAATTCTGGAAACCCCACTAACATGCAAAACAGCCGCGGTTTCCCAATAGTCTGAAAATCAATCATAGTTGCTAAGAAATCTGCGCCGAGCGTCCAAGAGTACAAAAGACGCTCTAGTGGCTGAGTGGTTCCATTTACTTATCGATGTTGAACAAAACTGACTGACTGACGGTGCCATCGATGGAAAACTTTGCGCCGACAGGCGAGGCATTGATGCCCAGTCGCCGTGACCACCGTGCCCAGACTGAGGGGACGATGCCCAGTATGCTGGTCGCACCACCTTCCATCGCGACAGTAGTCATCTGGTGAAACAACTCCTGTTGAACCAGCAGCCTGCGTGACGATGCAACATCCTTTGCCACGAAGAAACGGGATGCTTCCCAAACAGAGTGCTTTACCGGGGCGTCCATAAATAAAACGTCAGATGGTATTCCTTTAAGGATACCTCTTTGCGCGTCGCGCAGCATATAACTATATACGCCGCATTCTGCGGTCGTGGGTAGAAGTCGCACACCGCCTAAAACTTCACCGAATTCATGCAACACAATCCATCGACAGGCTGGCGTGTCGTATTGGTCGAATTCCATCCCGTCAGCTTCACCAACTTGCCACTTTAACTGGTCAATGAAAATTGACTTTCTGGTTTCAAGGTATTTTGCCAGCAGGGTGCCATACTCGTAAATATTGCGAAAATTAAGTGTAGTCGCGCGAATATTGCCAATGTCACCACGTGACGTTGGCGGACTGCTTTTGACAGCAAAAATTTCTAGTCGCGCCAAAGCACTTGGTGCGCCTGAAGTCCCGTTAGCAGGTGTTAGTTTCGGAAACCCCTCCGAGAGCGGGTATGTCTGCTTATACCTGAGTGGTCTGTCCATATTTTACTCATATTTTTGACACACTTATGGCAAGATTCAGTTCAGCAAGTCCACAACCCTATGCGGTAGTTGTCCGAATAGATGGATAGGTGTGTCTAAATCTCCTCCCTCCCTTTGGTTGAGTTTACTGACTGACCAAAAACTTTAGATAGTTCTTGGCTGTTATTTTCTCCCGCAGGCTTCATTTATTTCCTCGCGTCTGGCAACACTTTGAAAAAAGACAGCTTCTTTTGCGTATTCTTTTCGAATCCACGATGGATCAGGCGCCGTCTCGCTCTCCGATAATGTTTCGAGGCAGCCGTGACGGCTGATAGGAGTAAAATCAAAATGGCATCAAGAATTTGAGGGATTTACTTTTCAATATGCGCACTTGCGCGGAAAATATTGTGCAAATTAAAAAAAATGCACAGACATAAGGAAGCCCGCCTTATGTCACCGTTTTGCCGCCTTCGTAAGAGAGGATGAAGAAACCCTGAGTGTTTTATGCGCCGGCCAAACGTTGCCTTAAGTCTGCAATGCCTAACGTTTGGTGAGGTGCAAAAGGTTGGTGAAAAGTTATGCGTATACTTGCTGTAGATGACGATCCGAGTATCCTGGAGTTGCTAGATAGAGTTCTGGACGCGTTCGGTTATAAAGATGTCGTCACCGCCAGAAGTGGGCGGGAGGCCATTGAAATACTGTCGAGACCTAACGAAGCGTTTGACTGCTTGCTACTGGATGTGCAGATGCCGCAAATGAACGGCATTACTCTTTGCGAAGAAGTGCGAAAACTACCAGAACACACGTACACGCCCATTATCATGGTGACCGCCATGGTGCAAAAAGAGTACATCGACGAGGCATTCGGAGTTGGGGCCACAGACTACGTTACAAAGCCTTTTGAGTTCTCTGATCTGAAGCAGAGGTTGTCCGACGCGTATAGGATGGCAGCGGAACGCAGAGCCGCAATCGAGGTGCTCGAAGCTGAAGCGGATTTTGAGTTGTGTTTTGACAATAGTCCGGACGTTCGCTTAAGTGATCCACAATGTTTCGGAGAATTGCCCGGATTCATTGGGTTAGCTGAATTTGAGAACTACGTAATTCAGCTTTCAACTATGCACTCCATGGCTGCAAAACTTGTGGCGGTTAAATGCACAGGCGCTGAACAAATCTATAAGACGAGCACGGTCAGTGAATTCCGTAGTGCCATGACTTTAGCTGGCACAGCAGTTCTGTCAGCTAATCAGGAAGGGCGTAAAGTGGCGACCTATTGGGGGAATGGCGTGTTCTTGGTGATCTACGACAATCAAATTGACTTGAGAGTGGACCAGTTGGGTGCTCCGCTTCCGGAAGCATTGAAAGATATTTCCGGTGATGCCACTTCAGGCCGGCCAATTGGCTTCCAGGTGAGCGAAGAAGTTATGCTAAAAGCCAAAACCAAGATGGAGGCGTTGTTCTTGATAGACAAGGCCGTCGAAATGGCTGAAATGTCGGAAGGTCGAGCGGCGAATATCGGTTGAAAAACTGCACACATGGATGGTGATTATGACCAGATACTGGTGGAAAGAGCACGTTAAAACGCCCAAAGTTTTTTTGGGGGGGAAGTAAAGCTACGCGCTCATTCATAGGGCGGTCAAACTGTGTGCATTTGCCCTACTTTGTTCGATCCTAGCGCCCATCCGGCGGCAACAATTCGGAGAAAGAACCCGTCAGCCTTTTCTCGGGGTCCGACTTGATGCGAGATCTGGTATCCCCGCCTTTCTTTCATTCCCTGAATAGTAAACTCTTATCTTTCTATGGCTTCACACCCAAGATGCGCTCATTTGTTTCTGCGCCTTGCTCTGTAAACCCAAGCGAAGTGGGTTGGGCCGCTGACGGCAATTCCTCCAATTTGGTCCTTCGGTTTGCCGCGTGACCATTACCAATATTTGGGGCCCCTTCAGGTTCTCAAATAATCCCAAGAGTTCTGCGGAATTTTCGAACTCTCCAACTTCTTGGCACAGTTTTGTATGAGGGTTCAGTTTTGAGTGCAGCAGTTAAGATATTGAAAAATATGGAATTAGTAAACGGCATTGGTATAGTAATTGCCCTGTTAATCGGGTCAGTATTTTTGGCTGTCGTATCGCCTGAGTTAGGTTTCGTCACGGGCTTATTGCTGTTGCTTGTGCCGGGGTTTGCGCTGATCAAGCCGCTGCCTAAGCTCAAGCTGGGCCATAGAGGTTTTAGCTTCGCTGTATTGTCCTTCGTGGGGATGCCAGCCACGTTCAGGTCACTTAGCATGGTAAACAAACAAGATGAAGTTGAACCAGCGTTACTTAAACAAGACAACCCAGAGGCATACCTTCCCTCGCTAAAAGACAAGGACCAAGAACTCTGGATTTCCGAAATGGCGGATATCGGCCCGGAACGGTATACTGCCGAATTAGTTCGAATTGATAAAGAGTAGGAACTTCGCCATGCGGAGGCAGCGGCACGGTGTGAAGCAGAAAACCCTCTGCATGTGCAAAGCGTGTGCCATAACTATCTGGACGAAAAAACCGGAGCCGATTGACAGCCTCCACAACACACAATACCTCCTTACACAGCACACATTTGGGGAAACCTGATGGCTAAAGAAGGGCGTTTTGCTCATAAAAATATTGGGTCTGAGAAGCTAGTTCGAAATCGCCAGATGCTTCTCGACCGCACCATTATCCAGCTGAAATTAGCGATTTATCAGTGCATCTGCCGTTTAGAGATGCACCAGTTCGCGTCGGAATGCCCGCACCGCAATTTCCTATCTCGCCCACGTGGATCGGGATGTGTATGAGTGGGGCAAGACTATTTGGGAAGGGTAATATGTCTCAGTCCATCACCGTGTTCACAACGATGAAGAACGAAGGCCCGTATATGCTGGAATGGGTCGCGTTCCACAAAACACTCGGCATTGATCATTTTGTGATTTTCACCAACGACTGTGATGACGGAACGGACAAGATTGCTGCAAGATTGCAAGAGCTTGGCATGGCCACTCATGTCAGCAATGAAGTGAAAGAAGGGGGCAATCCCCAGCACCAGATGCTGCGCCGCGCGCGCCGTCAGCCCAAGGTCAAGGAGGCCGATTGGCTGTTATGTCTGGATGTAGATGAATTCTGGAATATCCGCTGCGGCGACAACGGATTTCATGACCTGATTTCCGAGGTCGAACAAAAGGCAGGTCAACCGGTCGATGCGATATCTCTTGCGTGGAAGTTGTTTGGAAGTTCTGGAAACATCAGTTTCGAAGACAGACCGGTGACAGAGGTATTCTCGATGGGGGATCAAGAGTTCCCCTATCATTCAAGCCGCGCTTTTGGGCTGAAAACGCTGTTCCGAAACAATGGCAAGTTCACTCGGTTTGGTCCGCATCGCCCAAAGGGCTTTGACGAGGAGGTAGCGCCTGACATCGCTTGGTCAGATGCTGGCGGAAAGCTGTTTCCAGCCGATAAAGTCGGTTGGCGGGCGTGGCGCGGGTTCGACCATTCCTTGGGACGCATCCACCACTATTCAGTCCGGTCCATGGACGGGTTTCTTGTCAAGCGCGACCGGGGTAGAACAAACCACATCAAAGTAGATCAGGGGCAAGCTTATTGGCAGGACATGAATGCCAACAAAGAGTCCGACCAATCCATCTTGCCCGCCGCACGCCGCGCCGCACCTCTGCTGACCGAACTGAAGGCGGATGAAGAGTTGAATGAATTGCACGCGCAGGCTTGCGACTGGCACCGAGCCAAAGTGTCCGAAATCAAGATGCGCCCGGAATGGGTAGAGTTTCGCGTCTGGCTCGCCGATAACCTGATCTGATCATCATGGCCGAAGACCTTTCGAAAGAGCAGCTGAAACCTGAACACCCTGATCGCAAGACAGGGTATGAGCGTATTCTGACGGATCCCGCTCCGCCTTGGTTTGTCGAGCTGTACCCCGGCGGCGACGGCACTGGGTACTTTCAAAAGCTGGAACGCCACTCGATCCTGTTCCATCAGCGCTACCCGAAGCGTCTGGTAGTCAGCTTCGACAATATCGCCAACGCCAATGACCTGTCCTTCGCGCGCGAGCCGTGGGGCTGGAAATTCTTTCGCGACGAAGGGTGGTCCCACATGGGTGTCTTCGCGCGCACCAAGGCATGGTATCGCGACCCCGAGATCATTTCCTATTTCGAAAACAAGGTCGCCGAGGGGTTCTTTGACCGGTTCGATCAGGTGGTTTTTGCAGGCGCATCGATGGGCGGCTTTGGGGCACTGACCTTTTCGGCGCATGTACCCGGCGCGCATGTGATCGCGTTCAACCCTCAGACAACACTGGATGAACGGCTGGTGCCTTGGGAAACCCGCTATAGGTTCGGCCGCGTACAGGATTGGGATCTGCCAATGAGCGATGCGGCTCAAACTGTTCAGACAGCTGGTAAGGCTTACGTCTTTTACGACCCATTCTTTGATCTGGACCGGCAGCAGGTTCAGCGTCTGCAGGGCGACAACGTGATGTTGCTCAAGACCTGGTTTTCAAACCATTTCGCGGCGCCTATGCTGCGCAAGCTGGATATCCTCAAGCCCGTGATGCTGGGGGCGATGGACGGCTCACTGGATACGGTCGGTTATTACAAGATGATGCGCGCCCGACGTCGCCTGCCTATGTATATTCGGGGGATTGAGGCCATCGGCGCCGAGCGGCACCCTGACTTGGCGGCAAAAGCCCGGCAGCGGTTCCGCCGACTGCGCCGGCAGGCCATGGCCGAGAAGGAAAGGGACGCCTCGTGAGCGCTGCCAAAGGTGTGTTTGTCGGCCAGCGCAAGGACCGCATGGGCGCGCGGTTGCTGATGATGCTGACCTGCATCCGGCTGGCCGAAGATTTCAACACGACCTACCGGGTGAATTGGTTCCCGCAAGGCGCGGACGCGCCCGAGCTGGACCACCCACAAGAGTTGTTCGCGCAGGACTGGATGGATGAACATTTCCTTACTCCCAAGGAGTTCGGAGCCCTTTCGCAGAATGCCTTGCCGATCTGGTCCTTCCAAAGCGACACGTCGCCCGACCGCCTGATTGCGCATCTCAACGCCGGACGGTCGGTGTTGGTCGAGGAAGGTTTCGAGGTGCTGGCCTTCCCGTGGGAGGACGTCGAGACCATCCGGCCAAGGTATCGCGACTTCATTCACCGGGTCGGGTTCACGGAAGAAATACGCGAAATTATGGATTACGCGGATGCCAGGCTGTCAGGGCTGGGCGTATCTGCCTATCACATCCGCCGCGGTGATATTTTGAATGGGTTGCCGTGGAAGCACACGACCTGGCCCGCAAAGATCGAACCCGAAGAACTGTATGAGGCACATCTGGCGAAGAACACCGATAAAGGGGCCATTATGTTCTCGGACCAGCCGGAACTGATTGCCCGGTTTCAGAAACAGTTTCCGCATCTATTGCAGATGTCAGACATTGCTGATGTCTCAGGCATGACGCGAGCAAAGCGGGATTTTCTTGAACTCTACACAATGTCGCGGGCGGATCTGGTAATTGCGCCTGCAGTTTCGGCATTTTCGATGGCGGCCTCACGGATTGCAGGACATCAAAGCAAGGTGTTTCGGGACGTTCTCTCAGAAGACGAACTCAATGCCGCTAACGAGAAAGTCGTTCAGAGACTGTCCAAAGGAGATACGGGGTTTCTAAATCCGTCCGAAGCTGCACACATTTACGCAAAAGCGACGTTTCATCTGTTTGATTTTCGCGCTGAGGATCGCACTGCATTGGCAACGGAGATTGGAAGCCAGATCCTTGAGGCCGGAGCGGACAATGCGTTCCTGCCAGTGTTACAGGCAATTAACCTTTTCTATTTGCGGCGAGGCGACGAAGCATTGCAGATGGCCGATCGGGCGTTGGGAGATATTAACCTCTGGCCCGAGGACCACGCGGTAGCGCGCGCGTTGAGGGCTGCGGTTCTGGGCTCTCAAAAAAAAAGGTGGATGGCGGCACGAGAATTCAGCTTGGCGTTTTGGGCCAAACCTCTGCGGCCGGATGTTACAATTTTTGGGTCGCGCCTGTTGTTCCGTGATCAACTTGCTTTCAGGGCACTGCCACCAATCGACTGGGCTGTTCAGAAATCAATTCGTAGATCTTGGTTCAATTTCAATGCACATGTTGCGCAACGGAAGGTTATTGCCCGCCGTCCGTGTAACTTTGATCTCATTCTTCTGGATTGGTCCGTTCTGTCTCTGGATGAGCGCGCGCGGCGTTTGAAAGGCAACAGAGAACGTCTTTTGGCGCTGCAAGATGGTCTTAAGACCATGAAGAACTTGTCACCAGATGCCCAGTTTTCCGAGGATAGCCCCGAGCACAAAAGTTTGACATCCGTGCTGCAGGTTCGTCTGGGCCGGATGCCAAATGAAAAGGCCATTGATGTTGCGCAATGGGTTTGTACACAACGTCCGGACAATCCTCTTTATCAGAAACGTCTGTCAGAACTATATGAAGCGGAAGGCGACAATTCGCGGGCGCGTTTGGCGATGGCGGATGCATTGGCCTGTGATCCCGGTAATCCGTTTCTGATTTTCGCGATGGGGTGTTTTCTGGACCGGATTGGCGCAGAAGAGCAGGCACATCAACAAATTATGGAAGCAGCCGACATCGATGACAATACAGCGGCAATACAGGGTGCTGCAGGGCAATTATTGCTTCGAAAGGGAGAAAAGGCCAAAGCCCGAAAATACCTGTCCCGGGCGCGTGACCTTTGCCCCAAACTCAAGCGGTTCTCGAACCAACTTAAACGGGCAGGTGGGTAATTGACCGGATTTCCCCTTGGTAGTTCCATTAATTCAACTTAATTTACCGGCAAATTCAGAATGATCCCGATTAGTTCCGGGCAAAAACAACGAACAGGGCAGTCAATCATGACCGATCAGGACCCTCGATATATCAGTGTCACTCCGATGAAGAACGAAGGCCCGTTCGTGCTAGAGTGGGTGGCCCATAATCGTGCGATTGGTATCGACCAGATGGTTGTGATGACCAATGACTGCACCGATGGCACCGATGCCTTGCTGCAACGGTTGGATGAAAAGGGCGTGCTGACGCATATCGACAACAATTCACGCCGCAAAACCAGCCCGCAAAAGCGTGCTTATAATACTTTCCTGAAGATGGAAGTCGCACGCCCGCAGGATTGGGTCGTGGTGATCGACGCCGATGAACATATCAACATCAAGACCGGGGATCATACGCTGCGGGCATTGACCGATGCCATCCCTAACGCCAAGACGATTTCAATGACATGGCGGTTGTTCGGAAACGCAGGTGTCGTGCGGTACGAAGACCGGTTTTTGTCGGATCAGTTCCGACAGGCCGCTCCGGAAAAGATCTACCGACCGCCGCAGGCTTGGGGCTTTAAGACCATGTTCCAGCGTGAGATCTGGGATGGCTTGGGCGTTCATCGTCCCAAAAAGCCGACAGTCGAAACCATTGAAGAGTGCCATTGGTACAACGGGTCGGGTCAGCTGATGCCTGAACGATATTATGACAGAAGCTGGCGATCCGCCCGTGACTCGGTCGGCTATGAGTTCGTGCAGGTCAACCACTATGCTCTGAAATCCTGCGAAAGTTATCTGGTCAAAAAGATGCGCGGTCGCGCTCACCATTTGGGGGAAAGCCTTGGCCTGGAATACTGGAACATGATGAACCAGAACGCTGAGATGAATACCTCGATAGATGTGGTTTTGGATCGCAAACGTGGTTTCTATTACGAAATGCTCTCTGACCCCGAGGTTGCGCGCCTTCATCATGCGTCTTGCGATCTGCACCGCCAACAGATCGGGCAATTGCGCGACCTGCCCGAGATGCAGGACCTCATGCAGCAGATGACCGCAGGTTTCACGGCCAGCCAGCAGGCATGACGCAGCACAGTTCGTGGACAGGAGCTAGGTAATGCTTTGGCTGCACATGGGGATGCCCAAAACCGGCACGACCGCCTTGCAGGGATTTCTGCGCCGGAAACAATCGGTCATGAACGAGATCGGCCTGCACTATATGGAGACCGGCCGACGCAGGCTGGATGGCGGCACACGTCTGGCGATAAGTCACAACATCGTCGCCTTTCACATCAACCAGAGCGCTGATCCGATGGATCCGTTTCGGTCTGCTATGACCACTGAGTACGATGCGCATGCGGATCAGACCTGTGTTGTTTCGTCCGAGATGTTCTATTCCTGCAATCTGAACCGGCTGGCCGAGGTTTTTGCTGATATCCCCTCGCGTGCATTGACGATCACCTACTATTGCCGCCGGTATTCCGATTTCTTCGAGGCGGATTACAAACAGCGGGCCAAGGCAGGGCGGTTGTCCAACGGCGGCAGTGAATACATCCGCCAGCAACTTGATCTTATCCGCAACCACCCGGAACGGTTGAGCTTTTCTGCCAAAATCGCCGAAATCCGGACCGCCTTTCCCGGCGTCACCGTTGCTCCGCTTTTGTATGAACGCTCGGGCATGGTGCGGGGCAACGTCGTTGATGATTTCCTGTCGCGGATCGGTACGCCATTGGCCGAGGAGGTTTCAGCAGGAGCCGTGTCTAACCCGTCGCAATCCCGCGCGGCGAGCGAAGCTTTTGGTGTCATCTCCCGTGCAATGGGGCGTAAGAAAAGTCGCCAGTTACGCCGAATTTTTGTCGATGATCCCGTCATGGTGCGCCGGAATGATGTGCTGGAACCAGATGAGCGCGCTTGGCTGGACGAATTCCTGGCCAAGCAGGATACCACCTTTCAGCAAGAGTTCTTTCCCGACCGGCCCGAACTGTTCAGCCCGACAAAGCTAAGCGATGAGGACAAGAGGTTCCGCAGGGATACGCCGGAAGAGTATGAGGCTTTGCGTAAAGCCTCTGAGATCGTATTCCGGATGGCTTTGGACAGCTGATCGCTACTCTTGTACGACGATTTCCTGACGCTGTTTTCCGGTCGTCTTGTCAAAAATAAGGATGCGGTTGTCATCGGTCACGACGGCGTACCAGTTGCTGCCGATGGTTACGGCCTGTGCTTTGGCACCATCCGGCAGTTCAATTTGATCGGGCAGGGTAGGGGTTCTGTCCGATAGTCGGATGACAATCAGTGCGAATGTCACTAGAACCCCGCCAATCATCACCGCGGTCAGCAGCATGACCATGCGCCGCAGCAAGCGAAGCTGTGGTGTTTCCTGCGGTTCTTGGGGTTCGGAAGGGACAGTCATGGGCACCCGCCAGATTGAATTTCAGATCGCGGCCGATCCGCCGCCACGTCTTGATAAGGCGCTTTCACGGGATGTACCAGCGGATGAAAACCTGTCGCGCACCCGCCTGACCCGTCTGATCGAGAACGGCGAGGTGACAATCGACAGTGTCGAAGTTCGGGACCCCAAGGCCAAGGTGACCGAAGGCGCCTCGGTGTCGATCTCCGTCGCCGAAGCCGAAGAAAGCCACATAGGTCCCGAAGATATCCCGCTGAACGTCGTCTATGAGGACGCGGACCTGATCGTCATCAACAAACCGGCAGGCATGGTCGTTCACCCTGCGCCGGGCTCGCCCAACGGAACACTGGTCAATGCCTTGCTGCATCATTGCGGTAAGGACCTGTCAGGTGTGGGGGGCGTCAAACGCCCTGGCATCGTGCACCGCATCGACAAAGAGACCAGCGGCTTGCTGGTGGTCGCCAAGTCTGACGCGGCCCATCACGGTCTGGCGGCGCAGTTCGAGGCGCATAGCGTCGAACGCTATTACCGCGCGATTTGCTACGGCGTACCGGATGCGAATGACCCACGTTTGCGCGGCATCAAGGGTGTCAGCTTTGAACCGGGTAATATCATGCGGCTGACCACGCAATTGGCGCGGCACAAAAACGACCGGCAGAAACAAGCGGTTCTTTTCCACGGTGGTCGGCATGCGGTCACTCGGGCGCGGTTGGTCGAGACATTTGGCAACCCGGCTGGCATCGCGCTGATTGAATGTTGGTTGGAAACCGGCCGGACGCACCAGATCCGTGTCCATATGGCCCATGCCGGGCATGGGCTGGTTGGCGATCCAGTGTATGGGGGCAAACGCAAGCTTGCGGCGAAAGCCTTCAGTGCTGCCGCTGCTGAGGCTGTGCGCGGTTTTTCGCGACAGGCGCTGCATGCCGCAGTTTTAGGCTTTGAGCACCCTGTGACAGGCGAAAACCTTCGGTTTGAGGCTGATTTGCCAAAAGATATGGAAATTCTGATTGAACAATTGCGCGCGCCACTGACATAATACGCAAACATACGTGAGTAACGCGTTCTTAGCTTTCCTTTATCAATCGTTAATTTCAAACTGTTAACGGTACCTCTTGAATGGATCGGGACTTATTCCCATATCCCATGTTAACGAAGTAAACATTTGTCGGAGGGACATGAATCATGGCAAATTACGCAAATCTCCCCGCGCCGACGCCCGAGGGCGGTCTGAACCGCTATATGCAGGAAATTCGCAAATTTCCGCTGCTTGAGCCGGAAGAAGAGTACATGCTCGCCAAGCGTTGGGTCGAAGAGCAAGACACTGAAGCTGCACATAAAATGGTCACGTCACACCTGCGATTGGCGGCCAAGATCGCTATGGGTTATCGCGGCTATGGCCTGCCACAGGCCGAAGTGATTTCCGAGGCCAATGTGGGCCTGATGCAGGCGGTCAAAAAGTTTGATCCGGAAAAAGGTTTCCGTCTGGCGACCTATGCGATGTGGTGGATTCGTGCCTCGATCCAGGAATACGTTCTTCGGTCGTGGTCGATGGTCAAGCTGGGCACCACGTCGGCACAGAAAAAGCTGTTCTTTAACCTGCGCAAGGCCAAAGCTCGTATTGGTGCGCTGGAAGAAGGCGACCTGCGTCCTGAGAACGTCAAAAAGATCGCCGAAGATCTGGGCGTGACCGAAGCTGAAGTCATCAGCATGAACCGCCGGATGTCGGGTGGTGATGCCTCGCTGAACGCGACCGTCGGGTCCGAGGGCGAAGGCACCATGCAATGGCAGGACTGGCTTGAGGACGAAGATGCCGATCAGGCGGGCGATTACGAAGCCCGCGACGAGCTGGACGCCCGGCGCGAGCTTCTGGCCGCTGCGCTGGATGTCCTGAATGACCGGGAAAAGGACATCCTGACTCAGCGCCGTCTGATGGATCAGCCCGTCACGCTGGAAGAGCTCAGCACGCAGTACAATGTCAGCCGCGAGCGCATTCGTCAGATCGAGGTTCGTGCCTTCGAGAAGCTGCAGAAAAAGATGCGCGAACTGGCCCGTGAAAAGGGCATGATGGGTACTGTCTGACCCAATTGGTTCAGCCCGCCATAACGGCGGGCTGATTTTCTTTAGACGAAGATAAAGCTGTCTTCGGTCAGATGTCCGGCCCCAACGCCCGCCAGGACAATACTGTCCCCGTCACCTAGATCGATCGTGGTCTGGAAGAAACCACCCGAGATATCATCCTCGATATCCTCGAACCCGGCGATGCCTTCGTAGCCGGACAAGTCAATTTTGTCCTTTCCGACCCGGAAGTCGACGATCCAGTCATCGCCGTCTCCGTTTTCAATGACAAACATGTCTTTGCCACGCCCACCGAACAGGATGTCATCGTCGGCTCCACCATCGATCACATCGGCCCCTCTGCCGCCGAATATCGTATCTTCGCCTTCGTCACCACGCAGAATGTCTTTGCCGCGACCGCCAATGATCACATCGTTTCCAGCGCCGCCCAACGCGACGTCGTTTTCTCTGCCGGTATTGATGACATCGTTCCCGCCACCACCATGAACAAAGTCCTGACCACGCCCGGTAAAGTAGAAGTCGTCCGAGTCGTCGCCGAGGATGAAATCGGTGTTTTTCTGACCCAGAATGTCCGTCACCGATACGGGCAGAAGGACACCGTTTAGGGCGTGAATTATCCCGTTTGTGGCATCAATATCGGTTTGGATGATACCCGGATCGGCGATGCCGTCATCCGCATCGCCCAGACTTGGTGGGGCGCTTTGAAGGTTCAATTCAACCGACGAACCCTGCAACGTTTCGATCTGTGCGCCGTCGCCCAAGCCGGCGACCGCAGCCAGGTCGAATTCCCCGTTGACCACGTGGTATTTCAGCACCTCTGTCAGCAGGGGGATGGGATCCCCTCCGCCCAACAGGGTCAGCGCCTTGACGATGTGCCCCAACGCGCCTGCTTCGTCCGAACCCGCATAGCCCAGAGCCTGGGCAAGTCCGATAAAGGCGGCGTCGGTTGGGGCGAATACCGTAAGGCTGGCCTCGGGGTCATCCAGTGCACCAGCAAGGCCAGCGGCAACAACGGCCTCGCGCAGGATGTCAAAATCTCCGTTGTTGTCATCGAACGAGCCGACGGCTCCGCTCATCAACACGATTCCGGTAATTGTCTCTGTCGGTGTTGGCATGTCTGGCAATCTCCCACCCAGTTGGTCACAACATCAATCCCGGGTGCTTTGAGCGGACAATGCCGATTACCCGGTGACATAGCTGCTACGGCGCGGACAATGAAACGGATCAAGAAATTCTCAGGTTTGCGTGCGTTATTGGGCGGAAAACACCACGAAACCCCTGACTTTAAAGCGATTCCCTGATAGAGACGGCACAAGCTAACAAAGGATGAGGCGGCGGTATGCAGCAACCTGTTCAATGGGGCGTTCTTGGCGCCGCGAAATTCGCACGACAGTTCATGGCGCCGGCAATTCACGCGGCGGACGGGGCCCGGTTGGCAGGTCTCGCCACGTCGGACGCAGCCAAGGCTGAGCCGTTCCAGCAGTACTGCCCTGATCTGACGGTTTATGGCAGCTATGACGCCCTTTTGGCCGATCCCAAGATCGACGCGGTCTATATCCCGCTGCCCAACCATCTGCATGTCGAATGGAGCCTCAAGGCGCTGGACGCGGGTAAGCATGTTCTGTGTGAAAAGCCCATGGCCATGTCCGCGCCCGAGTTTGATGCGCTGATCGAAAGGAGGGATCAGACCGGTTTGCTGGCGGCCGAAGCCTACATGATTGTGCACCACCCGCAGTGGCATTTCGTGCGACAACTGATTGCGGATGGGGCCATTGGAAAGCTCGTGCATGTGACGGGCGCGTTCAGTTTTGACAACCGCGCAGACACCGGAAACATCCGTAACCGGGCCGAAACCGGGGGCGGTGGGTTGCGCGACATTGGCGTTTATGTAATCGGCAGCGCCCGGTTCGCCACCGGGCAAGAACCGGTCTCGGTACAATCTGCAATCCGCTGGGAAGACGGCATTGATGCCTTCACCGAAATACGCGCGCAATTCCCCGATTTCACCTATTCCAGCTATGTCTCGATCCGGATGCACCCGCATCAAGAGATGGTGTTTCATGGCGAGGGTGGTGTGATCCGCCTGACCGCGCCGTTCAACGCGCGGGTCTTTGGAGAGGCGCGGGTGGAACTGCACCGCCCAGGATTGGAGGTTCAGGTCACGCGCTTCCCCGGCGACGATCACTACAAGCTTCAGGTCGAGGCATTTTGCCAGTCAGTCCGCGACGGGGCTGATTACCCATGCCCGTTGGAATTCTCGCGCGGAACGCAGGCAATGATTGACAGGGTGTTTGAGGGCGCGGTCGCCCTCTGACTTGCCACGCAGCGCTCGGCTGGACTAATCTGGCTGTCACCTGATCAGGAGGGAGACCATGGCAGGCGGTTGGGCGCGTGATGGCGCGGTGAGCGAACAGATTGAAGCGTCCATTACGGACGAACTGGCCCGGATGCAGGCGCAAAAGCGGCCTGTCGGGGAAAGCCTGACCCATTGCGCCGAATGTGAAGAGCCGATTCCAGAAAAGCGACGGATCGCCATTCCCGGTGTTAAACTTTGCCTGGATTGCCAACAGGATCGGGACAGCTCATTCCAAGCGCGTGGCGGAATCAATCGGCGCGGTTCTAAAGACAGTCAGTTGAAGTAAGCGGGGCACAAGGATGCCCGACACCAAAGAGAAGCAGCCACTCTTGCAAAACGGGCTGGTTCTTGGGTTTCTTGCGGCTTTCCTGTGGGGCACGCACAGCGTCATAGTCCGCTACCTGACCAGCGATCTGGGAGGGCTGCAAATTGCGGTAACGCGCCTGTTCATCGCAGCTATCGCTATTTATTGCATGCTGCGCGTGATGCGGGTCGCTGTTTCGATCCGGTTGAATGACTGGAATTTTCGGCTGGCCGTTCTGTCCACCGTGGTCAACTACATCCTGTTCCATATCGGGCTTGAACATACCGGTGCAGCCAATGCCATGGTTCTTGAGAACACGGCGCCATTCTTTGTGCTGATCTTCTTGTATTTCTTTGCGGACACGCCCGTTACGCGCACAGACATACTTGCCACGGGGTTGGCGATTTTTGGCGTCTTCCTAACGGTATTTCAGGATTTCCAAGGCCGTGGAGAACCCCTGTTCGGGGACCTGCTTGAAATCGGCGCAGGGCTAAGCTGGGCGGTTTTCCTAATCTCAAGCAGCCGGGCGATGCGAAACTCTGAAACGACCGGAGAACGTCTGAACTTCCTATTTGGGATATTCTTGTGCTCGGGTGTGCTATTGGTCCCGCTGGCCGCATTTTCACTGCAAATACCAACAGCCAACGATGCCGTCTTCCTGATTTTGTTGGGGGTGCTGCCGACCGCTTTGGCCTACTACCTCTGGTACGAGGCCGCCGCGCGGGTCTCGACGTTGACTGCGACCTTGATGTTCGCCGCATCCGTGGTGTTTACGTTCATCAACTCAGCCCTGTTTCTGGGGGCCGCAATCACGCCGGTCGCGGCCCTAGGGGCTGTGTTGATTGTGGTCGCCATTTTCCTGACGACCAAAAGCCAGAAGTGACTAGTTTTCCATCGCTTCCAGCTCGTCGATAAAGCCGGAAATCATCGACAGACCCTTGTCCCAGAATTTGGGATCGCTTGCATCCAATCCGAACGGGGCCAGCAGTTCCTTGTGGTGTTTGGACCCACCAGCGCGCAACATTTCGAAATACTTGTCTTCGAACCCGTCCGCACCGCTTTCGTAGACCGAGTATAGCGCGTTCACCAAACCGTCACCGAACGCATAGGCGTAGACGTAGAATGGTGAATGGACGAAGTGCGGGATATAGGCCCAGAAGGTCTCGTACCCATCCATGAATTCAAATGCGGGCCCAAGGCTTTCGGCCTGAACGCTCATCCACAAAGCGTTGATGTCATCCGGGGTCAGCTCGCCCTCGCGGCGGGCCGCATGCAGTTTGCATTCGAAGTCGTAGAAGGCGATTTGTCGGACAACTGTGTTGATCATGTCCTCGACCTTGCCGGCCAGCAGCACTTTGCGTTGTTCGGGGGTCTTGGCCTTATCCAACATCTTGCGGAAGGTCAGCATTTCGCCGAATACAGATGCAGTCTCGGCAAGCGTAAGTGGCGTTGACGACAGCATCTCGCCCTGATCGGCAGCCAGCACCTGGTGCACGCCGTGGCCAAGCTCATGCGCCAGTGTCATCACGTCGCGCGGTTTGCCCAGATAGTTGAGCATCACGTATGGATGAACCTCGGTGACGGTTGGGTGTGCAAAAGCGCCCGGAGCTTTACCGGGCTTCACGGCCGCATCGATCCAGCCTTGTGAGAAGAACGGCGCCGCAATCTCACCCATGCGAGGATCAAAGGCATTGTAGGCGTCCATCACCGTCTTTTCCGCTTCATCCCAATCAACGATGCGGGTGTCTTCCATCGGTAGCGGAGCGTTACGATCCCAGACCTGCATGACATCCAGACCCAGCCATTTGCGTTTCAGCTCATAATAGCGATGGCTGAGCTTGGGGTAGGCGGCCACGACCGCCTCACGCAGAGCCTCAACAACCTCGGGTTCCACGTCATTGGACAGGTGGCGACCGGTTTGCGCGGTCGGCATGTTGCGCCAGCGATCTACGATTTCCTTTTCCTTGGCCTGTGTGTTGTGGACACGGGCGAAGGTTTTGACGTTGTCCTGAAACACAGCGGCCAACTCGCGCGCGGCTGCTTCGCGTTTGGCGCGGTCCTGCTCGGTCAGAAAGTTCAGGGTGCCTTCAATGTTCAGTTCTTCGCCATCAACAGTGAAGGTCAACCCGGCAATGGTTTCGTCAAAAAGACGCTCCCACGCGTCGCCAACAACGCCGAGGTCGTGCAGGAATTTCTCAAGCTCGTCAGATAGTTGGTAGGGTTTCATCGCGCGGATGCGGCGGAAGACTGGCTCGTACCGCGCCAGATCGGCATTCACATCGAAATGCGCCTTCAGGACATCATCGTCGATGCGGTTGATCTCAAGCGTGAAGAACACCAGCGGGGTGGTGAAGATGGTGATCTTTTCCTGCATGTCGGACAGAAACTTGGCACGCTCGGCATCTGTGGTCAGCTGATAGTAGCGCAGGCCGGCAAACGACATGATGCGCCCGGCGATTGAATTGATTTTCTCATTGCGCTCGACGCAGGTCAGCAGACCCGCAGCATCCAGATCAGACAGCTTGCCCTCGTAGTCTTCGGCAAACGAGGCACATTCCTTTTCCAACCAGTCCAGATCGCGGGACAGTTCGGGCGCGTCCTCTGAGGTGTAGAGATCGGTCAGATCCCATTCCGGCAGGTTGCCCAGATTGCCGGCACCTCCGGCAGCATTTGCGTCTCGGACGGGAAAGGGAAGGTCGCGCATGGATCACCTCGATAATAGCTTTCGCCAACATCTAGGCGCGCGAGACGGGGATCACAAGCGGTGCGTGATCAGACTTCGGAAGACAGAACCGGTTCCGGCACCGCGTCAGTTTGCGTGGCTTTGAAATGAGCGGCCAATTGGTCAAAGACCGGCCCGCGCACGTCGGGTGCCTCCATCAGAACTTCGTGTTCGCCATCTGGGATTTCGACCAGAGTGCCACTGGGCCAGTTCGCCATGCGGGCGCGGATAGCCTTGCGGTCGACAATCTGTTCATGGCTGCCCAGAAAGGTAAGACACGGCGTATCCGGTGCGGTCTGGTCCATCAACCAGGCGCATTCATCCAAGGCTTCGCGCAGCCAGATGGTCGAAGGCGCACCAAGCGCCAGTTCGGGCTGTGAAGCCAGTTGATCCTTCATCATCTGGAACATGTCCGGATCGCGGGTCAGTACATTCCCCTCGAACGGTTGGGAGGCCACATAGCTTTCCAAGGATGTGGTCGGTGGTGTTTTTTCCCCCAACCCGATCCTAGGCCCCCAATAGGCTGTCAGACGGCTGAGCGGTTTCATGATTGGGGTAAAGAAAATGCCCCACATCGGCCCGGTAAAGGCACAGGCGGCAAAGCAGTTCTTTTCCAATGCTGCGCGCATACCGATGGCCCCGCCCATGGAATGTCCGATCACAAACCAAGGCTTCGGCAGATTCAGTTCGGTTGCCAGGTTCAGTGTGGCTTGAACATCTTGTTGATAATCCGTGAACTGCTCGACATGCCCGACGCGCGGGTCATCCAGTAGCCTGTCGGCCAGACCCTGACCGCGCCAGTCGACAGCCAGGAAGGCAAAGCCGCGGCCAGTGAATTCGGCCGCGCAATTGCCGTACTTCTCGATGTATTCGGTGCGGCCGGGGAACATCATCACCGTGCCGCAGGTATCGCCTTCGGGCAGCCAGTGGCCCACCCGAATGCGTGTGTTGTCCGCTGTGTTCAGCCAATGAGCCTGACCACCGGCGGGGACGCCGGCCATGTCTGCAAAGAAAGGGGCCGGCGACAGATCCATCAGGCCAGTGCCGATGCCAGTTGCATGGCAACGCCCATGTCACCATCCACGGTCAGCTTGCCCGACATGAAGGCGCCGGTGGGGTTCAACTCGCCGCTGAGGATCTGTTCGAACGTGTCTGCGTCCGCGCTCATGGTGACGTCCGTTTCTTCATCACTGACGCGCGCGCCGCTTGCGTCCAGAACGATCGAGCCCAGATCGGCGATGGCAAATTTTGCCGATGCGGTAAAATCGCCGCCCGACAGTTTTTCGTTCAATGCGGCTGCCGCTTTTTCCAGAGTGTCGCTCATGATTCTCCTCACTATGTTTGTGCGCCGGGAATGGACATCCGCGGGCGCAGCGCTACACTGAACGTTGTTATGAGCATTGCAAGCACCAATCTCAAAGGTATCGTCGCGGCAACAGCGCTTCTAGTCACGTTTTCCATTCCTTCTTTCGCCCAAACGGCGGATTCCAAGGATGAGGAACAACTATTGCTGCAACTGTCGCAGGCAACCCCCGAACAGGCGATGAACATAGATCGTCAGCTCAAGGCGCTGTGGGCACAGTCTGGCTCGGCCTCGGCGGATCTGTTGCTTGAGCGCGGGCGCGAGGCATTGGAGGACGGTGACTCGCTGGCCGCGATCCAGCATCTGACTGCGCTCACGGATCACGCGCCGCAATTTGCGGAAGCCTGGCACGTGCGGGCATCGGCCTTTTTTGGGATCGAACGTTTCGGTATGGCTGCGGCTGATCTGGAATACGCCCTGACGCTGAACCCCAACAATTACGAGGCCATCTACGGATTAGGGCTGATTTTTGAGATCGTCGATCGACCCGACAAAGCGCTGGACGCTTATGAACGTGCTTTAGCTATACATCCCCATCACGAAGAAGTAACCAATGCCGTGAATCGACTGAAGCCCCGGGTCGAGGGCTCGGCCCTCTAACAAGCTGGGGCAGGGGGCAAAGGTGAGCGGGTCATCCCGAATCGTGGCCGTACTGGGCCCGACCAACACAGGCAAAACCCATTACGCGATTGAGCGGATGCTGGGGCACCGGACAGGTGTGATCGGCTTGCCGCTGCGTCTGCTGGCGCGCGAGGTCTATGACAAGATCGTCGCGATCCGCGGGCCGTCGGTCGTTGCCCTTGTAACGGGTGAAGAGCGGATCGTTCCGCCGCGTGCTAAATACTGGGTCTGTACCGTTGAGGCGATGCCCGAGGGTATGGGCGCAGATTTCGTAGCCATCGACGAAATCCAGCTGTGTGCAGATCCCGAGCGTGGTCATGTTTTCACCGACCGTCTGCTGCGGTCGCGCGGAACGAATGAGACTCTGTTTTTGGGCTCTGACACTTTGCGCGGTCCGATTGCGGCGCTGGTGCCCGAAGTGCAGTTCATTCGCCGTGAACGAATGTCTCAGCTGGTTTATTCCGGCTCGAAAAAGATAAGCCGCATGCCCGCACGTAGTGCCATTGTCGGGTTTTCGATCGATAACGTCTACGCCATTGCCGAGCTGCTGCGCCGCCAAAAGGGCGGGGCGGCCGTTGTTATGGGCGCGCTCAGCCCGCGCACCCGGAATGCGCAGGTCGAGCTGTATCAGAACGGTGAGGTGGACTACCTCGTTGCAACTGACGCCATTGGGATGGGTTTGAATCTTGATGTGAACCACGTGGCGTTTTCGTCGCTGACCAAGTTTGACGGCCGGCGTATGCGGCTTCTGGCGCCCAATGAACTGGCCCAGATCGCAGGCCGGGCAGGGCGCGGGATGTCGGATGGCACCTTTGGCGTGACCGGTGAAGCCCCACCGCTGGACGACGGGGTGGCGCAGGCGATCATGGACAGCCGGTTCACGCCGATGAAAAAGCTGAATTGGCGAAATGCCGCTTTGCGATTTGGCTCGGTTGAGGCCCTTATCGACTCGCTTGAGGTTAGCCCTGACAGCGAACATCTGATCAAGGCCCGACCCGCAGACGACCTGAACGCACTGAAATCGCTGTCTCAGGATGCCGAGGTTATCGCCCGTGCCAGCGATGGCTCTTCCGTCCGATTGCTGTGGGATGTGTGCCGAATCCCCGATTTTCGCGGTATCAGCCACGCGGAGCACGCCAGCCTGCTTGAGGTGATCTATGGTCATCTGCATGAACGCGGCGCTATCCCTGACGAGTTCATGGCGCGGCAAATCCGCCGCATCGACAAAACAGATGGGGATATTGATGCACTGTCCAAAAGGTTGGCATATATTCGCACCTGGACATATGTTGCGCAACGAAACGGATGGGTGCGTGACGAATCACATTGGCGCGCGGAAACGCGCATTGTAGAAGACAGGCTGTCGGACGCTCTGCATGATCGTTTGACTCAGAGATTTGTGGACCGGCGCACGTCAGTGTTGTTGCGCCGGCTCAAACAGAAGGAGGCCCTTTTGGCCGAAGTAAATGACAAGGGTGAAGTGACCGTCGAAGGAGAATTCGTCGGTCGTCTGGAAGGGTTCCGGTTTACCCCGGACAAAAGCGCACAGGGAACCGAGGCGAAAGCTCTCAAATCGGCCTCTCTGCAAGCACTCGCACCGCAATTCCATCTGCGTGCAGACCGCTTCTATAACGCGCCCGATACCGAAATTGATTTTACCGATCAGGGTGGCCTGATGTGGGGCGAGTATGCTGTTGGCAAGTTGGTTGCCGGGGCAGAACCTCTCAAGCCGATGGTCGAGGTTTTTGTGGATGAGGCCGCAGGCCCGGATGTCGAACAGAAAGTGCAGCGCCGTCTGCAACATTTCATCGACCGAAAGGTTGCCGCCCTGTTCGAGCCGCTGCTGAACCTGTCGCGCGACGAAGAGTTGTCAGGTTTGGCCAAAGGGTTCGCCTTCCGCATGGTTGAAGGGCTGGGTGTTCTGCCCCGCGCAGGTGTTGCGCAAGAGGTCAAAGATCTGGATCAGGACGCCCGTGGAGCCCTGCGCAAGCACGGCATTCGGTTTGGTCAGTTCACAATCTTCATGCCGCTTCTGCTGAAACCCGCGCCTACGCGTCTGCGTCTGGTTCTTTGGGCGCTGGCCGGTGGATTGCAGGAATTCCCTGACGCGCCGCCTCCGGGTCTGGTCACTGTTCCGGTCGCCAAAGGTGCGCCCGAGGGCTACGATACCATGTGCGGTTACCGCGATGCCGGCGAGCGTTCGATCCGCATCGACATGCTGGAACGTCTGGCAGACATGCTGCGTGCCGAAGACAGCCGAGGTGGTTTCGAGGCCAAGCCCGATATGTTGTCGATCACCGGCATGACGCTTGAGCAGTTCGCGGATCTGATGCAAGGGCTGGGCTATAAGGCCGAGCGCGGTGAGCGTGAAAAGGTGAAAGCCGCACCCGTCGAAGCCGAAAAGCCCGCGACTGACGTGACGGAACAGCCTGCCGCCGAGGAAACCCCGGCGCCCGAGGCAAAAGCCGAAGAGGTCGTCGCGACCGCCGAGGCGCCAGCCGAGGCCACCGAAAGCACCGAGGCGGTAGCCGAGGCTCCGGCAACCGAACCCACCTCAGACGAGACCGAAGTTGAGGTGTTCTACACTTTCACCTGGGGTCGTCAGCGTCCAGCCAATCGTGCTCCGCGTCGTGAACAGCGACAAGGGCAGGGGCCGGGCAAAGGCAAACCGCGCGGTAAACCGCAGGATGGTCGCGGCAAGCCGCAAGGTAAGAAGGGTGGCAAACCGCAAGGTGGCAAGACCTTCTCATCCCGTCCGCCCCGGAAGGAAAAGGCGATCGATCCCGATAACCCGTTTGCAGCAGCGCTTATGGGTTTGAAGGACGGCAACTGATCTGCGATGGCCGAGGCCAAGCTGCGGATCGACAAGTGGTTGTGGCAGGCGCGGTTCTTCAAGACCCGCAGCCTGGCCGCCAAACAGGTCAGCGGCGGTCATGTCCGGTTGAACGGAAACCGGGTTCTGAAGCCGGCACAGGCCATTGGGCCCGGTGACGTTCTGACCTTTCCCCAAGGCCGTATCGTACGCGTAGTACGCGTCGAAGCACTGGGGGAAAGGCGTGGCCCGGCGACCGAGGCACAAACGTTATACTTCGATATGACGGAAAAGAAGGACGTGCCCCCTAAGAATCCGGGATTTGAGGGAAAGGGTCGTCCAACAAAGAAAGATAGGCGCGCGCTTGATCTTTCTCGCCCCCGGGATGGTTGATCCTACCTTGAAGAGAAGGCCAGACTGAATTAGCTAGACGCCCAAACCGAGAATGGGAATCCCACAATGACCTATGTCGTCACCGAAAACTGCATTGGCTGCAAATACACCGACTGCGTCGAAGTGTGTCCGGTGGATTGTTTTTACGAAGGTGAGAACACATTGGTCATTCACCCCGACGAATGCATCGACTGTGGTGTGTGTGAACCCGAATGCCCTGCGGACGCCATTCGTCCCGACACTGAGCCTGGAATGGAACAGTGGGTCGAGTTCAACCGAAAATTCTCGGAACAATGGCCCGTTATCGTGACCAAGAAAGACCCCTTGCCTGAAGCGGAAGAGCGTGACGGCGAAGAGGGCAAAATGGAGAAGTATTTCTCCGAAGCACCCGGCGAAGGCGGTTAAGCGATTCGGTAACTCAACCGGGTGGTTTGAATAGCGGTCTTCTGCTGTATCACTTTGAAAAGTCTCGGGTTTCTTCACCATTGTGGGGGGCAGACTTTCGGGCGTCGCAATTTTGTGATATACTCAGAAACTGAATGATGAATGAGATGGGGATGACTCCGTAAGTATGTACGCTTTGGAGTTCTGATTTTTTGACAAACTTACCGCCTGACTGGGCCAGATAGTGGCGCGGTTTGGGGTCTTTTGTTGTCTCTGCCTCTCCCTCGTAACCAAGGATGAACCTGTATGTCTAAGTCGAAAAAGCTTGAGTTCCGCCCGAACGATTATGTTGTCTATCCCGCCCATGGTGTGGGCCAGATCATCTCGATCGAAGAGCAGGAAGTCGCGGGATACTCGCTCGAGCTGTTCGTCATTTCTTTTGAAAAAGACAAGATGACCCTGCGGGTGCCGACCAACAAGGTTACCGAATCCGGCCTTCGGTCCCTTAGCTCTCCTGACGTTATAAGTCAGGCGATGAGAACGCTGAAGGGTAAGGCCAAGGTGAAACGCGCAATGTGGTCGCGCCGCGCACAAGAATATGAACAAAAGATCAATTCCGGTGATCTGATCTCGATCGCTGAAGTTGTGCGCGATCTGCACCGCACTGACGACCAGCGCGAACAGAGCTATTCTGAACGTCAGCTCTACGAAGCCGCGCTGGAACGCCTGACCCGCGAAGTCGCGGCTGTGTCCAGCGCAGGTGAAGTGTCGGCGGCCAAGCAGATTGATGAGGTTCTGACCTCGCGCGCGGCTGCGGCTGCCTGATCGCTTCTCCAGTCAAATTTCTGGCCGCTCCCGAAAGGGGGCGGCTTTTTCACGTTGATGGCTTGGTGAAAGCTCAGTTTACGGCTAATTTTCCAGCAAGAAGAGGCGCGTAGACAGTGAACCTAAAACAGACAGTCAAATATCTATATATCGGCCACGACCCCATTTCCGTCTGGTTTCGCTATGGCTTGATCCTGTTTGACGCGATCACCATCGTTTTCTTTGTCGCCACGGCAAATGGCGAACACGGCACGGGATTCACCGTTGCCAGCCTGATCATCGGGTTCTTCATCGTGTTGGATTTTTCGGCGCGGATGTGGATTTCAAAGGATCGCTGGAAGCTGCTGCGCCAAGTCTACACGATGGCCGATATTGTTGTGATCGTTTCGCTGTTTCTTGATCTGTTTCTACCTTGGAATCTGGCGTTCCTGCGTATCTTACGAGCGCTACGCCTGATCCATTCCTATCACCTGCTAAGGGATCTGCGGCGGGACAGCGATTTTTTCCGGACGCATGAGGACGCAGTGATCGCGGCGATCAACCTGTTGGTGTTTGTGTTCGCCACGTCCACCGCTGTTTTGGTGTTCTTCATCCCAGAAAACAGCCCGCACGCCTATATCGATGCGCTTTACTTCACCATGGCAACCCTGACGACCACCGGATTCGGAGACATCACGCTGGCGACCCCGGGGGGTAAACTGTTTTCGGTCTTCATCATGATCGTCGGGGTGGCGTTGTTTGTCCGGTTGGCGCAGGCGATTTTCATGCCGCAGAAAGTGCGTCACAAATGCTCAAACTGTGGCCTGTATCGTCACGATCCAGACGCGGTTCACTGCAAGCATTGCGGCGAAACCCTGAGGATCGAAACAGGCGGGACGACTTAGATCGCTGCAACCAATGCCAAAAGGAACGCAAGCTCTGCCAGTTGCTGCGAGGCACCAAGGACGTCCCCCGTTTGTCCATTGATTTTGGCCTTGGCGACGAGTGCCAGGATTCCAACAATCAGCGCTGAAAAAACCGTTGCCATCAGTGTGCTTGGTCCAATCAGCAGCAGCGATAAGATGACCGCAAGGCCAAAGCCTGTCGCCGCAGTCTCGGCCTTTGGGCCGCCGACCGAATGGCTCAACCCGCTTTTTCTGGCGTTGGGTAAAGCTGCCATGAGGATGGGCATGACTGCGCGTGAGACGATGCAGGCCGCCAGAATACCTGCAAATGCGTTGTCCGACAGAAGCGCCGCGATCAGCGCGACGCGCAGCAGTTGGGTAAAGATCAGAGTTAGAACGCCGTAAGCACCGATATGGCTGTCCTTCATGATTTCCAGGCGGCGTTCGGTGGTGAACCCGCCCCAAAATCCGTCAACCGTGTCCGCAAGCCCGTCTTCATGCATCGCGCCAGTGGCGATCACAAGCACCGCTACAAGTATTACGGCGCTGGCGAATGCAGGTAAGCCGAATGCACCGGCTGTCCAACCGACGGCACAGGCCAACGCCCCGACGACCAGCCCCACCAGGGGAAAAGCCCAGGCCGCATTGGCCTGCCGCGCAAACCGATATTCCGGCAGGCGCGGCATCGGCAGACGCGTCAACAGGACCAGCGACAGCGGAAAATCCCACGCGGAAAACAGTTTGGTGTCGTTTTTGTTCACTCCCGCGCCTTTCGGGGTCTTGTTGGATCGGACGCTTCGGTTAAACACACAGGACCACTCTGATGCAACGAGGCTTTGGATGCTGCCGGAATTAAAAGACCTGAATACCCTTCGCGAGGCCCTGAGTAACGCTCCGGGACCGGATGGAAATGCGCTGCAAGGTGCTGCCGAGCGCAACGGACAATTGACCAAACCGCCCGGTGCTTTGGGTCGGCTCGAGGATTTGGCGATTTGGTATGCGGGCTGGCGCGGGGACGCCCGACCGCAGATCTCTGCCCCCCAAGTCATCGTGTTTGCGGGCAATCATGGCGTTACTGCGCAAGGTGTTTCCGCCTTTCCGCCAGAAGTAACCGTTCAAATGGTCATGAATTTTGAACATGGCGGCGCGGCGATTAACCAATTGGCCAAAGCCGCTGGTGCGACCATGAATGTGCACGCGCTGGATTTGGACCGACCCACGGCTGATTTTACCTCGGGCCCAGCTATGTCCGAGGACGAACTGCTCGCGGCGTTGCGCATGGGTTGGACTGCCGTTGATCCAAGCGCCGACTTGCTGGTTGTCGGAGAGATGGGGATCGGCAACACCACACCTGCGGCTGCCATCGCCTGCGCCCTGTTCGGGGGGGAGGCGGCCGATTGGACCGGACGCGGCACAGGTGTTGATGATGCCGGTCTGGCCAACAAAACCCGTGTTGTGGCTGAAGGCGTCGCCTTGCATGCCGGATCACGCGACGGGCTGGAAATCCTGCGCTGTCTGGGCGGGCGCGAAATCGCGGCTATGGCCGGGGCCATCGCCGCTGCGCGGGCGTTGCGCATTCCGGTCATTCTTGACGGCTTTATTTGTTCGGCGGCTGCAGCCTGTCTGGCAGGCGTGGCCGAAGGTGCCTTAGATCACACGGTCGCAGGCCACCAAAGCGCCGAAGGTGCCCACACAGCCGTATTGGCCAAATTGGGTAAAGAGCCGCTGTTGAGCCTTGGGTTGCGCCTGGGCGAAGCTTCTGGTGGAGCGCTGGCCATCAACATTCTCAAAAGTGCCGTCGCGTGCCATTCCGGAATGGCGACATTTGCCGAAGCAGGTGTTTCGGACGGTTGATCGAGCAGCCTGATCCGGCAAGACCGGGTCAGGCTGATTTCTTTGCGTGTTTCTCGGCCAGTTCCAACAGCTCGGTTTCCAGGTCTTTCTCAAGCTGCCGCGCCCGCTCGATGTACTTCTTGTTGTCAGCGGTTGGCATTCCGGGAATCCACAGCTCTGCCAGATCACGCACAGAGGCGCGGTCGTGGTGATAGAATGTCTGCTCGGCCTGCGCCGCCTCATATTCGCTCAGACCTACGTTTTCTAAAACATAGCGGCCCGCTCGCAGCGATCCGTCGAACATCTCGCGGACAATGTCATCCGCTCCGGCCTGATACAATTGGTAGACATGGGTGCGATCACGTGCACGGGCTACAATATGCAAATCCGGTCGCTGACGCCGGGCAAAGCCAACCAACCGAGTGACCTGCTTGGGGTCGTCCATCGCGGCGACCAGAACAGAAGCTTTTTCAAGCCCGGCGGCACGCAACAGTTCTGGCCGCGTGGGATCACCCAAAAACCCTTTGACGCCGAACCGCCGCATCAACTGGATTGTCTCGATATCGTGGTCCAGAACGACGGTTTTGAAGCCGCTGGCGCGAACAAGCCGGTTCACGATCTGACCAAAACGACCAATCCCGGCGATTATCACAGGGCCTTTCTCGTCGATCTCATCTGGTTCGACTTCCGCGGCGCCATCGCCCATACGGCGCGACATCAGATCATAGATGATGAACAACAACGGCGTGATCAGCATTGTCAGGGCGATGATCATCAGCAGTTTTTGCGACAAATCCGGTGGGATGACGTTTTGCTGCGTTGAGAAAGCCAGCAGCACAAAGCCGAACTCGCCCGCTTGGGCCAGACCCAATGTGAACAACCAGTGATCCCGACCACGCAACCGGAACGCGCGGCCAACCAGAAACAGGATGATGCCCTTTGCCAGTATGACCAGCAGTGCCAGACCAATCAGATCAAGCGGGTCGTTGAAAAAGTAGCCGACATCAATCCCGGCACCAACCGTGATGAAGAACAGACCCAGGAACAGGCCCTTGAACGGCTCAAGGTCGCTTTCCATTTCGTGCCGGAATTCCGAGCTGGCCAGTACAACGCCCGCCAGAAACGCGCCCAGAGCAGGGGAGAGCCCGACTAGTGTCATCAGGAAGGAAATGCCCACGACGATCATCAACGCTAGCGCCGTATACATTTCGCGCAACCGGGTTGCGTGGATGAAGCGGAACAGTGGGCGCGTCAGGTAGATACCGGCCAAAATGACAAAGGCAACCGCGCCGATGGTGACCAGCGTAACAGCCCAGCCAGGCAAACCTTCGACCAGTGACAAGCTGTGATGGCCCGCGTCATGGAGTGCGTCCGCGCCGCGGTCGATTGAGCCGTCGCTTTCGATATGAGGCATTGCAGGCAGCGCCAAAAGCGGCAGCATTGCCAGAATGGGAATGACGGCTATGTCCTGTGTCAACAGGACCGAAAACGTCGCTCGCCCGCCATTTGTCTGCATCAGACCCTTTTCCGAGAGGGTCTGTAAAACAATAGCGGTTGAGGACAGTGATAAGGTCAACCCGACGGCCAGGGCGACCGACCAGGGGTGATTTGCATACATGGCCACTGCAGCGATGACTGCGGTGGAAAGCAACACCTGCAGGCCGCCTAAACCCAGAAGCCGGTCTCGCATGTCCCACAAAGCGCGCGGCTCAAGCTCTAGCCCGATCAGGAACAGCATCATGACCACACCGAATTCCGCTACATGCTGCAGGCTTTCGGTCTCGGCCCCCACAAGACCGAAGACAGGGCCGATGACGATGCCAGCGGCCAGATAACCCAGAACAGAACCCAACCCCAGACGTGCCGACAAGGGCACTGCAATCACGGCGGCAGCCAGATAGATCGAAGCCTGGTAAAGGAAATCGTCCATGTTTGTCCTCTCGGCCCGGTCAGGTGGGCAATGGCGCGTCGCGTTTAAGTTGGTCCATCACGATCTGGCTGTGCACCCGTGCCACTGCAGGATGCGGCAGTATCACCTGGTGAAGCAAGCGGTTGAGCGCGGAAAGATCGTCGCAATAGACGTGCAGCAGATAATCTGCCTCTCCGGTCATCGTCCAGGCGCTGGTGATTTCGGGGCGGGTGTTGACCATGCGAGCAAAGCTCTCGGATTGTTCCGGGCCATGAGTGCCCAAGTGAACCTGTATGAAGCCTTGAACCTGCAAACCCAGCCTGAGTGGATCCAGCCGCGCGGCATACCCGGTGATATAGCCTTCGGCCTCAAGCCGCTGACGGCGACGTCCGGCCTGACTTGGTGACAGGTTCAGCATTTCACCCAATTGATGCGCGGTCAGATGTGCGTCCTTTTGCAAGGCAGACAGCAGGCGCGTATCGGTGGAATCCAGCATATGCGGATTTTCTCCATATTCTTTAAAGAATATGCGCAAATTGCGCATGCGACCATAGTTTACACGAAAACTATGCGCAGAAACAGCGCTTGGTAAGGCGTATTTTGGAATCAGCAAAGAAATTCCTGTTTTTACGGAGACGCGCCATGGGACCTTTCCCGCATAACGCCCCGAAATCTGTCATCAGCCCTGAAAATCCAGCCGGAACCGATGGGTTTGAATTTGTCGAATTCGCCCACCCTGAGCCGCAAGAACTGCGCGATCTTTTCGCCAAAATGGGGTTTGAGCTGGTCGGACACCACACGGACAAGCCCCTGGTTGAGCTGTGGCAGCAGGGGGACGTGACCTACATCCTGAATGCTGACCCGGAGAGCTTTGCCGCTAAGTTCGTGGCCGATCACGGTCCCTGTGCCCCTGCGATGGGATGGCGTGTCGTGGACGCGCAGAAAGCCTATGAACACGCGGTGTCAAAAGGCGCTGAACCTTATGACGCGGCGGACAAGACCATGGAGGCCCCAGCGATCAAGGGTATTGGCGGTTCGCTGATCTATTTCATCGATCAGTATTATGAAACATCGCCTTACAATCAGGAATTCACCTGGAACAAACAGTCCAAACCGCGCGGCGATGGGTTCTATTACCTCGATCACCTGACGCACAACGTCTACAAGGGCAACATGGATAAGTGGTTCAAATTCTACGAGAGCCTGTTTAACTTTCGCGAAATCCGCTTTTTTGACATTCAGGGTAAATTCACTGGCCTGTTTAGCCGCGCGCTGACATCGCCCTGTGGTCGTATCCGTATTCCGATCAACGAAGACCGGGGCGAAACCGGGCAGATCGTATCATACCTCAAGAAGTACAAGGGTGAAGGTATTCAGCATATCGCGGTGGGTAGTGAAGATATTTACGCCTCGACCGATGCGATTGCGGAAAAGGGCCTGAAGTTCATGCCGGGTCCGAACCAGGCCTATTACGACATGTCCAAGGAACGTGTCGTGGATCATGATGAACCCCTGGACCGGATGATCAAACACGGGATCCTGATCGATGGCGAGGGCGTGCTGGACGGTGGCGAGACCCGGATCTTGCTGCAAATCTTCTCGAAAACCGTGATCGGTCCGATCTTTTTCGAGTTCATTCAGCGCAAAGGCGATGACGGATTTGGCGAAGGGAACTTTCAGGCCCTGTTCGAATCTATCGAACGCGAGCAGATCGAAAGCGGTGAAATTTCAGCTGCTTAACGGCGTAAATTAAGTCACCAAAGGGCGGTCGGGGATATCCCTCGGCCGCCTTTGCTTTTTGAACCGTCAGCTTCGCGGCATTTTCAACGTCAGGTTTCTTCCACGCTTTTGGTATCGCAATTCGCTGTCGCCAATGGCGATAACATTGCCGCCGTCCAGCCTGTCTCCGACTTTCAGTTTTTTGTACCGACCACTGGGCAATCGGACCAGCGCGCGCCGATTGGCCGGGGTCCCGTAAACCCCAATCAGGTTCAGCTTGCGCAGGTTGAGCGCATTGTCGATAGTCGCCTGCCGCGCCACCGAGGCGGTCGACGGGATTTTCGGTGCCACGGCCCTTGGTTGGAAAGAGCCAGCTTCGTCCGAGCTTTGATCGACCGCAGCAGTTGACCCGAGATTGGCGGTGCTTGTGTTTGTACTGGTCGGGCGGGCAAGTCCGGCTGGTCGTGTTTTGGGGCGCGGAACGCGAACGACTGCCAAAGCCGTCGGCGTTTCGTCGATTTGAGGGCTGCTTTGCAGGGACTTGGGGCGCAGTTTTGGACGCAGAACCGCCAGTTCTTCGCGTGTGCGTCCGCCAAGTTGTTGCCGTTCAAAGCTTTCCAGCAAATTAGCGGGGCGGGGATTCGGGCGTTTCTGCGCCAAGCGGGCTGTAGGATCTTCCTCAATCGGCTCTTGTTCGAACCGAACCGGAACTGCCGGGGGAACCTTGGCGGGCCGGCCAAGGTAAACGACTACTCCGTCGGGATTCAGGGTCCCTTCGGCTGAAGGCGTGACGAGGCCGCGTTCGTCCAGATCAAACTGGACTCCAGCCTGAGCGGGCAGGGCGTTTTGCTCAAACGGCAGGTCAGTTTCGAAGCTGCTGACGGGGGGCAGCGCCACCGCGTCCCGCGACAACTCAGTGCTGTCCAGGGATGCCAGATACAGGTCCTCTGCCGATTCCAGGATCGGATCGGGCAAAGGATCAGGGGCAAATATCTCGATGCCCACCTGTGACGGGATTTCTATGGGCTCAGCCTCTTGTCCCACCGGTTCAACCTGCGTCGGTGCCACATTCAGCGCTTCGAGGATTGCAGCATCGGTCGCGCTGAGATCAGCGGCGGTTTCTTCAACAGGTTCGGTTTGCTGCTCTTCCTCTGGCGCGGTTGCGGCCGCCTCAGGCTCGAATTCAAGCTCCGGATCGCCGTCAACCTCCTGTGTTTCGGCGATCTGCTCGTCAGGTGTGGGGTTTCGCACAGTTTCTTCAATCGAAACCGCCTCGGCTACTGAGGGTTCGGTGTCGTCAGATCCGGTCAACGACCACACGGTCAGGGCAATACCGGCAACGAGAGCGGCTGCCGCAGCTGGAACGGCGTAGCGGTTGATTGGGTGTGTGGCTTTCGTTTCGGCAGCAATGTTCGCGTTGGGCGCTGAACGAAACTCTGGTGGGATCTCGGTATCAGCGATCGCGTGAATGGCAGGGCCATCATGTTCTTTGGCGGGTTCTTCGCCCTCACCGGGGTCCACCGCCGCGGTCGCATTGGGCGCGGAAGGAAGCTCCGTTTGGGGCTCGGTAAAAACGATTGCCCGATCGGCGGCAGCTTCATTTTCTTTTGCGGACTCTTCTACCTCAACCGTTTCCACAGCACCGGCCGTGACGGGGACTGAAGGAAACTCTGTCGGGGTCTCGGAATCTGCAATCGTGTCTGCGATAGGTCCTTCATCAGTTTTGGCAGAATCCTCAACCTCGAACGGTTCCGCAGCAATGACCGTGTCTGGGGCATCGATTTCGAACCGAGGTTCAGCCGGATATTCCTGACCCTCGGTCGGGGTTGAATACTGTACCGGAACAAACCCGTGCTCGGCGGCAAATGTCCGGGCCTCATCCAAGGTTTGCCTGGCGACAGCGGCAATATGGGTTGTCGGACCGACGGTTGCGGTGTCGAAGGCGAGCTCATCCAGCGCATAGGGAGTTGCCTCGGTCAGTTCCGCCCGCACTTTTTCAGCGCTTTCCTCGGGGCTTAGGCCCTCTGTTGATACGGACAAAAATCGTACCTGATCCGCTGGTATCACCAGCTTGCAGTTCAGGTCGTTTTCAAGGGCAAAGCCCTGATCCCGCAATGCGATGATCTGCGTATTCAGGTCGGGCGCATCCAGAGCAACCTCGCCAATGCAGTACCAGTCACCATCCGAATGGTGGTGCAAGGATATTCCGGTCGAAGAAAAAGACAGCGCAAAGGCGGGTTTCATAATCCGGAAAAACCATAGTTGTCAGCATCTGTGCAAACGATCATTCGCCCGCAGAGCGACATTAAAGCAGGATCCCGCCGAGGGAAAGAAAAAGCCGGTCTTTCCCCTTGTTCGGCAGACCCCCGCCACCCCATGTTGGAAGAAAGAAAATTGGAGGGAAGACCTTGAATAAAATCGCTTTTCTAGCTGCAGTTCTGACGATGTCAGTTGCGGGCATGACCCATGCGGAAGAACGTCGCATCACCGTTGACGCGGCGGGAACCGTGCAGGCCGCGCCTGATATGGCGACTATTACTCTGGGCGTGACCAATGAAGACGGGCAGGCCTCAAACGCGATGAAGGCCACTTCGGAATCGGTGTCTCAGGTCCTGAGCCGGTTGCAGGAACTTGGGATCGAAACGCGTGATGTGCAGACCCGCGATGTGTCTTTGTCGCCGGTTTGGAACAACCGGAACAGCGCCAGCGGAGATCGACCCGAGATTTCCGGTTTTGTCGCCTCGAACCGAGTCGTAGTACGTGTGCGTGACCTGTCGCAGCTTGGTACGATCATGGACTCGGTTATCCAGGATGGAGCCAATGATTTTGGCGGGTTGAGCTTTGGCGTGCAGGATCCGAAACCGTTGCAAGCGCAGGCGCGGGCCAACGCTGTGGCCGAAGCGACCGCCAAGGCCGAGCAGTTGGCACAGGCGGCTAACGTGACACTCGGACCAGTTCAAGAGATCAGCGAACAGGTCGGTGGCGCGCGCGCCGTGGCCATGATGCGGGAATTCAGCTCTGCGGATGCAGGTGGTGTGCCGGTCGCAGGTGGCGAGGTGTCCGTTTCGGTCACCGTCACCATGGAATTCGAAATCTCTGAGTAACCTCAGACGCTTGCGCGGGCCTTCAAAGGTTGCCTTTGTTGGCCCGTCTGGTCGAAATTGTCCGGCGATAGCCAATCCTCAAAGGCGCCGCGGATGCGGGGCCATTCGCTGTCTAGGATGGAATACCACGCCGTATCCCGGTTGCGACCTTTGTAATGGGTGGCCTGTCGGAAAATACCTTCAAAGGTAAAGCCCAAACGCTCGGCCGCGCGACAGGACGGCGCGTTCAGCGCGTCGCACTTCCATTCGTAACGGCGATAGCCCAACTCATCGAACACGCGCCGCATCATCAAGAACATGGTCTCGGTCGATTGCGGGCTACGCTGCAACAAGGGTGAGAAGTGGATGTGTCCCACCTCGATCGCACCCGCCGCCGGGTCAATCCGCAGAAATGAAGCCATACCCACCGGCGTTTCGTTGCTATCCAGTACCGTGTGGAACATCGGATCGGAATCCATGCAGGTCTCACGGGTCCAATCTTCAAACTCGCGTTCGCCGTCGAACGGCCCGTAGGGAAGGTAGGTCCAGTTGTGGCCATCCGTGTCGTTGGCAAACGCCCGGAATAACCCGGGCGCATGCCTGTTCACATCAAGCGGGACAACGGAACAATATCGGCCCTCCATCGGCGTGTAGGGTGGTGTAGGGCGAGGGAAATCGCCCGTTACCGGCAATCCGATGGGTTGGCCCAGATCATTGGTGTTGTGCCCGCTCATGGATCAGGCCGACGCTTTGGCCAGCGCCTGATCAAGATCGGCGATCAGGTCATCTGCGTCTTCGATACCAATGGACACGCGCACAACGCCGGGGCCAGCGCCTGCGGCCTCTTGCTGTTCCGGGGTCAGCTGCCGGTGCGTGGTCGAGGCAGAGTGAATGATCAGCGACCTTGCATCACCCAAGTTGGCCACGTGGCTGAAAATCTCAAGCGCGTTGACCAGTTTGATGCACGCGTCATAGCCGCCCTTGACCGCGAAGGTGAACAGGGCTCCCGCGCCCTTCTTGTAATGCGTCTTCACCCGATCGTGGTACGGCGACGATGGCAGTCCGGCATAGGTGACATATTCCACGCGGTCATCCGCCTCGAGCCATGCGGCGATTTTTTGTGCGTTTTCGACGTGACGCTCCATCCGCAGGGACAGGGTCTCGATTCCCATCAGCGTATAGTGTGCCGCCTGCGGGTTCATGGTCATGCCCAGATCGCGCAGGCCAATGGCAATTCCGTGGAAAGTGAAGGCCAGCGGGCCGAAGGTCTCATGGAATTTAAGGCCGTGATACGCTTGTTCCGGTTCACTAAGAGAGGGAAACTTATCATTTGCTGACCAGTCGAATTTGCCCGAATCCACGATGCAGCCGCCGGTGACGGTGCCGTTGCCGGTCAGGTATTTGGTGGTCGAGTGCACGACCAGAGTCGCGCCGTGTTCGATCGGGCGGCACAGGTATGGCGTGGCCGAGGTGTTGTCGACGATCAGCGGAATGCCCGCAGCGTCAGACACATCCGCCAGCGCGCGGATGTCGGTGACATAGCCGCCGGGGTTGGCAATGGATTCGCAGAACACCGCACGGGTGTTTTCGTCGATTGCGTCTTTCACGGCGTCCAGATCATCGGTGTCGACAAACTTGGCAGACCAGCCAAAGCGTTTGATGGTCTGGCTGAACTGCGTAACCGTGCCGCCGTACAGACGGGTCGAGGCGACCACGTTGCAGCCCGGACCCATCAGCGGGAACAGCGCCATGATCTGTGCCGCGTGACCTGATGAGCAGCACACGGCACCGACGCCACCTTCCAGAGTGGCAACACGTTCCTGCAGAACGGCCACGGTGGGGTTGGTGAGGCGGGAATAGATGAAACCAACTTCTTGCAGGTTGAACAGGGCGGCCGCGTGATCCGCGTCGCGGAACACATAGGCTGTCGTCTGATAAATCGGTGTCTGACGCGCGCCAGTTGCGGGATCGGGCCGGGCGCCCGCGTGAATTTGAAGCGTATCAAAACCGTAGGTGGGGCCGTCAGACATCTTGGAAATCTCCTGTTGGAAAGTGCGTTGCTGAATCTCTAGGCGATTGGGCGCGTGCAGACAACATTCCTGTCAGCGCATCCAAAGACCATTCTTGCGTATCGTGTTGCGAATAACCTGCTCGCGTTTGGGAAGGTTCTCGCGGTCGAACATGTCCCTGATTTTGTGACCCTTGCGCTGCAGCACCAGCTTCTTGATCGGATCGTACCCCTTGAGGACTTTCTTCACCCGGTTCGGCGCAACCACGGTTTCCAGCACCTCGACAGCGTGATCGCTTTCACGAGCGTAGAGCAAGGGAAACAGGCGGTAATGACAGCTGACCGATCCGTCCAGAAGACCTGCGGGCAGGGCATCGCGACCGCCGCCGAACGAATGGATAACCAGCGGCAGTGCAGCCTGATCCAGCCAGGGGTCAAAATTCTGTCCAGCCATCTCGGGGATCTCGCCGTCGCGGATCGTGCGGGCATAGTCCAGAAAGCGCTTTCCGAAGGTGTGAGGGCAGGAATGAAAGAAATACCCGGCATTGAAGTACAGATAGCGCCGCCAGTAATCCACAGGTTGGCTGGTATCCAGCGAACTGTCGAAATCCAGTCCGAACCTTTGATAAAGCGCCTTCCAGATCCCATCCAGTCCAGGACCATACAAGGTTGGTTTGGGCCAGGTTCCTTCGACCCTTAGCGATGCGCCGGGGCGGTCAAAGTCGAAGGGGACGCTGGTCAGGTCGCCGGTGATCAGTGTGTCACTGTCGAAAAACACAAAGGGCTCACCCTCGGGCATGGCCAGCAAAGCTTCGATCTTGTTGCCATAAGGGTAACTGGCGCCAAATACACTGTTTTCGAACGGCAGGATCTCGGCATCCAACTGGCGGAGTGCTTTCAGCAGATCCTCGTCCTGGATGGTAGGGTCCTGCGGCCAGCGTGGACCGGGTTGCGGAACAGCCACGAACAGTCGACCGGAAAAATCAGGGCTGCTGTGCCGCAGCGAGGCGGCAAACAAAAGGGCTTCGTATTGCAGACGGTTGTTTTGCCCGATGATAACGATGTTGAATTTCGGGGCGCTGGCCTGCATCCGGTGACTTTCAGTACTTGTGGGTGCCGTGGTCCGGCGCTGCTCGGGTTTCTTGTCGGACGTACAGTATGCAGACGCGCCCGTCAAAACCAGATGCGATGCGCGCAATTTGAAAAATGTCGGCGCAATCCCATGTTAGGGACACGTCCCCGTTCAGGAGTGCCCCCATGAGGATCAACGCAGATTTCACCAAACGTGTTGCAGTTCATTTCGACCAGAATGAATGGATCGCGTCGCCAGCTGCCGGTGTAGAACGCAAGATGCTGGATCGCATCGGCGAGGAGGTTGCCCGCGCAACGACAATCGTCCGTTTTGCTCCGGGCAGCGCGTTTTCTGCCCACACCCATGACGGGGGAGAAGAGTATCTGGTTCTGGACGGCGTATTTCAGGACGAAACCGGTGATTTCCCGGTCGGCAGCTATGTGAGAAACCCTCCAACCTCTTCGCACACACCTTCGGCTAAAGAGGGTGCGACAATCCTGGTGAAGTTGCATCAGTTTGACCCAGACGACCGGACTGAGGTGCGCCGTTCGATCAATGGTCAGGGGAACACTCAACTGTTCAAGGACGCGCATGAAGATGTCCGCGTGTTCAATCTTGCGGCGGGCGAGGCGTTGGATCTGGACGCGTCGCACGGAATGGAGCTGTTTGTGATCGAAGGTTCGCTGAGGGAATCTGACGAGGATTTCACGACCTGGGATTGGCTGAGATTGCCGCCGGGCGCGCGATCAACCGCCGTGGCTGGGCCTTCTGGCGCGCGCGTTTGGACCAAAACAGGGCATTTGGCCCAGATGGTCTGATACGTTCGCTGCAAGAAAAACAGGCAGAAACAAAGGAAAACCGGGTCGATTGGTCCGGTTTTTTCATTTTTTGACCATTTGGCAAATTTTACCATTTGATAAAAAATTACTTTGTGGCAAGCTGAGGCTACAACAAACATATCTACAGGGAGTAGAGTGATGGCACAGGGCCAGATTGCCCCCGGCATTGTCTCCGGGCGGCTGTCCAGCGATGAGCTGACCTCGAATTTCACGGATTTGCATCCGCCACTGGCCCCTCATGAGGCCGCCGTGGCAGCGGATCGGTGCTATTTTTGTTACGACGCACCATGCGTCACAGCCTGTCCGACAGACATCGACATTCCGCTGTTCATGCGCCAGATTCAGGCTGGTCAGCCCGAAGCGGCGGGTGAGACCATTTTGGCGCAGAACATTCTGGGCGGCATGTGCGCCCGCGTTTGCCCGACTGAAACGCTGTGCGAAGAAGTCTGCGTGCGCGAAACCGCCGAAGGTTCACCGGTGGAAATCGGTCGTCTTCAGCGCTATGCAACAGACAGTGTGATGGTTGGCGGAAGTCATCCGTTCCAACGGGCCGCACCAACAGGCAAAACAGTTGCCGTAATCGGGGCAGGACCTGCGGGTCTGGCCTGTGCGCACCGGCTGGCGATGTTTGGGCATGACGTGGTGATCCACGAAAGCCGCCCCAAGCCGGGTGGACTGAATGAATACGGGATCGCCGCGTACAAATCGACGAACGATTTTGCGCAGGCCGAAGTAGACTGGCTGCTTAAAATCGGCGGTATTTCTATCGAAACCGGTTCTGTTTTGGGAGAGGGCGTCTCGCTGGACGGGCTGGTTGAGAACTACGATGCAGTATTCCTGTCTATCGGCCTTGCCGGGGTGAATGCCCTGCGTGCGCAGGGTGCTGACCTGGACGGTGTCCGCCACGCGGTCGATTTCATCTCGGACGTTCGTCAGGCCTCGAACCTGTCGCATCTGCCGGTGGGTCGCAACGTCGTGGTGATCGGCGGTGGCATGACCGCTGTGGACGCTGCGGTGAAATCGAAACTGTTGGGCGCCGAACATGTCACCATCGCATACCGCCGTGGGCGAGATGCAATGGGCGCCAGCCGGTATGAGCAGGACCTCGCGTCCTCGCACGGAGTCAAGATCATGGCCAACGTGCAGCCCGTGGCTGTGCACGGAAACGGGGCAGCAGCGGAGATCGAATTGGAGTATACGTCCAGTCACGACGGTCAGCTTTCGGGCACCGGAGAGATGATCCGCATACCCGCTGATCAGGTCCTCAAAGCGATCGGTCAAAACCTAGACGGCGCGCCCGAAGGGCTGAAGCTGGATGGCAACAAGATCGCTGTGTCTGGCGCGGGGCGCACCTCGATGACCGGTGTCTGGGCCGGGGGCGATTGCGCGGCGGGGGGTGAAGACCTGACCGTGACCGCCGTGGCCGAAGGCCGGGATGCGGCGATGGACATCCACGCAACGCTCGTTTCGTGATAGGATGGGGCATTCACCCCATCCCATTCGCTGCTGAGGTATTCTCATGTCCCAGATCGAACAAGCTGTTGCGCAACACTATACAACTGGTGCTCTTACGGAACGCATGCGTGAAGCGCTTAAAGCCAGTGGCATTGATCCCAATGCGGCCACGGTTGCCGACCTAAAGGCGGGTGATGAGTTCCACACCGGCGGTGTTCTTGCGACGGACAACCTTTTCGCCCAGCTTTCACCGACCCACGCGACCCGTGTGCTGGATGTCGGCTGCGGCATCGGTGGGACGTCGCGGTACATCGTGGATCGTTATGACTCAACGGTGACCGGGGTCGACCTGACACCGGAGTTTGTCGAAACGGCCACGGCTTTGAGTCAGATTGTCGGTCATTCCGAAAAGACGAGTTTTCTGGTGGGCAGCGCACTGGACATGCCTGTGCCGGATGCAGGCTTCGATCTTGCTGTCATGATGCATGTCGGGATGAACATCGAAAACAAGGCTGGCCTTTTCACGGAAGTCTCGCGCGCGCTGGCCTGGGATGGGACCTTTGCCCTGTTTGATGTGATGGGTGGGGAAGTTGCCGAGCCACTGGCCTATCCTTTGCCATGGTCGACTGTCGCCGAGACATCTTTTGTTGATGCGCCAGAGGTTTACAAAGACGCCGCCGCAGCGGCGGGCTTCGAATTGGTCACCGAGACGGACCGGACCGACTTCGCGCTGACCTTTTTCGAAGAGGTGTTTGCGCGCATCGCCGAAAGCGGCCCGCCGCCCTTGGGCATCCACCTGATGATGGGCGAGACGGCGCCTGAAAAGTTTCAAAACTACGTCACGAACCTCAAGGCCGGGCGCATTCGTCCGACCGAAATGATATTCAAGAAAACCGGCTGAGCCGGGAAGGGAGAAGCCATGGCCGATCTGACAACAAACTTTCTGGGCATTTCCAGCCCCAATCCTTACTGGCTCGCCTCGGCGCCGCCGACAGACAAGGAATACAATGTGCGCCGCGCATTCGAGGCCGGGTGGGGCGGTGTCGTCTGGAAAACGCTCGGGTCCGAGGGGCCGCCGGTCGTAAACGTGAACGGGCCGCGCTACGGCGCGATCTATGGCGCGGATCGCCGCCTGTTGGGTCTCAACAACATCGAACTGATCACCGACCGCCCGCTTGAGGTGAACCTTGAAGAAATGGCCCGGGTTAAGGCGGACTATCCAGATCGCGCGCTGATCGCGTCGATCATGGTGCCCTGCGAGGAAGAGGCCTGGAAAGCAATCCTGCCGCGTGTCGAAGAAACCGGCGCGGACGGGATCGAGCTGAACTTTGGCTGCCCGCACGGGATGAGCGAGCGTGGCATGGGCGCAGCCGTAGGGCAGGTGCCGGAATATATCGAGATGGTCACCCGCTGGTGCAAGAAATACTATGACCGGCCCGTGATCGTGAAGCTGACGCCAAACATCACTGATGTTCGCAAGCCTGCCGAGGCGGCGAAAAACGGTGGCGCGGATGCGGTGTCACTGATCAACACGATCAATTCGATCACCAGCGTTGATTTGGACACGTTCAGCCCGGAACCATCGATTGATGGCAAGGGCAGCCACGGTGGGTATTGTGGCCCGGCGGTCAAGCCAATTGCCCTGTCGATGGTATCCGAGATCGCCCGCGCCGAAGCCACCCATGGCTTGCCGATTTCCGGCATTGGCGGCGTGACCACATGGCGCGATGCGGCAGAGTTCATGTCTCTGGGCTGTGGAAACGTCCAGGTGTGTACTGCAGCTATGACTTACGGCTTTAAGATCATCGACGAACTGACTGCAGGTCTGTCCAAGTGGATGGACGAAAAAGGGTACACAAACGTGTCCGAGTTTGTCGGTCGTGCCGTTCCGAACGTGACTGACTGGCAGTATCTGAACCTAAACTACGTGGCCAAGGCCAAGATCGATCAGGACCAGTGCATCAAATGCGGTCGCTGCTATGCCGCGTGCGAAGACACCAGCCACCAGGCGATTTCCATGTCCGATGATCGGGTATTCGAGGTCATGGATGACGAATGCGTCGCCTGTAACTTGTGCGTAGACGTGTGCCCAGTGGATGGATGTATCTCAATGGTGCCAATGGCCGCGGGCGAGGTTGATCCGCGTACAGGGCAGGAAGTTCAGCCGGAATATGCGAATTGGACGACCCATCCAAACAACCCGATGGCCAAAGCTGCCGAGTAATTTGGTTGCTAAAAACAAGAAGGGGCCCCAAAGCGTGGGCCCCTTACTAATTGTGCTGTTGACCACGTGGATGGCGGTTATTGCCCCAACTGAACAGTGTCTCCAAAGACCCGCAGCTTCATCTCGTTTCGCTAGATCAGGTAGGTCGACAAGATCGGCGCATAGCTGAGCAGTATTAACACAGCGGCCACTGCAATCAGGAACGGCCAAAGCGATTTCAGAATTGTTCCGGGGGTCGTGCCGCTCATGGATGAGGTGATATAGAGGCCGATCCCGACGGGTGGCGTAAGCAGGCCAAGAACAAGGTTCAGGCATACAACAACTCCGAACTGGTAGGGGCTGATGTCGTAGGATCCAGTGGCAATCGGTAACAAAATAGGGGTGATCAGGATGATGGCGGCGATCCCGTCGATCACCATCCCTACCAACAGCAGGGCGGCATTTACGATCAGCAGAAACATGAACGGGTTGGATGTGATGGATGTGATCAACCCGGCGAGCTGCTGCGGTATTTCCTCGTAGATGATGACCCAGCCAAATACGCTGGCCGCGGCGATCATGAACAGGATCATCGACGCATTTGCGGCTGTTCGTTTGAACATCTCGCCCAGATTCTGCGGCTTCAGATCTCCGTAAATCAGCCACCCGACCAGAAATGCGATTAGCGAAGCGATGGCGGCGGATTCCGTTGGCGTTGCAATGCCAAACAAAATGCCGCCGATGATCGAAACCGGGATCAGCATGGCGGGCAGGGCGGCGATCAGGGCTTGTACGGCATCTTTGCGGGACATCCAGACTCCCTTGGGGAATTGCTGAACCCAACCAATTAACGTGATTACCAGTGCAAAAGCTCCGGCCAAAAGCAATCCGGGAATGATCCCGGCTATAAACATGTCGCCGATAGGGATCTGCGCCAGAACACCGAAGATAACAAACATCATCGACGGCGGGATGACCGGCGCCAACAGGCCACCGGCGGCTGTTGTGGCGGCGGCGAAGCCCTTGCTGTAGCCCTCTTCCTCCATCGCGGGGACCATGGCGCGGGACATCACAGCGATCTGTGCGGTCGCCGAACCGATGATGGCGGCCATGAACATATTGGCCAGCAGGTTGATATAGGCCAGCCCACCCCGAAACCCGCCCACGAAAACGCGCGCCAAGGCGACCAGTCGACGGGTCATGCCGCCTTCGTTCATCAATTCTCCTGTCAGCATGAAGAGCGGGATAGCCAGCAGGCCGTAGTTTTCCAGCCCGCCAAACATCTTCTGAGCGAAACTGTCATAAAGAACCGTGTTCCCGCTTTCCCAGATGTACCAGATCGCGGTGATCGCCAGCACGATGGCGACAGGGACCGACAAAAGCAGCGTCGCCAGAAAGACAATAGGACTCATGCCTGCAACCCTCGTTCAGGTCGCGCTACAAGATGCATTGTTGAATGCAGCGTGGCCCCCAAGGCAAATAGCCACATCACGAACCAAAACAGGAATTTTGGCAGCCCGAGTGTCGAGGTCGGCTCAGCATAGATGAAGTTGAACGTGTTGCCCTGAAAAGCCATTGCGTCGAACCCAGTGCGGGCGATGTCCAAAGGCAGAAACCAGCGCCAGCAGACCCACAGCATCGCGATTGCAAAAATGAAGACAACGATATCGACCGCTTTTTGGATGATTGCCCGGGCTTGAGGCGGAACCAGATCCACAAGGATTGTGATCGAGACCGAATTGCGGTGATGTAACGCCGCGGATGCGCCAAGGAATGTCATCCACACCATGGCATAGATTGCCAGTTCATCCACCCAGAACAAGGCGTTACCCGCAGTGCGTGTCACGACATTCAACAAGATCAATAGGGTGACGCAAACGGCCAGTGCTGCAGCACAGCATAACTCAACCCACGCCCACGCTGCAGACAGCCGGTATAACATCGCCGATCCCCTATGGAAAAGGGCGCAGGATTGACCTGCGCCCTTTCCTTGAAACGTTCAACTTTATTTGGTTTCTGCCGCAGTCTCCCGCAGCGCGTCAAGGGACGAGGTTTTTTCGGACCAGATGCCGTTCCACTCCTCAATCGCGTCGCCAAAGAATGAGGCATCGACTTTCTTGTAGGCCTTGCCGGTTCCCTCGATCTGTTCCAGCCACTTCGCTTCGTTGGCAACGTAGGCGTCGATGGTGCTGTCGACATGCTTGGCCATCAGTTCACCGATCATCGCGCGGTCTTCTTCGGACAGTCCCGCCCAGACTTTGGCCGAGACCAGCCCGACCATCGGGAACATCATATGATCAGACTGAACAATTGTGTCGGCGTGATCGTAGTATTTTAGCACCCAGATCAGTTCAGCATCCATATCAATGGCATCGACCTGCCCATTGGCCAGCGCGTCATAGACAGCAGGCAGCGGCATCGGTGTTGGTGCAGCTCCAACTGCGTTGTAAAAATCCAAAATTGGTGTGAACGGAGTGATCCGCAATTTCAGTCCGGACAGGTCCTCGGCAGAAGATACATCACCCCGGCTGACGATCTGGCGCAGTCCGGCCATGCCGTAACCAACGCCGACAACACCTACCTGACCGGGCAGGGGTTCCAGCATCGATTTTGCGGCATCCGAACGCAGGATGCGCCCCGCGTGGCCGATATCATCCGCGAGATACGGCCCATAAAACGCACCCAGCTCAGGTGCGCGGTTCGACACTTCGGCCACGGTCATGAATGCCATGTCCAGCGCGCCGGTTTGCAATTGTTGCAGCATCTCTGCCTCGTTGCCCAACTGACGGGCAGGGAATACAGATACGGTATGGGCACCACCGCTGGCTTCGTTCAGCTCGGCCCCAAAGGACTCGGCAGCTTTGGTCCAGATATGCGGAGGTGGCGTGATCAGGCCCAGACGGAATTCATCTGCATGGGCGGCCAGCGATGTCACAGCAAGCGCTGCAGCCGAAGCGGCGATCTTAGCAAAATGTTTCATGTTCTTCCCTGTTGTTTGTTCATCTCAGAGTGTGACCCAGCCCTCTGGCGGCTCTTTTCCCGGATGCACGGTCTGGCAGTTCGGGCATGTTCGGTCTTCTTCTGATGAATAGAATTTTTCGTAGACCGGCGGCAAGTCCTTGACGATAGACTGCAATTGCATCTCGGCCCGATGAACGCGGGTGCCGCATTCAAAGCAATACCATTCGATCGCGTCCAGCTCGCCTGTTTGCCGTTTGGGTTCGATCACCAATCCGATTGAGCCTTCCTGCGGTCTTTGTGGTGAATGGCGCACATGCGGCGGCAGCAAGAAGATCTCACCTTCGCGGATCGGAACGTCATAGAATTCCTCTCCGTCATACAGCTTCAGCACCATGTCGCCTTCTAGCTGATAGAAGAACTCTTCAACTGGATCGTCGTGATAGTCGGTTCGCTTGTTCGGCCCGCCGACGACGGTGACCATCAGGTCGGCATCCTCCCACACCTGTTGATTGCCGACAGGTGGTTTCAGCAGGTGACGGTGTTCGTCGATCCATTTCTGAAAGTTGAATGCACTTAACTTCGACATGTCCCACTCCCTGTTAGTAGAAGTTTGGCCGGTTTTTTCATAACCGCAAAGAAATTATCCGCATCTAGATATCCGATTTGCTTATATCGATGTGGCTATGGCTTCAGGCCGCATTCCGCGAACCCTTTGCGGATGATCTCTTTTTCCGCCTCGGTCAGTTCCAGCATTGGGGGTCGCACACGCCCTCCGACCTGTCCCAGCAGCTCTTGCCAGTATTTTCCAAAAGCGGTGGGTTTGCCTGCAGGTTTGGTTCGCTTCATCGCGTCCCGAACCGGGTTCAGGCTGTCAAACACCTTGCGCGCCTCATCTGCTTTGCCGGCAAACGCCAGCCGCGTGTATTCGTTCATGCGCTGATCATTCTTGGTCTGTAATTGGTAAGGCGGCGACGAACACAGATACAGTTTCCAATCCAGTTCCAGAATATTGTCCAGCCATTCATGTTCAGCCGATGTCGAGACATGAATTTTGTCGCCCACCATATGCGTCAGTTTCACATACATCTCACGCGGGACGGAGTATTTGATGGCCACGATGTTGGGCAAATCAGCAATCCGTGCGCATTCTTCGGGTTGCATCAGGTATCCGCTGTCCGGGTGGCTCCACATCGCGATCCCGATGTCCAGTTCATCGCAGAACCGTTTGTAGTACTGGTAAAGAACTTCACCACGATCCTGAACAAAGCTCAGGACAGGGGCATGCAAGACGATGTAATCGGCCCCACAATTCTGCGCATGGCGGGCCAGTTCCAGCGCCGTGTCCATGTTCTGATCCGAGACCGAGACGATCACTCCGGCCGTGCCCGCGCATTCATCGACCGCAATTTCAAAGTTGCGCTTGCGCTCATCAAGGCTCATCGAAAAAAACTCGCCCTGTTTCCCCGCCACGAACAGGCCCTGAATATCCAGATCGTCGATCCAGTGACGAATGTTTGACCTCAGGCCTGCCTCATTCAGTGACAAATCATCGTTGAACGGGTTCAGGGCCGCCGCCCAGATACCGGTCATGTGCGCGCGCGCATAGGCTTTTGCATCGTGTTTAGAGTAATTCATATCAGGCGGACCTTCTGGTTATGCTGCTATGAAAGCCCGATCATCTCTTCTGATCCAATGCGAAAGCTGGGAATTGGATATCAGAAATTAGAATATCCATAGAATATCAATTTAGGAATCTTTGGCTCTGGGTTAAGTTTGCCGCATGAAGATTGGATTGATTGGAAAAGGCGCGATCGCGCAGCATGTCTTGGATGCGATTCAGGCGCGAGGGCATCAGGTTCATGCGGTTCTGGTTCGCGCAAGCAGCGTTTCGCAGGATCCGGATTTATTTGTGAGCTCTGTAAAAGATCTCACTTCCAGAGCAGATCTGGTGATCGACTGCGCGGGCCATCACGCGTTGGCGGAGTACGGTCCTCAGGTTTTGTCCCGTGGAATTGATATGGTCACCGTATCCATCGGCGCATTGGCAGACCGGCAGGTCGCGGATGCACTGGAGTCCTCTGCTCGCGGCGGGGGGGCCAAGCTGCACCTGGCCAGTGGCGCCATCGGTGCGCTGGATTGTCTTGGTGCGGCTGCGACCGGCAAGTTGGACAAGGTTATCTATGTCGCGCGCAAGCCACCGCAGGGCTGGAAAGGTTCAATCGCTGAGGACAAGTTAGACCTCGCAAATCTCACCAAGCCGGAAACGCATTTCAATGGCACCGCTCGTGAGGCCGCGTTGAATTATCCCAAAAATGCAAACGTGGCGGCGGCAGTCGCTTTGGCTGGGCTAGGGTTCGACGACACGCAGGTTCAACTGATTGCGGACCCTTCAGCCAACGGCAACACTCACGAGATCGAGGCCCAAGGCGAATTCGGGCGGTTTCATTTCCAGATCAGCGGCAAGTCCCTGCCGGACAATCCACGCAGCTCGGCCTTGGCCGCGATGAGTGTGGTGGCAAAGCTCGAGCAGCTTCTGGACCCAATTGTGATCTGACCATGGTGGGACGTCACTCACGCATCGTCGATCGCGCCCTGACCCGGCTGAAACTGCGCCAACTGCGCCTGCTGGTAGCGGTGGGAGCCCACGGTAACATCCAGAACGCTGCACGCGAGCTGGGCATCTCGCAACCGGCCGCAACCAAGATGATTCAGGATCTGGAACTGGATTTTGAGGTCAAGCTGTTTAGCCGGACCAATCGGGGTGTGATTCCGACCGTGTTCGGAGAAACTTTGATACGTCACGGCAAGCTAATCTTTGCACAGGTCTCGAACGCTGCGCAGGAACTGGATGACCTGAACGAAGGCAATGCAGGCCGCGTGGTGGTGGGCACTTTGTTGGCGGCTTCAACCAGCCTGCTGCCGGCGGCCATTGAAATCCTTTTGGCTGACCGCCCGAATGTGGCGATCAAGATCAACGAGGGCACGAACGAAGTCCTGATGCCGAGGTTGCTTTCGGGCGAAATCGACATGGTAGTCGGGCGGCTTCCCTCTCATAGGCACCGTGACAAGATCAGGCAGGAAAAGCTGTTTGAAGACCGCATTCTGGCGATTGTCGGCAATCAGCATCCTCTTGCGGGTCGCCCGGATGTTTCCTTCGCTCAGACCAAACCCTTTGGCTGGATCGTCCCGCCGCTGGAAACCACATTGCGGCGTCAGCTGGATCATTTCTTTGTTGGCCAGCAGCAATACGTTCCGCCCGTGACGATCGAATCCGTATCTTACCTGACCAATCGTGCTTTGCTGCAGTCGCGCGATCTGATCGGGCTTATGCCGGCCGAGGTCGTGTCGCAGGACATCGCCCACGGCTACCTGTCGCCATTGGATTGGGATGTCCCATTTGGGCAGGGGCCGATTGGTGTCTCATTCCGGGCGGATGATGATCTTTCCCCCGCTGGCCGGGCCTTTAAATCGGCGCTGCATCAGGCGGTGAAACAGAAATGAGGTCAGGTATTCGTCAAATTGATATCAGTATTCACCCAATTCACTTGAAGTAATGCCAGCCATTGCGTGATTTGAAATGGTCAAACTTGGAGGCAACGGTTTCATGTATCCTGAGCTCAAGCTGTTCATTGCAGGCAAATGGCGCACAACCAGCCGCGACATTCCGGTTGTGAATCCAGCGACCGAGGGCGAAATCGGGCGTCTTCCATGCGCCTCAAGGCAGGATCTGGATGACGCCCTGGAGGCTACAGTCCGAGGGTTTCGCGTATGGAGTCGCACCTCACCGCGCGAACGTTCCGACACAATTCTGCGCGCTGCTGCGCTGATGCGGGAACGTCAGGAAGAGATTGCCCATGCTATCACCATGGAACACGGCAAGCCGCTGAAGCAGGCCAGGCTTGAGGTTATCCGAGGGGCAGAGTTTTTTGAATGGGACGCGGGCGAGGCGATGCGGACCTATGGGCGGGTCATCCCTGCGGCTCCGGGTCACAAGCTTTCCGTTCATCACCAGCCTATCGGTGTCGTCGCGGCCTTTTCACCCTGGAACTTCCCGATGAGCCAACCAGCACGAAAAATTGCCGGAGCACTGGCTTCGGGCTGCTCGATCATACTGAAGGCGGCAGAAGAAACACCCGCCGGGGCAATACATATTGCAAAAGCCTTTGAAGATGCCGGTCTTCCTTCGGGCGTCCTGAACCTGGTGTTCGGAGAGCCGGCAGAAATCTCAGACCACCTCATCCCGCAGGATCCTGTAAGGCTTGTGGCTTTCACCGGCTCAACCGCTGTAGGGCGGCATCTGACTACCTTGGCATCGGAACACATGACTTCGGTGCTGATGGAACTTGGTGGCCACGCGCCTGTAATTGTCTGCGAAGACACAGATGTGAAAGTGGCCGGGATCTCAAGCGCAGTTCGAAAAATGCGCAATGCCGGGCAGGTGTGCACTTCGCCCACAAGGTTCTTTGCGCACGAGAGCATCTTTGACGATTACGCCACAACTTTCGTTGAACGCGCTGCAGCAACTGTTGTCGGAAACGGCATGGACCAAAATGTGGAAATGGGGCCTTTGGCAAATGACCGGCGGGTGCCTGCACTGATCGAATTGGTGGAAGACGCCCGTGAAAAGGGCGCGACGGTTGCCACGGGTGGCGCCAAACATGGCGACAAAGGGTACTTCTTTCAGCCCACCGTCCTGCTGAACGTGCCCGACAACGCCCGGATCATGCAGGAGGAACCTTTTGGTCCGGTGGCTGTGATCAATCCGGTATCCTCACTGGATGATGCAATCGCCAAAGCAAACTCGGTGCCCTATGGGCTGGCCGGTTACGCGTTCACAAATCGCGCGGACTATATCGACCGGCTGATTGATGAGGTTGAGGTTGGTAACCTGTCGATCAACACGCTGGAGGCTTCCATGCCCGAAACCCCCTTTGGTGGGGTGAAATCCAGCGGTTATGGTCGCGAAGGCGGCACCGAGGGGCTGGACAACTACATGGTTGTCAAGAATGTGTGGCATTCCGCCAATATTACCTGAGAATAGGGACCGCCGAAAAAAGCGGTTCTTCTATGGCGTAAGAAGTTTCCGATACAGCGTGTCGATAAACGGTTCGGCCCCCTCAAAGGGATCTTCGTCACCCAGAATGGCACGGACCTGAACGTCGAAGTCGGCGTAATGCTGTGTCAGCGCCCAGATTGAAAAAATCAGGTGATGGGGGTGCAGGCGCGCGATTTTGCCCTGATCCATCCACTGTGTGAGTATTGCCGTCTTCTCATCCACCAGAGATTTTAGGTCGTGCGACAGAGATTCGTGGATGCGCGGAGCGCCTTGAACCAGCTCGTTTGCAAATAAGCGGCTTTCGCGCGGCAGATCTCGGCTCATTTCCAGCTTGCGGCGGATATAGGCGAGGATTTCTTCCATCGGATCGCCATCCGCGTCCAGATCATGCAGTGGGGCAAGCCAGACCTCCAGCAGGCCTGACAGCAGGGCTGTGTGGATCGCCTCTTTCGACGGGAAATAATACAACAGGTTCGGCTTGCTCAGCCCGGCCTCGGTGGCGATTTGATCGACGGTCGCCCCACGAAAACCATGCGCCGAAAACACGTTCAGTGCGGCTTCGAGAATCGCGGCGCGGTTCTTTTTCTGAATTCGGGTCGGGGCGCGGTCTTTGGGCATGTTTCCTGACTGTCTCATTTTCCGCCAAGCGGGCACCAAATATGTCGAATTTTCCGGCGGCACCATGCAATTTCTTGACTGATGTCGAACCCGTGATAGCGTGAGTTTGACCAGATGGTCAAATCAAGACACCAAAAGCGAGCCAAATCGCAAGCAACAGGGAAGAACAAGATGGCAGCTCCGGCGCAAAACCTCAGGATCAATGGCGACAGACTTTGGGACAGCCTGATGGAAATGGCCAAGATCGGCCCCGGAGTTGCGGGCGGCAACAACCGCCAAACCCTGACGGATGAAGATGCCGAAGGGCGCGCCTTATTTCAAAAGTGGTGCGAGGATGCAGGCTGCACCATGGGGTTGGATCAGATGGGCAACATGTTTGCTCGCCGCGAAGGAAGCGACCCCGAGGCGCTGCCCGTCTATGTCGGCTCGCACCTGGATACGCAGCCGACCGGTGGCAAGTATGATGGTGTTCTCGGGGTGCTTGGTGGGCTGGAGATCATTCGTACGCTCAACGATCTGGGGATCAAGACGAAGCATCCAATCATCGCGACCAATTGGACCAATGAAGAGGGCACTCGGTACGCACCGGCAATGCTGTCTTCGGGCGTGTTTGCAGGAATGCACACGCAGGACTGGGCCTATGACCGTGAAGATGCCGAGGGCAAGAAGTTCGGGGATGAATTGCAGCGTATTGGTTGGCGGGGCGACGAGGAAGTCGGTGCTCGGAAGATGCATGCCTTCTTTGAGTTGCATATCGAACAAGGCCCAATCCTTGAAGCCGAGGGCAAGGATATCGGTGTTGTGACACACGGGCAGGGCCTGAGCTGGACCCAAGTCACCGTGACCGGCAAGGACGCTCATACCGGCTCGACTCCGATGCCAATGCGCAAGAACGCTGGGCTGGCGATGGCGCGCATTCTAGAGAAGGTAGACGAGATAGCGTGGTCCCACGCACCTCACGCTGTTGGCGCAGCTGGGCACATCGATGTTTATCCAAACTCTCGTAACGTGATCCCCGGCAAGGCTGTGTTCACGGTCGATTTCCGTTCGCCCGAGCTGGATGTCATTACTGATATGGAAAACCGTCTGCGCGTGGCAGCTGAGGACATTGTCGATGAGATGGGCCTGCAGATCGAATTTGAAAAGGTTGGCGGGTTTGATCCGGTGAAATTTGACGATGGCTGCGTTGCAGCGGTTCGCGATGCGGCAGAGCGGCTGGGATACTCGCATACCGATATCATCTCGGGAGCAGGGCATGATGCCTGCTGGATCAACCGCGTGGCGCCGACTGCGATGGTCATGTGCCCGTGCGTTGACGGATTGAGTCACAACGAAGCCGAAGAGATCAGCAAGGAATGGGCCGCGGCAGGTGCGGATGTCTTGCTTCACGCCGTCGTCGAAACTGCAGAAATCGTTGAATAAAAGGGAATCGGCCTGACCGCCGGGTTCTCACATCAAAACAACATGAGGCGCAAAGCGCCCGCAGGGAGAAAAACATGTCTACTGTGATCAAGAACGGGACCGTCGTTACCGCCGATCTGTCCTACAAAGCAGATGTCAAAGTCGAGGACGGTGTTATCACTGAAATCGGTCTGGGTTTGAAGGGCGACAAGGAACTGGACGCCACGGGCTGCTACGTCATGCCCGGCGGGATCGATCCGCATACACATCTTGAGATGCCCTTCATGGGCACTTATTCCAGTGACGATTTCGAAAGTGGAACGCGGGCCGCTTTGGCGGGCGGCACCACGATGGTCGTCGATTTCGCACTGCCCAACCCGGGCGAAAGCCTGTTGGACGCGCTGAAGCGATGGGACAACAAATCCACCCGTGCAAACTGTGACTATTCCTTCCACATGGCCGTGACATGGTGGGGGGAGCAGGTGTTCGATGACATCAAGACGGTGATCGAGACGCGGGGGATCAACACGTTTAAGCACTTCATGGCCTACAAGGGCGCGTTGATGGTGAATGACGATGAGTTGTTCGCCTCGTTCAAGCGCCTGTCCGAACTGGGCGGTATAGCGATGGTGCATGCCGAGAATGGCGATGTGGTGGCTGAACTCAGCGCTAAGCTGCTGGCCGAGGGGAACAACGGCCCCGAGGCGCATGCCTATTCCCGCCCGCCGCAGGTTGAAGGTGAGGCGACCAACCGTGCGATCATGATCGCCGATATGGCGGGCGTGCCGCTTTATGTGGTGCATACGTCCTGCGAGGATGCGCATGAAGCGATCCGCCGGGCCAAAATGCAGGGCAAGCGCGTTTGGGGCGAACCTTTGATCCAGCACCTGACATTGGATGAAAGCGAGTACTTCCATCAAGATTGGGATCACGCCGCACGGAGGGTCATGAGCCCTCCGTTCCGGAATAAGCAGCACCAGGACAGCCTGTGGAACGGTCTACACTCGGGCACGCTGAGCGTTGTAGCGACAGACCATTGCGCCTTTACGACCGAGCAAAAGCGGTACGGTGTTGGCGACTTTACCAAAATCCCGAACGGCACGGGCGGATTGGAAGACCGGATGCCTATGCTGTGGACCTATGGGGTGAATACAGGCCGTCTGACGATGAATGAATTCGTCGCGGTGACGTCAACAAACATCGCCAAGATAATGAACTGCTATCCCAAAAAGGGCGCGATCCTTGTTGGGGCAGATGCGGATATCGTTGTGTGGGACCCTGAGAAATCAAAGACGATCAGCGCGGACACCCAGCAATCCTCGATTGATTACAACGTGTTTGAGGGGAAAGAGGTCAAAGGCCTGCCGCGCTTTACCCTGACGAGGGGGCATGTGGCTGTGCATGACGGCGAGATTCGCACGCAGGAAGGTCACGGTGATTTTGTCGCACGCGAACCTAATGGCCATGTGAACAAGGCGTTGAGCACCTGGAAAGAGCTGACCGCGCCTCGACCGATCGAGCGGTCGGGCATCCCCGCGACGGGCGTATGACGCGTGTGGGTCGCCTTTGTGGCGGCCCAAAATCAAATCTTTTCAAGGCTATGGAATGAATACTGAAAGCACTACCCAGCCTGTGATCGAGGCAAGGCAGCTGGATCTGACCTTCCAAACCAATGACGGACCGATTCACGCGTTGAAAGACGTCAACCTGACTGTCGGCAAGGGCGAATTCGTCAGTTTTATTGGCCCCTCGGGCTGCGGCAAAACTACCTTTTTGCGCTGTATCGCGGCATTGGAAACCCCAACGGGTGGAACCCTGACTGTCAATGGCATGACCCCGGACGAAGCGCGGCGGGACCGGGCTTATGGGTACGTGTTTCAGGCGGCGGGTCTGTATCCTTGGCGCACAATCGCTAAGAACATCAAGCTACCACTTGAGATCATGGGGTATTCGGCCGCTGAGCAAGATGAACGTGTGAGAAACGTTCTGGAACTAGTTGATCTTGAAGGATTTGGAGGCAAGTTTCCCTGGCAGTTGTCCGGAGGAATGCAGCAGCGGGCCAGTATCGCGCGCGCCTTGGCGTTTGACGCCGATATCCTGCTAATGGACGAACCCTTTGGGGCGCTGGATGAGATCGTGCGTGATCATCTGAATGAACAGCTTCTGGCGCTGTGGGCGCGGACGGAAAAGACCATCGGTTTCGTCACGCACTCAATCCCCGAGGCGGTCTATCTCAGCACCAAGATCGTCGTGATGAGCCCGCGCCCGGGTCGGATTACGGATGTGATCGACAGCCCTCTGCCGAAAGAGCGGCCGTTGGATATTCGCGACACGCCTGAGTTCATAGAAGTCGCTCATCGCGTGCGTGAGGGCCTGCGGGCGGGGCATACAGATGACTAGTGCAGGGATCAGAGCTGTCTGGGCTGTCCTTACTGTCGTGGGCGTTATTATCCTGTTCTGGTATGCCGCCAGCGTGCCAATGAACATCAAGGGTGTTCTGACGGAATTTGAACGCGCAGGGGAGGCGGTTGATCCGCCCAAGGCGGTTGATCGGCGCGACATGAGCGAGTTTGAGCTGGTATTCGACAATCCTTACGCCATCGATGAGACTTGGGACCAAGACCGACCACGCTTGCCCGCACCGCATCAGGTGGCTGAAGAGTTGTGGGAAACGACAGTCGAGAAGAAAATCACCTCGAAAAGATCATTGATCTATCATGCCTGGGTTACACTCAGTGCCACTATGCTGGGCTTTGCGATTGGCACGGGGTTGGGCATTCTGCTGGCCGTGGGGATTGTGCATAGCCGCGTGATGGACCTGTCTGTCATGCCCTGGGCCATCGTCAGCCAAACCATTCCCATCATCGCTCTGGCACCGATGATCATCGTGGTGCTGTATTCGATCGGCATTCAGGGGATCATCCCCAAAGCAATTATCTCGGCCTATCTGAGCTTTTTTCCTGTCGTTGTCGGTATGGTGAAGGGGCTGCGCAGTCCCGATGCAATGCAACTTGACCTGCTGCGCACCTATAATGCCAGCCGGTCTCAGGGGTTTTGGAAACTGCGTTTGCCGGCCTCGATGCCGTATCTGTTTACCTCATTGAAGATCGGTATCGCAGCGTCGCTGGTCGGGGCCATTGTGGGTGAGTTGCCGACGGGTGCCGTCGCCGGACTAGGCGCGCGGTTGCTGGCAGGCAGCTACTACGGCCAGACGGTTCAAATCTGGTCAGCCTTGTTTGCAGCGGCCATTCTGGCGGCCTGTCTGGTCGGGTTGCTTGGGGTTCTTGAACGCTCGGTGCTAAAGCGGATGGGGATGTCGCAATGATCCTGGTTTTCTTTGCAATCTTCCTGTGGCTTTTTGGGTGGTGGTTGAACAGCCGTCTCGCCAGCGGACCTCAGGCTGACAGCCGCGCAGTTCGGTTTTTGGCCCCGATGATTTTCGGTCTGACCATCATCGCTATGTGGGAGCTGGTGGTCCGGGGGCTCGACGTTCCCTTGGTCATTCTGCCAGCGCCGTCCGTCATTGCGGTGCGATTTGCCGACAGCCTTTCGATCCTTTGGGCCGACTTTGTGCAGACCATCATCAAGGGGGCGCTCAGCGGCTATCTGATAGGCTGTGGCGCTGCATTCCTGATGGCAATCGCTGTGGATCGCTGGGAATTCCTGCGACTTGGGTTGCTGCCCGTTGGGAACTTTGTCGCAGCGCTGCCAATTGTCGGGACCGCGCCCATTCTTGTGATGTGGTTCGGATTCGACTGGCATTCCAAGGCCGCCGTCGTTGTGGTGATGGTGTTCTTTCCCATGTTGGTCAACACAGTGGCCGGGTTGCGCGAGGCCACGGCCATGCAGCGTGACCTGATGGAGACCTATGCGGCGACGTATTGGCAGAGCTTCCTCAAGCTAAGGTTACCTGCCGCGATGCCCTTTATCTTCAACGGCTTAAAGATTTCTACCACCCTGGCATTGATCGGCGCTATCGTGGCAGAGTTCTTTGGCTCGCCCACGCTAGGCATGGGCTTTCGGATATCCACCAGCGTGGGGCAATTGTCGCTGGATATGGTCTGGGCCGAGATTGTGGTGGCCGCTTTGGCCGGGACCGCATTTTATGGTCTTGTCGCAATGATCGAAAAGGCGGTGACCTTCTGGCACCCGTCGCAACGTGGATAAAACAATAATTCAACAGACCCCAAAAGGGGCACCAACAGCAACTAGGAGATATGAAGATGAATAAGCTACTCAGCGGGGCGATAGCCGCCTTTAGTCTGGCCGCCAGTTCGGCTTTCGCTGCGGATGAGGTGACATTGCAACTGAAGTGGGTCACGCAGGCTCAGTTCGCGGGCTACTATGTTGCCAAGGACAAGGGGTTCTACGAGGAAGAGGGGCTGGACGTCACTATTTTGCCTGGTGGACCAGACATTGCACCGACGCAGGTGATCGCAGGTGGCGGCGCTGACGTGACCGTCGAATGGATGCCCGCCGCGCTGGCTGCACGCGAAAAGGGTTTGCCTCTGGTCAATATCGCGCAGCCATTCAAAAGCTCGGGTATGATGCTGACTTGCTGGAAAGATGCCGGGATCGCGGCACCCGAAGACCTTAAGAACCGCACGCTGGGCGTTTGGTTCTTTGGCAACGAATTCCCGTTCATGAGCTGGATGAGCCAACTGGGCATCGACACGGGTGGCAAAAGCGAAAGCGGTGTCGAGGTTCTGAAGCAAGGCTTCAACGTCGATCCGTTGCTGCAGCGTCAGGCCGATTGCATCAGCACCATGACCTACAACGAATACTGGCAAGTCATCGATTCCGGCGTCAACCCGGATGAGCTGGTGACCTTCAAATACGAAGATCAGGGCGTCGCGACATTGGAGGACGGCCTGTATGTTCTGGAAGAGAACCTTGGGGATGCGGCGTTTGTCGACAAGATGGAACGCTTCGTTCGCGCCTCGATGAAGGGTTGGAAATACGCCGAAGAACACCCGGATGAGGCAGCCGATATCGTGCTGGAAAACGATGAGACCGGCGCCCAGACCGAAGAGCACCAGAAACGCATGATGGGCGAGATCGCGAAGCTGACCTCAGGTTCGAACGGTTCGCTGGACCCTGCCGATTTTGAGCGCACCGTTGCCACTCTGCTGGCGGGCGGTTCCGATCCTGTGATCACCAAGCAGCCAGACGGCGCTTGGACGCACCAGATCACGGATGCGGCTCTGAACTGATCCGCTTCGCACTGACTGAAAAGGCGCGGTCCCAATCGGGGCCGCGTTTCCTGGTTCTTATGTCGGAAATGTGTCTGTACTTGAGATCGAAATGGCGTAGAATTCTATGAATAACAGCGCATTTCATACGAAACTGGCGATAGTCCGAATAAAATGCAGGGATTTGCAGCGGAATTCAATACGGCGTTCACTCTGATCCTGAATGGGGATCCAGAGCTTTGGGCGATTGTGCTGCTTTCCCTGAAAGTTTCCATTTTTGCCGTCCTGATTTCTGCACTTATTGGCATGCCTGTTGGCGCTGCGCTGGCTGTTGTACGCTTTCCGGGGCGGCGGGTTTTGATCATTCTTATGAACGCGCTGATGGGGTTCCCGCCGGTTGTCGTAGGCCTGCTGGTTTATCTGATGTTGTCGCGATCCGGGCCTTTGGGCGTCCTTGAACTGCTCTACACACCGACCGCGATGATCATCGCGCAGGTTGTTTTGGTGACGCCCATCGTCGCTGCGTTGACGCGGCAGGTGGTCGAGATGCTGGCCGAGGAATACTCGGAACAGCTCCGATCCTTGGGCGTGTCGCGGCTGGCGTCTGTGCCAGTACTTCTGTGGGATGCGCGGTTGGCGCTGGTCACGGCGTTGCTGGCCGGATTTGGTCGCGCCATTGCCGAAGTTGGGGCGGTCATAATCGTTGGCGGCAACATCAACCACGTGACACGGGTGATGACGACGACCATCGCGTTGGAAACGTCCAAGGGAAATCTTGCGCTGGCCCTGGCGCTCGGCGCGATCCTGATCGGTATTGCCATAGCGGTGAACGCCATGGTCAGCACGCTCAGCCTGCGGGCTGAGAGAGAGGGGTTGCGCCATGCGTGATCTGGTCTCGGAAATGGCGCGGCGCATCACCGTTAATGGATTGCAGATTGCGCGTAATGGCACCGCATTGCTGGACGTTCCGCACCTGACATTGAGCGGGCCGGGGCCGACCTTAATCCTTGGACCGAACGGCGCGGGCAAAAGCCTGTTGCTGCGGTGCCTGCATGGGCTGATTGCGCCGGACAAAGGGTACGTGGAGCAAGATGGAGTTCCTTTGAATGCTGATCACAAGGCCCGGCAGGCGATGGTGTTTCAGCAACCCGTCTTGCTGCGCCGGTCCGTTGCAGCCAATCTGGATTTTGTCCTGAAACGGCAGGGCCTGCAGCGCGTTGCTCGCAAGACGCGTATTGCTGATTTGCTGGCCCAAGGCGGGCTGGAAGGCAAAGCCCGGCAATCGGCCAGATCGCTGTCGGGAGGTGAGGCGCAGCGGCTGGCCATCCTGCGCGCGCTGGCGCTGGACCCGGATACCTTGTTTCTAGACGAACCGACCAGCGCGCTGGACCCCAGCGCCACTCAGGTGATTGAACGCATGATCCTGCGGGCATCAGAAGGGGGGGTGCGCATTGTCATGGTGACCCATGACATCGGTCAGGCGCGCCGGCTGGCATCGGATGTCGTCATGATGCAGGGCGGTCATGTGGTTGAACATGGCGATGCGCGTCAGGTATTGGACGATCCCAAAAGTGATGCCTCGCGCAGGTATCTTGCAGGCGGATTGGTGACATAACAAAAAATCTGGAGTTTAGAATGATCCGGAATTTCATTCGGGCAGCATTGGTTTCACTTGGCTTGTTTTCAGGTCCGGCCATGGCCGAAGAACCATTTATCGTGGTGCAATCAACGACCTCGACCCAAAATTCGGGACTGTTGGATTACATCCTTCCTTGGTTCGAGGCGGAAACCGGGATCGACGTGCGCGTTGTTGCTGTGGGCACCGGGCAGGCGATCCGTAACGCAATCAATGGGGATGGTGACGTTCTGTTGGTCCATGCAAAGGCGGACGAGGAGCAGTTTGTCGACGACGGCTGGGGTGTTGAACGATTTGACGTGATGTATAATGACTTCGTTCTTGTCGGTCCGAAATCAGACCCGGCCAAGGTGAAGGGCGGACCGGATATCGTGGCCGCTTTGACCGCGGTATCTGAGGCCGAAGTTCCCTTTGCATCACGCGGGGACGACAGCGGAACGCATAAGGCCGAAATGCGCCACTGGAACGACGCCGGAGTAGATCCGACTGCGGAATCGGGCACGTGGTACAGGGAAACCGGTTCAGGCATGGGCGCGACGTTGAACGTGGCCAGTGGCATGGATGCTTATACCCTGACGGATCGTGCGACGTGGGAGTCCTTCGGCAACCGTGGAAACCTTGAAGTGTTGGTCGAAGGTGACCCGCGCTTGTTCAACCAGTACGGCGTTATTCTGGTGAACCCCGAAAAACACGCGGGTGTACGGGCGGCGGCAGGGCAGCGGTTTGTTGATTGGTTGATCGGCCCGGACGGGCAGGCAGCCATCGAGGCCTTTGAGTTGAATGGTCAGCAGCTGTTCTTTCCGAACGCGAAATAGGGGATCACCCGCTGGCGCCATTGTGGTGGATCGTTCCCAGACCGGACAGGTCATACCCACCAAACTCATCGGCGCGGGTCAGGAACCGGTCGGACTGCACAAAGCTGAGCAATTTCAGCATCGGGTCATCGAAATAGGCTCGACGCCAAATCGCCAGGTCCAGACGTTCGGTATGCGTGGGAACAAACCCCAGATCGTACAGCCCAGCCAATGCGCCTAGTCCGAACCCGACTTCGGCCTTGTTGTCATGCAGGGCAATGGCCAACTCTTCTTCTGTGCGGGCACAGGTGGGTAGGGTTTCCAGATCTTCGCGCGTCATATCGTGGGCCTTTAGCTGTGCATCGAACAACCTTTGGCTGGCCGCGCTATCTTGGCGTAGGATGATACGTCGGCCTTTTAGCTGCGCAAAACCCTGAATATCCGACGTGCCCGGTGCCAGCAGCAACCCACGCTGCCGCTGCGCGATTTCGAACAGAACGACCGGGGCCTCACCCAAAGCGTCTTTCAGGGTTTGGGTGTTGAACCCGCCATCCTCATGAATGTGCAGCGCTGCCGCCTGCGCGTTGCGGTCTTTTAGACGGGTCAGCCCGTCGAACGAGCCATCATAATAGGTCGCCAGCCCCGAACCACTTTCGCGCAGCGCCCAGTCCAGCAGCGGATCGTGACTGCCAGCGACAATCGGGGGAAGGGGCGGTTCGGCCACTTCCGGGCCAGATCGCGAGGCGTTCAGCCATGCAGTCACCTCGGCCCGCGGGAACAGCAGTTTGCCCATGGCACGCACGCAAGGCACCTCACCCGATGAGGCCAGGTCATAGGCCTTCCGTTCGCCAATGCGCAGCAGATCGGCCAGTTCCTTGGTGGTCAGATATTCGGACATTCAGTCGAGACGCACAGCCGAGCTGGTGCCGGTATCCGCAGCACTGAAACCGATCTGTTGCAGCGTATAAGGCGCGGCGACAGTAATCACCGCCATTACGGCGACAGCAGCTAGAAAGGCTTTCATAGGTCTCCTCCGGCTCAGTTTTCTGGTGCCGTGGCGCGGCGTAGAAAGGCGATAAGGTCGTCCCTGTCCCTGGGTTCGGTGATCCGTTGCATCGGCATCTTCGACCCCGGAATGTAGTGGTCCGGCCCTTCGTCAAACAGAGCGTTTATCGTTTCTTCATTCCAAACGATATCAGAGTCTTGCAGCGTGTTCGAGTAAAAATATTCAGGCAACGTTCCCGATTTGCGCCCGAAAATTCCGTACAGGGACGGGCCTGCGCGGCGTTGCCCGTCGGAGGTCAGGCTGTGGCAGATCGAGCATTTACGGGCAAACTGGCGTTCCCCGTTTTCCATTTCTTCAGGGTTCTTGAGAAAACTAGGTTCATTCGCAGCCATCTGTTCCTGATCGCCAAGCGCGGTAACTGGCCAGCTATACATGGCCTCGTCGATGCCACCCGCATGCAGGTTCTGCCCATCAGGCGAAAAGGCCAGCGCCCAGACCGGGCCGCGTAAGGTGGCCCTGAAATCCTGCGCGATGCGCCATTCGACCGTGTCGATCACCATGATATAGCCTTCGCCGTCTCCGACGGCCAACATGCTGCGATCCGGGCTGAGCGCCAATGCAAGGATCGGTCGACGTTCCAAAGTGAAATCACGCTCGTCGCCAGTTGTCAGGTCGAGGACGCGGGTGACGCCATCAACCGCACCGTAGGCAATCCAGTTATCCCGCTCGTTCAGCACCAGCTCGTTGATACCAAAGCCGTGTTCAACAAACCGGTTGGTTTCCTGCCCGGTGGCGACGTCCCAAATACGCAATGACCCGTCGATGCCCGCGGAATAGAGCTGTGAACCATCGTTCGAGAATTCGACAGCGTTTATACCACTGCCAGTAGGGCCGAGGATCGACGGCGCCGAACCGTCAACTGGCCATAGGCCGATTGTGCCGTCCCAACTGGCCGTTGCCACATGGGTTTTGGATGCGGCCACGCCCACGATCTTGCCTTTGTGCTGACCCACAACCTGACCTTCGGGCCACCGGCGCAATGTAAAGTCATCTCCTGCCGAATAGATCGCGGTGCCGTTGAAAACAACTGAATTGACAGCCGCTTCGTGGCCTTCCAACCATTTTGGGGATTGATCCGTCCAAACACCGACCGAGTTGTCAAAGCTGGCCGTGGCGATCCGACCGTCTGGCGCGGTGGCGATCCCCATGATGGGTCCGCCGTGGCCCTTGAGCGTAAAGAACTCGGCCATTGCGGGCAGGGGCATCAACGCCAGAGCCAGAACCAGCTTGCGCATTTATTCGGCGGGCGAGGCCGCCCCTTCGCTGGCCTCTTTTGCCTGCACCTCTTCCAGCCACAGCGAGTGATGCTCGCGCGCCCATTGTTCTTCAACCTCTCCGGTTCCCATGGCGTCAAACGCGCCCTCCATACCGACCGAGCCCAGATAGATGTGGGCCAGAATGATCGCGATGAACGCATAGGCGACCATGACATGCCAAATCTGGGCGTATTGCATCTCTTCCTGCGGGGACATCTGCACGGGCAGGTTCAAGCCCAGCATTTGCGGAATGCCTGTCGCGTTTGCGATAGAGAAGGTTTTGGCAAACAGCGGCATTTCAAACGGGAACAGCAGCGACAGACCCGACAGGCTGATCGAGACGCCCAGCAGGATGCACAGCCAGAAAATGATCTTTTGTCCGGCATTGAATTTCTTGGCTGGGGGATGGCTGCCTTTGGTGAATAACCCCCCACCAGCAGCGAGCCATTTCAGGTCGGTGCGGTTCGGGATGTTGTGAGAAATCCAGTTCACGGTCACGATGATCAGCCCCAGCATAAAGGCCCAAGCCAGGTTGTTGTGCAGCCATTTGCAGCCCTGAGCGATGGTCGCGAACCCCTCTTTGCCAAAAACGGGGATCAGGAAATCACGGCCATACAAGGTCAGCAGGCCGGTAATGCCCAGGATCAGGAAGGACCCGGCAAACAGCCAATGCCCAAACCGCTCAATCCCGTTGAAACGCAGAATCTTCCGCCCGGTCTTTTCACCATCAATCCTGATCTTTCCGCGGATCAGGAAAAACAGCAGCAACAGTACAAGCATACCGCCGATGATGTAAGATCCGTATTCACGCAAAGGGCCGGTGCGGAAGTTCAGCCACCACATGCCGCCGTCCTGGATCAGTACAGTCGCGGCCGGTCCATGAGATGACACGGTCACATCCGCCAAACCGTAGCGAAGTGCGCGATAGACATCGCTGTCCGAGGTCACACCGCGCGTTCCAAGCTGTCCAAGCAAGCCTTCGGCATTGCCTTGGCCGGAGTTTTCGGACCGATAGCTGTTGTCGACCTTTTCACCACGCTGACGGGCCATGATATCTTGCAGAGTGGTTGCACCGCCTGTGGCGCTGCGGTCAGATTCTGCAGGAACTTCAGTGTTTTCCTGTGCCCAGGCAAAACTGGCAAGGAAAAGTGGTATCAGCAGCATTTGGATCAGGCGCATCTATCGAATCTCCTGTGTCGTACGGGGTTATCGGTCAAAGCCGCCGACTTGTTCGTGAAAAACTGCTCCTACGGGTGTCAGGGTATCGCGCAGGTCATCTTTTGCTGGTCCGTAAACCTCTAACGTGGTGGGGGTGAGAATTGCCAGAAAACGGTCGGCAAAATTCGCTCCGAAGTTCTGCATATGGATCATTGCGTCATCTGAACTGGCGTAGCGTTCATAGATGTGAACAGTCGACCCTGTACGATGCCACTCATAAGATTTCGCACCACTTTCGTTCAGTGTCGCATCCACCATTTCCGCCATCAGCGCATCAAATGCAGCATCCTGATCGGCCTGCAACTCAAGTTTCAGCAGCCAGTAAATATCTTCGGTCATGAAATGCTCCGCGCAGATTGGACATGCAACCTAAGCTCGACCAAATCCCTTTGGTCGCGCTGTGACGGTCCCGTGGATGAACACGGGACCGTCTTTTCTTGTCAGACGGATTTATCCGTCTTTCTGATCGTAGGCTGTGCCCCAACCCCATGCGCCCGAGCCAAACCCGCGCGCCACGACGCGCTCACGGTAGATGGCGGACACAACATCACCGTCGCCGGCGAGCAGGGCCTTTGTGGAACACATCTCGGCGCAGATGGGCAGTTTGCCCTCGGCGATCCGGTTGCGACCATATTTTGCGAACTCTGCGGTCGAGTTGTTTTCTTCGGGACCACCGGCGCAGAAGGTACATTTGTCCATCTTGCCACGTGATCCGAAGTTGCCCGCCTGCGGGTATTGCGGCGCACCGAAGGGGCACGCATAGAAGCAATAGCCACAGCCAATGCACAGGTCCTTGGAGTGCAGGACGACGCCTTCCTCGTTCTGATAGAAGCAGTCGACCGGGCACACCGCCATGCAAGGCGCATCCGAACAATGCATACAGGCCACCGAGATCGAGCGTTCGCCCGGGTTGCCATCATTGATCGTCACCACCCTGCGGCGGTTGATGCCCCACGGCACCTCGTGCTCGTTCTTACACGCGGTTACGCAGGCGTTGCACTCGATGCAGCGTTCAGCGTCGCAGAGAAACTTTGCTCTAGCCATTATCGTTCTCCTTACGCTGCCGAGATCTTGCAGAGAGTACACTTGGTCTCTTGCATCTGGGTCACTGAATCATAGCCATAAGTCTGGGCGGTGTTGGAACTTTCACCCAAGACATAGGGGTCGGCACCAGCAGGGTATTTATTCCGCTGGTCTTCACCCTGAAAATGGCCACCAAAGTGGAACGGCATGAAGGCCACGCCGGCACCGACCCTGTTGGTCAGCATCGCCATCACCTTGACCTTGCCGCCCTCGGGACCTTCGACCCAGACCTGTGCCCCGTCACGAATGCCCAGATTGTTGGCATCGCGCGGATTGATCTCGACGAACATGTCCTGTTGCAGCTCGGCCAGCCACGGGTTTGACCGTGACTCATCACCGCCGCCCTCATACTCGACCAGACGACCAGACGTCAGGATTATCGGATAATCCTTTGAAAAGTCGTTCTTTTGGATCGATGCATAAAGCGTGGGTAGGCGATAGGCCTGACGGTCCTCGTAGGTCGGATAGTCCTCTACCAGATCGCGACGTGGCGTATAAAGCGGCTCACGATGGATTGGGATCGGATCCGGGAAGGTCCAGACAACCGCGCGGGCTTTGGCGTTCCCGAAGGGCGCACAGCCATGCTCGATCGCAACCCGCTGGATGCCGCCGGACAGGTCGGTCTTCCAGTTGGTTTCTGGTCCCGCAACGGCGTCTATGGCCGCGCGTTCTTCGGCGGTTAGATCGCCATCCCAGCCAAGGTCCATCAGCATCTGCATCGTAAATTCAGGGTATCCGTCCTGAATTTCCGACCCGACACTATAAACCCCTTCGGCCAGCAGGTTGTCACCATCGCGTTCCACGCCGAAACGGGCGCGGAAGGTCAGGCCGCCTTCGGCCACCGGTTTGGACATGTCATAGAGGTTTGGTGTCCCCGTATGACCCATCTCAGCCGTTCCCCAGCAAGGCCAGGGTAGACCGTAATACTCGCCGTCGTTGGGTCCACCAATGGCCTGCAGCGTGGTTCTGTCGAACGTGTGCTGGTTGGCCATGTGACTTTTCAGACGTTCCGGTGACTGACCGGTGTAACCGATGGTCCAGAGGCCCGAGTTGAACTCACGTGTGATGCTTTCAACATTCGGTGTTTCCGGGTCGTCCATTTCGATGTTTCGGAACAGACGGTCCGCCCAGCCGAACTTGTTGGCGAACTTGGCCATGATGACCTCGTCTGGCAGACTTTCGAACAGCGGTTCCACCACCTTGTCACGCCACTGCAGCGAGCGGTTCGATGCCGTGACCGAGCCGCGGGTTTCGAATTGCGTACAGGCGGGCAACAGGTAGACACCATCGGTACGGTCATGCAAAACGGCGGAAACTGTAGGATACGGGTCGATCACGACCAGCATGTCCAGCTTCTCCATCGCCGTCTTCATTTCCGTCATCCGGGTCTGTGAGTTGGGCGCGTGGCCCCACAGCACCATGGCGCGGACATTGTTGTCCTGATCCATGTTTGCCGGGTCTTCCAGAACACCGTCGATCCAGCGGGAAACAGGGATGCCGCGTTCGTTCTGAAGCGGTTTGTCCTTGCCTTCCTTGTCCTTGATCGTGGCGAACTGGCCCGCCAGCCATTCGGGCTCTTCACCCCAGACACGTGCCCAGTGACCCCATGCACCTTTTGACAGGCCATAATAGCCGGGCAGGGTGTGGGACAGAACACCAAGGTCCGTTGCGCCCTGAACATTGTCATGGCCGCGGAAGATGTTGGTGCCACCACCCGAGGTGCCCATGTTGCCAAGCGCAAGCTGCAACACGCAGTAGGCGCGGGTGTTGTTATTACCATTGGTGTGCTGCGTACCACCCATACACCAGATCACCGTACCAGGACGGTTGTTGGCCATGGTGCGCGCAACACGCTTCAGCTGCGAACCGGGGGTGCCGGTGACGCGCTCGACCTCTTCCGGGTTCCACTTGGCAACCTCTTCACGGATCTGATCCATGCCCCAGACACGGGTGCGGATGAATTCTTTGTCCTCCCATCCATTGTCGAAGATGTGCCACAGAATACCCCAGACCAAAGCAACGTCTGTACCGGGGCGGAAGCGGACATATTCATCCGCATGCGCCGCGGTGCGCGTAAAGCGCGGGTCGCAGACGATCAGCGGCGCGTTGTTCTGCTCTTTCGCGCGCAGAACGTGCAGCAGCGAGACAGGGTGCGCCTCGGCCGGGTTGCCGCCGATGATGAAGATGGCCCGAGAGTTATGGATGTCATTGTACGAATTGGTCATGGCGCCATAGCCCCATGTGTTCGCGACACCTGCAACCGTGGTTGAGTGGCAAATACGGGCCTGATGGTCCACGTTGTTCGTGCCCCAATAGGCGGCGAATTTGCGGAACAGATAGGCCTGTTCGTTGTTATGCTTCGCAGAACCCAGCCAATAGACGCTGTCTGGACCGGATTCCTCGCGGATGCTCATCATGCCGTCGCCGATCTCGTTGATCGCCTCTTCCCAGCTGATGCGCTTCCACTCGCCGCCTTCCTTCTTCATCGGATACTTGAGGCGACGCTCGCCATGGGCGTGCTCGCGAACTGCGGCCCCCTTGGCGCAATGTCCACCCAGATTGAACGGGCTATCCCAACCGGGCTCTTGCCCGATCCAGACGCCGTTCTGCACTTCGGCGACGACGGTACAGCCGACCGAGCAGTGGGTGCATATGGACTTGATGTTTTCGACGGCCTGATTGGCCGCTGTCTGGGCACTGGCTGGCGTCACGGTTCCACCCGTGGCGCTGATCGCGGCAAGGCCGCCGATCGTCAGGCCCGAGCCACGCAGGAATGCGCGGCGATCGACGGTTTTCTCGCCGACCTGGGACAGGATACTTGTCCGCTGGGGGCGTCTCGCAACCCCGTTGGTCTTTTTCCTAAGCATTTCTTTCCTCCCTTGCGCGCCGTGTGAGCCACGGCTGGCTTGGTACTGCTGGTGCCGACGTCAGGGCCAATCGCAACCGTCAGTCGGGTGTGACCTCGTCCGGGTTAGAACCGGGCGCTGTCGTCGCGCTAGAAGCGTGCGCTTTTCAAGTATGCGCGCGTGTGCGCGGTGTCCTGAATGCGGGTTTCATCCGTAGGCAGCTCGGCTGCCTCGGCTTTTCCGCTCAGGCTGGCGGCGGCAACGGCAGCGGGCGCTGCGGTTCCAGCCAATTTGAGGAAGTCGCGGCGCGTTGCGCCTTCTTCCTTGGTCTTGCTCATGGGTTTCTCCTCTCCCATTTGCAGTGTGACGCCCCATGGGGGCGCTGGCGAATGACAGCGTTTCACGCTGCCGTCATTCGGAAGGCTTCGCGCTCGATCTCCATAAAGATCCGACCGGCTGTGCCGATCGAGGCATAGAGAACCGAGTTTTCGGCGCCTTCCAAATCCGAATAAAAATGCATGGCCCAAGGGCCGATATGTTTGTTCCAGAATGCCCTCTGGTCCTCCAAAGATGCAGCTGCGCCGAAGCGACCAACGATCATGCCCGCCATCATCTCCATCAATGAAGCGATGTTGTCTTCCGGTTCAAAAACATTCCGGGCTCGGGTAATGCCGCGCATCGCCATGTCGTTGCGCAGTTGCGCCAGAGGTTTCTCATTCAGGAATCCAGTGAGGTAGAAGCTGGCGTAAGGTAGCAGCTCGCCGCGTCCCAACCCGATGAACAACGCGTTGAATTCGCGTTCCGCAGCGGCGGGCTTGGTCACTTTGGCGACGCGGGCCATGGCCTGAATGGCCTGTCCAAGATCGGTTTCATCGCCAGTCAGACCGGAAACTTGATCCAGCAGCATCTGATCAGGCGGCGCAGACAGAAGCAGCCCCAGAAAGTTGTAGAAATCCGCGCGCATACGATCCTCTGTCGAGACATTCATCTGTTGCGCTTCACTTGCGGTCATCAGGTTATCCTTCGAATTCAAATTTCATGCGGCGTGGGGCAGGGGTGATTTCTGCATCCTCCGACGCGTCCGGTGTTATTTCAGCCTTAACTATCACAACGGGCTCTGGCGCGGGTTCTGAGGGTGCCACGGGTTCTTCCTGCGGTTCATCCAATTCAAATGCCTCGTCCGCTTCGCTGTCTTCGGCCTCAGCCGCCAGCGCCTCGACATGTGCAAGCATACCTTTTCCAACCTGATATGCGGTCTGAATGTTTTCGATCACGCAGGCGGCGTCGGTATAATCCTCGCCGTAGTCCACAAGGCCATCGACATTGGCCAGAACCGGGTTTAGTCGCCACAGCCGTCGCAAGGCACGACGGCGCAGACGGTCAGGCACCGCCTTGGCCATAAAGCCCGAGACGTCATCGCCCGCCTGCAATTCGTCAGGGTCGGGCAAGTTGAGTTCATTTAGAATCTCCGCATCGGATTTTTCTTCCAGTTTGGCGTGTTGGGCGGCAATGGCCTGTTCTTCAATCGCGATGACCTCGGCCTCGGCTTCCGCCTGTACTGCCGCTTTGCGGCGGGACCAGAAATCGCGGGCTTGGGTCACTGCACGATCCTCCGCGGGGCGCGGTACACGTCTGACTCTTGCCGGATGCGTGCGTCGCCCTTGCCGTTCTCGACCAAATCGATCCGTTTTTTGTCCCGACGGCGTTTCACAAAGACTTCGTCGTTATGATGTTCCAGAGCGAAGTCGCGCACCCAGGCGATCAACCCATCGGTCATCGGAATTTTCTCAACGATCTCTTCACCGGTATCGGCATAGTCCTGACCTTCGAAGGGTGACGCCGTTACCAGCACTGCATCCATCGGCCTTTCGCCATCCAGCGCATCACGAAGGACAAGGTAGATCGACGGCTGGCCGTCCGACAGGTTCACCATATAGGCTTCGGTTTCGTCCGCCCAAAGGGTCAGGGGCAGGGTCGCTGCGTGGTACTCAATGGCCTCGCCTTCACGCCGCATTTCGTGCCAGTCCGCAGGCCCGGCACCGGGCAACACAGCAATGGCGCGCCAATTCCATTTCGCCCAGCGGGTTACACCGGGTGTTTTGCGCACGACGACGCCGATTGGCATTTCAATCTGGCTTGCGGCCTTGGCCACTGGCTCCTCCCCGGAAGGCTCTCCCATGCCTTCCCTGAGGTCCACTATGGTACACAAAGCGCTCAGGTGCCAAGCCCGCTTCGTACGACCTTAGTCGTAATGGCTGGTAGCAAAATAGTGATCCTCGCAAGCGGACACCTTTGTTTATTGTAAAGAATGGGGTTTCCGTGGCCAAATGGCCCGCTGGCCCAAAGGGTTTACATTCCAGCAACGGGGATACAGCCTGAGATGCGAAGAGGTGGAGAAGTATCCGGGGGAGGATCATGGGCACCAAACTACTGTTATGCGATTGCGCCGGGTCTCAACCTCTGAATTCCGACAAGATCGGTTCGGCCTGCGAGATGGAATGTTCCAAGGTTTTCACAGCGCTTTGCACGCGAGAGTTGGAAGCGGCGGCCGCGGAGATACAACAGGGGGACACCATCATTGCCTGCGGACAAGAGCAGGAAGTGTTTCAGGCCCTGGCCAAAGAACTGAATGTGGACGCCCCGGGCTTTGTTGATCTTCGTGACAGGGCCGGGTGGTCTGATGAGGGCGCGGATGCGGCCCCCAAGATGGCTGCCCTGGCCGCCGAAGCCTTGTTGCCGCAGCCGGTGACGCCCAGCGTAGACGTCTATAGCGAAGGCACATGCCTGATCATCGGTCCCGGCGACGTTGCATTTGCACCTGCTGAAAAACTGGCCGTTACACTGGCGGTTACGGTGCTTGTTACAGATGAGGCTGCGCCCTTTTCGCGCGCGTTCGACGTGGTGCGTGGGCGCATCAAATCGCTGAACGGTGCATTGGGTGGGTTTACCCTGCAGCTTGACGCGTTTCAGCAGCTTGAGCCCGGCGGTCGCGGAGCTTTTATGTGGACAGAGGCACGTGACAGGGCACAATCGGGCTGTGACATCGTTCTGGACCTGACCGGCGACACACCCTTGGTTCAGGCACCGGGCAAGCGCGAAGGCTATCTGCGGGCTGATCCCAAAGATCCATTGTCCGTCGAACGGTTGGCGTTTGAGGCGGTTCAATTGGTCGGCACGTTCGAAAAGCCGCTTTACGTGCGGATGGAAGAAACGCTGTGTGCCCATTCACGGGCCGAACAGGTCGCTTGCACGAACTGTCTGGACATCTGCCCGACCGGTGCGATCAAACCTGCCGGTGAGCATGTGGAAATCGACCCCATGATCTGCGCCGGGTGCGGTGAATGCGCGGCGGTTTGTCCGTCAACTGCGATCACCTACGAAGATCCGCCGGTTTCGGCGTTGCTGTCGCGGATGCACATCCTGGCGCGCACCTACCGCCGTGCTGGTGGAGCCGCGCCACGCTTGTTGGTGCATAATGCCCACGGGGCCGAAATGATCCGATTGGCCGCCCGTTTTGGACGTGGCTTGCCTGCCGATGTGGTCCCACTGGAGCTGAGTGTGATTTCAGGCTTTGGCCATGCCGAGATGCTGGCTGCTTTGGCGCATGGTTTCGCGCGAGTGGACGTCTTGCTATCCCCAACGACCGAGCGCGATGCGTTGGACCGTGAACTGGCCTTGGCACAGGCAATAGCGGGGGCGAATGCCCTGGGGTTGTTGGATGAGGCCGACCCGGATGCGCTGTCTGATGTCCTTTATGCGCAAGATGTCCCTCAGCCTTTGGCCGACCCGGTATTGCCATTGGGTAACCGCCGACAGATCGCCCGTTTGGCTGCGCAGGCACTGAACCCCAAAGCTGAAAAGCCGCTGGCCTTGCCGGAAAACGCGCCCTATGGGGCGATCGCTGTCAACACGGATGCCTGTACTTTGTGCCTCAGCTGTGTGTCGCTGTGCCCGTCGGGTGCTTTGATCGATAACCCGGACAAGCCGCAATTGAACTTCCAGCAAGACGCCTGTTTGCAATGTGGGTTGTGCAAAGGCATCTGCCCGGAGGATGCGATTGCTCTTGTCCCGCAGCTTGACCTGAGCGATGCAGCCCTGTCCCAGCAGGTGCTGAATGAAGAGGAGCCGTTTGCTTGTGTAGAATGCGGGGCATTGTTCGGAGTTAAGTCCACCGTGGAACGGATCATGGAAAAGCTTGCGGGTACACATCCGATGTTTGCCACCTCGGACAAGGCGCGGATGATCCAGATGTGTGACAATTGCCGCGTGAACGCACAGTTCCAGCAAGAGGACAACCCGTTCCAGTCTAACCCGAAACCTCGTGTCGTCACGACCGAGGATTATTTCTCAAAACGAAAGGATCACTGAAGCTGTAAGGGCGCACCCAAGTCCGCTGCGGTCATGACCGAGACAAAGGCAAGGATGGCCTCTAGGTCGTCTAGCGTCATCTCGACAGGATAGATGGGTGATGGGCGCTGCGGATCAAACGGAGGTGTCAGCCCGTCGATCTGTGTGAACGAGGGGTGCGGGTTTAGGGCAAAGAACGCCTCAAATCTTTCCGACCAGTCCGGCATGGCGCGCAGCACCGCGAAAGAGGGCGTCGATCCCAGACCATTCATCCGGTTTTTTGGTCCGATCACATGGCACCGACCGCAATGGGTCATCGACAGTTCCTCGCCGCGCAGCGTATCGCCGTCGATCACTGTTTCGGTTTCCACGGCTGCAATGTCGAAGCTGGCCGAGAAGGGCGCGCCTTGCTCTGGCGCATAGCTTTCAACCGTCCGTTTTCCGATATCGGACAGCAGCCAGTCGCGGAATCGCTCATGTTTGACGTCCTCTTCGATCCGAAGGTGATAGATCACACCGTCGCGCGCGAACACAGGATCACCCGGAGGGGCGGTTTCCAGCACCAAAACGCCGGCATCATCTGCAATAACCCGGATCCCGGTCTTGAGAGAAAAGCGAGGAAGGATATGTTGCAGCAGACCAGAGTCAGCAACCTCGTCCGGCGCGGCAAGACCAATCGCCTCTTGCGACCAAGAGGGGGTGGCAGAGAGCGTCAGGCTCAGGCACAAGAGGACAAAGCGCATGCCACAGCCTAACGGCACGGCACCAAATGCGTCAAATGAACTGAATGAGACGGAGACACGTGCAATGAACGGCAACCACAGCTTGTCGATACGCAGAGCCCTGGCCAGCGGGTTCCAAAAGGAGAATGACGCATGAGTGTTCGTGACGCAGTTCTTGCAAACCTGAGAAAGATCACTGACCCCGTCTCTGGACAGGACATCGTCAGCGCTGGAGTTGTTCGCGCGCTGAACGTCGAAGGCGACACCGTGCGCTTTGTGCTTGAGATCGACCCCAAGCAGGCTGAGCAGATGGAACCCGTCCGTGCCGCAGCCGAACAGGCTGCAAAGTTGGTCGACGGTGTTTCCACGGTCTCGGCCATGCTGACCGCACATTCCGAAAAGGCACCGCCAGATCTGAAGCCGAAACCGAAGCCCTCGCAGACCGGGCCGCAGGCCGTGCCGGGTGTGGACAGGATTATCGCTGTGGCTTCGGGCAAGGGCGGCGTTGGCAAGTCCACGGTTTCCGCCAACCTGGCTTGTGCCTTGGCGGCCGAAGGGCGACGCGTTGGTCTGCTGGATGCGGATGTTTATGGCCCGTCGCAGCCCCGGATGCTGGGTGTTTCGGGCCGTCCGGCCAGTCCCGACGGCAAAACGATCCTGCCATTGCGCAACCACGGCGTCACCATGATGTCGATGGGCCTGATGACCAATGAAGGTCAGGCTGTTGTCTGGCGTGGTCCGATGCTGATGGGCGCGCTGCAACAGATGATGGGTCAGGTGCAATGGGGCGCGCTGGATGTTCTAATCGTCGACCTGCCGCCCGGCACCGGTGACGTGCAGTTGACGTTGAGCCAGAAGTTCAACGTGGACGGTGCCATTGTTGTCTCGACCCCTCAGGACGTGGCTCTGATCGATGCCCGCAAGGGGATCGACATGTTCAACCAGCTCAAGACGCCCATCCTTGGGATGATTGAGAATATGTCGACGCATATCTGTTCGAACTGCGGGCATGAAGAACACTTGTTCGGCCATGGCGGCGTAAAGTCCGAGGCCGAGGCGCTGGGCGTTCCTTTGCTGGGTGAAATCCCGCTGCATCTGGATATCCGGGTTGCCGCTGATGGCGGTGCACCGATCGTGGTCAGCAAGCCCGACAGTCCGCAAGCCGAAGCGTTTCGCCAAATTGCGCGCGGCATGATTGCCAAGGGCAACGCATGAACGAGCCGGTCTTTCCCCCTTTGCTGACGGGCCACCCGGTGCAGGGTGGGGAAGACCCGTTCGAGCGCGCGCAGGCCATGGCTGCGCTGGGCTGTGATGGCGGTACCGTGGTTTATAACATTCAGGCCGATCGTCTGCGTGTGGCCATCGTTTTTGCCCCCGAGGTTGTCTTGCGCGATGCGATGGCAATGGTGCCGCTTTGCGCTGTTGGGTTCCAGAACGCGCTGGGCGCGCTAGCTCCGCCTGAGGTCGCGGTTCATCTGGGGTGGGACGGGCTGATATGTGTGAATGGGGCCAAATGCGGAATGTTCCGTGCGGCAGCTTCGGATGCAGATCCAGAAGCAGAACCGGATTGGCTGATCGTCGGTTGGGATTTGGCGCTGCTGCAAACCAGTCAGGCACCGGGCGAAAACCCGGATGTCACCGCACTTTACGACGAGGGCTGCGCGGATGTCTCGGCAACGCAGCTTGTCGAAAGCTGGTCGCGGCACATGATGACATGGCTGAACCGCTGGCAAGAGGACGGTAACGCGCCTGTGCACGGAGAATGGATAGGCCTGCTGCGCGGAGTAGGAGAGCCCTTCGGTGAAACGGGCGTGTTTCTGGGGACGGATGAACGGTTCGGCATGCTGATCCGGCATGGTTCAGATACACAGCTTCGCCCGCTGACGGAATTGTTGGAGAACGGATGATGAAACTAGCGCGCGCAATCCATTTCGACGAAAGCGACATGAATGTGTTCCACTCCCCGGCGCGAACCGGGGAATGGTGCATTTCGGGCGGATTCGAGTTCTCAAATTGGGGCGAAGGCGATCTTGAAGGCAAAGCGCGTCAGGCTTTTGCGAATGGCTGGTTAGGCGTGGAAACCTTTGGGCGGGTGACCTTCGTCGCGGTCACGCAGGTGGAACAGGGCGAGCTGGATCAGATCGCGCAGAGCCTTGCTGAACACTTTGTGCAGCTTTACGGGGCACCGTCGGTCGAGGCCGCCATGGACGTCGCACGGGCCGAGATCGCCCACATGTCCGAGCTGTGTGATGAGCATAACCCAAACACGCTGCTGACCGTCTCGCGTGAGCTGTCAGACGCCGGAGTGCGTGAGGCTTTCCGTTTGATCACGCCGCAAGAGACTCAGCTAGAGGCTCTGGCCGTACATGGGTCATTGGACGAATAACCGTCAGATCAGATCCGCAAAGCCGCCAAATTGACCGCGCTTAAAGATCAATCCTTTGCCGGTGCGGTACATGACCTTTTGAACCTCGCCAACAATGATCAGGTGATCCCCCGCATCGTGTTGTGCGTGCACCTGACAATCGAACCGGGCCAGACAACCGGATAATTGCGGTCGGCGCGCAGTGTCGTGGGCCCATTCCGCGTGCGAAAAATCCTTGCCGTCGCGGGCAAAGCGCAGGGCCTGTTCCTGCTGATCCTGCCCCATCACATGGATCGAATAATGTCGGCTGGCATTGAAATCGTCGAACCGGTTGGAGTCTTTGGCCAAGCACCACAAGACAAGGGGCGGGTCCAGCGATACCGACGCGAATGAGTTGACCGTGATGGCCCGAGGGCCCTGATCAGTGTTTGTGGTGATCACCGTCACACCGGTTCCGAAACACCCCAACGCTTCACGGAAAGCGGTGCTTCGATCCGGGGTTGGAGTGAATTGTTTTTCCGTCATTGCGCGCTCATCCCGTGGCCGTGCCTCAGGTGCCACGACGCGCGGGGTTTGTCCATTAAAAGCTGCGTCCGGTATGCGTGTTTTCCGAACTAGTTCAGGTCTTCCAACAGACGACCATGTTGGCGCGTTGCCTCAACGACCAGGCCAAAGGTTGTCATGCCGCGCGCCTGCAGCATCGGTAGCATTTTGACCAGCGCTTGGGCGGTAGCAATCGCATCACCCAAAGCGGTATGGCGCAGTTGTTCGGGGATGGTGATGTCCAACCGTTCGCACAGGGCGTCCAGCGTGTGTTTATCACTTGCCCCGAACAGCACGGCAGACAACAGAACTGTATCCAGAATGGGGTGATCCCAATCGACATCCATGCGTTTGGCATGCCGCCGTAGAAACGCCATGTCGAATGGCGCGTTGTGGGCCACGATCACTGCATCGCGGGCAAACTGATGCAGCACCCGCCCGGCCTCGGCAATGCCCGCCGCACCCTGAACCATATGATCACTAATCTTGTGCACCTTGGTCGAGGCCGGCGGGATCGGGATGCCGGGATCAACCAGCATGTCCAGTTGTTCTCCTTCCACGATCCGCCCGTTGACAACTCGCACGGCCCCGATCTGAACAATTTCGTCCTTGTGGGGCAGTAGTCCGGTGGTTTCGGTGTCAAACACGACAAAGCACAAGTCCCGCAGAGCAAGGTTGTCGATGGCCTCGTCCGTGGACGTGTTCAACAAGTCGAAGTCATAGACCAAGGGTCGAGCAGCCTCGGGCGCGATGTTTGCAGCACTGTCCTCAAAAACCAGCATATACCCCGGTGCGTTGCCCAAGGGTTTCATGCGCGCCCTGTAACTCTGGGTACCATCAACACTGGTCAGTGTACAGGTGACCTCTAGCCCGGTCTTCACCAACTTGGCATGAGCTTCTTCCAACGGATCAGACTTCAGATATTCCAGCAACGAAGCATTCAGCCGGGGATGCGCAATCTGTGCAAGCACCTCGGCAGCCTGACCATCATACAAAACGATCTTGTGGGTAGGGCCGGCCAACAGCATCGCAACTGGGATTTCGGTCAGAAGGGCCGTCAGACGTTGTTTCTCTGCCGCCAGGTGCGCGGTTTCCTCGGCCACGGCCTGCGCCACGTCCAGTGTTTTGCCGGACAACTGATCGGCTAGCCCAGCCGCGGCTGGTGCCAGATCGCCCAGATATCGCGCGGCCTGTGTGTCCAATTCGGTGCTGACCCCGGCATGCGCGCGGGCCCTAAGTTGGGCGGATATCCGTTCGATTGGCTTGGCGACATTGTCGTCGAATAATAACCAAACCGCCGCAGTCAAAGCCAGAAAGCCAAAACCCATCAGGATTTCGGCAAAGATGAATGAATCAAGCAGATCAGGATCAGCAACGCGTCGATAGCTGATCCACAGCGCCAGAGAGCTGACGGTCAGAGCGCCAAAGGCCAACAGGCAGAAGAACAGGAAAATGCGCAGACGCAGGCTTAACCGGTTCAGCATGTCACACTCCGCAGGTTGCCTCGACGATCGGGTCACTGGCGGTGACGTCGATCCAGTCGGCGTTCAGCAGCCGCCCGTCATCCGCGAATTCTGCCCCATCCGCAAGATTGGCGCGGCTGAACTCTTTGCAGTTGACCACGACCGGCAGTTTTGAGACCGGGGCCCAGCGACCAAAGAGATACAGTTCTACCAACCGTTGTTCGGGAACCTGTTCATTGGTGCGAACGGAACCGGCATCAATGGCGGCAAAGCGGTCTACGAAGGGCACAGCATAGGTCCAGGGGCGATAGAAGGCGCGACTTTCAACTTCTTGAATGACGGTCATACCTTCGGGAAGAGTATCGCGTGTGCGGTCGTACCAGGAATATTCACTGGTAATCGTCATGCCGATCATACCCAGACCAGCGGCAACGGGCGTTATCCAGCGGGGCAGGCGGCCACCCGTCACTTTGTTTAGAACCATTACGATGCCGGCAAAGGCAAAGCCTGCAAATATGGTGCCGATCAGTTCCAGAAACATGTGACTCTCCGTATGTCTGGCGTAGTCGCCAATAGTTATTGCCGCTTTAGCCCAGCATTCCCTTGCCGTGACCTACTGCCGATTGCATGGTTTTTACCACAACGAACGCATCCCGAAGATGACTTCGCTCAAAATCTGACAGGTCCGAGGGCGGCAGGAAATTGTCCGGCTTTTGATCGCCCTTCACAAGCCTGACCTGATGCTCAAGGCGGGTTTCTGCGATCAGATCATACGCATCCAGCAAATCCCGCGCGCCCGAGGGGCTGAGGATACCGCCAGATGCGGCTGCTTTCAAACGCGCCCGAGTATTGGCTTCGGTCAACTGGCCCTGAAGGCTGTAGATCCGCGCAAGGTCAACGACTGGGACCACTCCGTTATGTTTGAGGTCCAGCGTATTGCGATGTTCACCAGACCGGATGGTCGCAAACCCGCGCAACAGACCCAACGGAGGCGTATGTTTTAGCGAGTTCGAGATCATGTGCGCCACAAAGATCGAGTTTGCGTTGGCCGCTGCCAGTGTCTCGGCCTGCAGATCGTCGAACAGGTGAAAGGCCCCTCCGATAGGGCGCAGGTCGAACATGACTGAGGCCAGCATCTGCGCCTCGGGGTTCGGTTTGGCGATCCATCCGTTGAAGTAGTCGCGCCAGACGCGCACCGGCTGACACCATCGTGGGTTGGTCGCCATCATGTCGCCCGGGCAATAGAAATATCCGCAGGTGTCCAGGCCATCCGAGACGTATTTGGCAAGCTCGGCGAAGTACTTCATATCGGCATCGGTCACGCTGTCGTCCAGCATCAGACAGTTGTCCTGATCGGATACTCCAGTTTGTTCTTGCCGCCCTTGCGACCCACAAGCCAACCACAAGTAGGGAACGGGTGCTGGGCCCAGCTTGTCCTCGGCCAAGGCCAACAGTCGGCGGGTTGCCGTGTCTGCAATGTCCGTTATCAGCCGTGTCACGATCTCGTGCCGGTTTCCGGCAGCCACAAGTTGCACCAGAAGCTGCGGGATTTCAGCCGTTACCATCGCCATTTGTTCTGCCGAGTCCGCTTGAGCGATCCGGCGGACAAGCTCTGCCGAATTCACGGCTTGATAATGGGTTAGGTCCGTTTGCGTTACGATGCCGACCAAACGTCCACCTTCGCTGATCGGGATATGACCGATCCCGCGTTCCATCATCACGTGCAGAACGTCCGATCCAATGTCAGATGGCGACAGGGTGATTGGGTTCGCTGTCATGATCGCTGACACCGGCGTCTCTGCGGGCATGCCATTGGCTACGTATTTGCCCGAGATGTCGCGCAAGGTGGCGATGCCCAGCAGGTTATCCGTTTCGGTGACGCACAAGGATGAAATGTGCTTGTCACGCATGATTTGGGCGGCTTCTTGAACTGATGTGTCCGGTGGGCAGGTTGCAGGGTTATGCGCCATAAGAACGTCAATCGCGCTGGTGGCCAGGCTTTGCGGGCCGGACCGGTTCGAACGGGTCCGGTTGAAGAATTTCGAAACGACGTCATGCCCATCGATCAACTCGCGCACCAGATCTGGCGGCAGGACCAGCAAAACGGATGGCGTATGCGCGCGCGCCTTGGTTGCGGCTTTCCCGTCTTTCAGTAGCCCACGCTCACCAAACGAATTGCGCAGACCAAGATGAGATACCACGGCGTCATTCTCATCGGTGATTTCAACGTGCCCTTCATAGATCACGAAAACGCCGGGCAGGGTGCGCCCAAGTTCGTACACGGGAAAGTCTTCCTCGACTTCCCAAACCTCGACCTGATTGGCGATCTGATCCAGTGTTTCTGGGGGCAAGGCATCATAGGGGTGGACGGATTTCAGGAACCGGGTGATTTCGTCATGAGACAGGGGCATCGTCAAATCCTGGCTTTCCGGTTTTGAAAAATCCCGCCCGGCATAGTGCCGGGCGGGAGTAGTCGGTCGAAAGATGCGGTACGTGAAAAGGATCCATGCACCGCATCATACTCATTTATTCTGAGCTGCGCCTGCGCCACGGGGAATACGCACGCTTTCGACCAATTCAACGATCTCCGGCGGAGTCTCTTTGGTCATTCCGGCGACGACGTAAGCGACGCCGAAGTTGATCATTGCACCGATGGCGCCGAACGAGGTCGACTTGATCGGACCCAGAAGCGGATCAGCATCAGTGAACGAGTTGGTGCCCGGAATGAACAGCCAGCCCTTGTGCAGGAAGATGTAGACCAGGGTTACGGTCAGACCAGCCAGCATGCCCGCAACCGCGCCGGTATTGTTGATGCGGGTCGAGAAGATCCCCATCATCAGCGCCGGGAAGATCGAGGCAGCCGCCAGACCAAACGCCAGGGCCACGGTTTGCGCCGCAAAGCCCGGTGGGTTCAGACCCAGATAGGTTGCGACAACGATGGCCACAGCCATTGCGATACGAGCAGCCAGCAGTTCTCCTTTTTCAGAGATTTGCGGGTTGATCGCACCTTTGACAAGGTCGTGGGATACCGCCGACGAGATCGCCAGCAACAGACCCGCAGCGGTCGACAGAGCAGCCGCAAGACCACCGGCAGCGACCAGACCGATCACCCAACCCGGCAGGTTGGCAATCTCGGGGTTGGCCAGAACCAGGATGTCGCGGTTGAACTTGGTCAGCTCGTTTCCAACCCAGCCTTTTTCTTCGGCAAGTGCCTGCATGTCGGCGTTCTTGTCGTTGTAGTACTGGATCTTGCCGTCGCCGTTCTTGTCTTCCCAGTCCAACAGACCGGTTTTCTGCCACGTCTGCATCCAGTCATAGCGCGGATCATTGTCGATATCCTCGACCGAGACAGCGCCACCTTCGATGCCACCATTGGGCCACATCATGTCGGTGATGTTCAGACGCGCCATTGCGCCAACCGCAGGGGCGGTCAGATACAGCAGAGCGATGAAGACCAGCGTCCAGCCAGCGGACCAGCGGGCATCCGACACTTTCGGTACGGTGAAGAAGCGCATGATCACGTGCGGCAGACCGGCGGTGCCGATCATCAGCGACAGTGTGAACAGAACCATGTTCAGTGTGTTCGAGTGGTGGGCAGTGTATTCGTTAAAGCCCAGCTCGGTCACGATCGCGTCAAGCTTGGTCAGCAAAGGCTCACCACTGGCAGTATCGCTGAACAGACCCAGCGCCGGAACCGGCGTGCCGGTCAGCTGCAGCGAGATGAAGATCGCCGGGATTGTGTAGGCAGTGATCAGTACGCAGTACTGTGCGACCTGAGTGTAGGTCACGCCTTTCATCCCACCGAACACTGCGTAAGCAAACACGACACAAGCACCGATCAGCAGACCAGAGGTGTTCGATACTTCGAGGAAGCGGCCAAAGGCCACGCCCACACCGGTCATCTGACCAATCACGTAAGTCACCGATGCAACGATCAGACAGATCACTGCAACGATACGCGCGGTCTGGCTGTAGAAACGGTCGCCGATGAATTCCGAGACAGTGTATTTGCCAAACTTACGCAGATAGGGCGCAAGCAGCAGTGCCAGCAGCACGTAACCGCCGGTCCAACCCATCAGGAAGGTCGAATTGTCATAGCCGGTAAAGGCGATCAGGCCCGCCATCGAAATGAACGAGGCCGCAGACATCCAGTCTGCCGCTGTTGCCATGCCGTTGGTGACCGGGTGAATGCCGCGACCGGCGGCGTAGAATTCCGATGTGGAACCCGCACGGGCCCAAATCGCGATGCCGATGTACAGCGCAAAGGACGCGCCGACAAAGAGCAGGTTGATGGTAAACTGGTCCATTCCGCTTACTCCTCATCCACGCCGTATTCGGCGTCCAGCTTGTTCATGCGCCAGGCGTAGTTGAAGATCAGCACCAAAAAGACCAAGATCGATCCTTGCTGAGCGAACCAAAAGCCCAGATCGGTGCCGCCAACGGCGATGCCAGACAGCAGCGGACGCAGCAGAATGCCGAATCCAAAAGACACCAGCGCCCAGATCACGAGGCTGATGTAGATGAGACGCAGGTTCGCCTGCCAATAGCCCTTGTCGGCCTCGGCAGTCTGCGCGGAGTGTGTTGATTGATCCGCCATTGCGGGTTCCTCCTTCGCTTCTTCCATGGGCGACCCGTTGTCCAAAACCTCCAACGCGCGGGGTCGCTTTTCGAAATGCCGAATGCCAGGGTGGCATCAGGCACGACTTCTCCGATCCGCCAAGGCGGGTACTTTGAAGTTTTCCTTTAGGAATTGGGCCCTTATTCAGGGCGGGCCGTCTTCCCTTAGTTCATGGCGTCGCTGACAATCCTTTCCAGATTGCCCGCGATGTCATCGATATTGCCCATGGCGTTCAGGCCTTTTAGAACGCCGTGGTCTTGGTAATAAGTAATCAAAGGCGCGGTTTGCGCGTGATACGCAGCCAGCCGCGAGGCGACGGTTTCGGCGTTGTCATCAGCACGGCGCTTGAACTCGGTGCTGCCGCACTTGTCACACTTGCCTTTAACAACAGGGACCTTGAACGTGTCATGGAACCCTTCGCCACATCCGGCGCAGGTGTAGCGGCCCGAGATACGGATAACCATTTCGCCGTCCTCAACCTCAAGACTGATGGCGGCGTTGATCTTCTGCCCGGTTTCCGACAGCAATCCGTCCAGCGCCTCGGCCTGAACCGTTGTGCGTGGAAAGCCGTCAAGAATGACGCCCTTGGCGCAATCCGGTTCAGCAAGACGGTCGCGCAAAATGGCAATGACGATCTCGTCGCTGACCAGATCGCCGGCTTCCATCACCGCCTTAGCGGCCTTGCCGGCCTCAGTTCCTGAGGCGACAGCCGCACGCAACAGGTCGCCGGTGCTGAGTTGAACCAGCCCGAACTTGTCTTCAAGCATACGGGCCTGTGTTCCCTTCCCGGCACCCGGAGGGCCGAGAAGGATCAGAACAGCGGGTGTGGTGATCGTGGCAGCGTCCATCACATCCTCACTTGTTCGCACGGTTTTCGATCAGGTCTTCGACCACCGACGGATCGGCAAGCGTAGACGTGTCACCCAATGCGCCAAAGTCGTTCTCGGCAATCTTGCGCAGGATACGGCGCATGATCTTTCCCGAGCGGGTCTTGGGCAGACCAGGAGCCCACTGGATCACGTCAGGCGATGCAATCGGGCCGATCTCGGTCCGGACCCATGTGCGCAGCTCTTTCAGTAACTCATCCGACGGCTCACGGTCATTCATCAGAGTGACATAGCAATAGATGCCTTGTCCTTTGATTTCATGGGGATAGCCAACTACAGCAGCTTCAGCGACCGCGCCGTGCGCGACCAGAGCGCTTTCGACCTCGGCTGTGCCCATGCGGTGGCCCGAGACGTTGATCACGTCGTCAACCCGGCCAGTGATCCAGTAATCACCATCCTCGTCACGACGGCAGCCGTCCCCGGTAAAGTAGTAGCCTTTGTAATCCGAGAAATAGGTCTTCTCGAATCGTTCATGATCACCCCAGACGGTGCGCATCTGGCCGGGCCAGCTGTCTTTGATACACAGAACACCTTCGACACCGTTTCCGGTGATCTCGACACCAGACTGCGGGTCCAACACGACCGGTTGAATGCCAAAGAAAGGCTTCATCGCGGCACCAGGCTTCATCGCGTGTGCTCCGGGCAGGGGAGTCATCAGATGACCACCGGTCTCGGTCTGCCACCACGTGTCAACGATGGGGCAATTTCCTTTGCCGACCACCTCATTGTACCAGTTCCAGGCTTCAGGGTTGATCGGTTCGCCCACGGTGCCCAGTAGTTTCAGGTCGCTCAGATCATGCTTTTCGACCCACTCGTTGCCTTGCCCCATCAACGCGCGGATCGCGGTTGGTGCGGTGTAGAACTGGTTGACCTTGTGCTTGGCGCACACCTCCCAGAAACGGCCTGCGTCGGGGTAGGTAGGGACACCTTCGAACATCAATGTAGTCGCGCCGTTGGCAAGCGGGCCGTAGACGATATAGCTGTGGCCTGTGACCCAGCCCACGTCAGCCGTGCACCAATACACATCGCCCTCGTGGTAATCGAAGGTGATCTCATGGGTCAGCGATGCGAATACCAGATAGCCGCCAGTGGTATGTACCACACCCTTGGGTTGTCCGGTCGAGCCTGAGGTGTAGAGGATGAACAGCGGATCTTCTGCGCTCATCTCAGCGGGTGCACAATAGTCGTCCGCCTCAAGCGCCATTTCGTTATAGTCGTAGTCGCGGCCGTCGATCCATGTGGTCTGACCACCGGTGCGCTTGACCAACAGGCATTTCACTGTGTCTTTGCAGTGCAGAAGAGCAGCATCCGCATTGGATTTCAGCGCAGTCTTGCGGCCGCCTCGAGGGGCCTCGTCGGCGGTGATGACAACCTTTGCGTCGCAGCCATTGACGCGCGCCGCCAGAGCGTCTGGTGAGAAACCCGCAAAGACGATCGAATGGATCGCGCCAATACGCGCGCAGGCCAGCATGGCATAGGCGGCCTCGGGGATCATCGGCATATAGATCACGACGCGGTCGCCCTTACGCACGCCCAGCGATTCCAGAATGTTTGCCATCCGGCAGGTCCGGCGGTGCAACTCAGCATAGGTGATGTGCTGCGCTTCGTCTTTTGGATCATCCGGTTCCCAGATGATCGCAGTTTGATCGCCGCGGGTCTTCAGATGGCGGTCCAGGCAGTTGGCCGAAACGTTCAGCGTGCCGTCTGCGTACCAGTTGATTCCGACCGAGCCGAAATCATAGTTTACGTCTTTGACCTGTGTGTAGGGCTTGATCCAGTCGATCCGCTTGCCTTGTTCGTCCCAGAACGCGACGGGATCGTTGATCGAAGCCGCATACATCTCAGTGTATTTTTCAGCGTTAACATGCGTGCGGGCCACGGTTTCGGCGGACGGCGGAAAGGTATTGGCTTCTGCCTGGGCAGCGGTTGTCATTCTGAGGCTCCTCCCTCTGGATCATATTGAATCAGACCGATTTTGCCTGCTGAACTGGCGATGTCGATCTGTTTCCTCCTTATGCGCAATAATACGGAGAGCTGAAAACAAGGAAATAAATTACCGAATTCTCACGATTAGTTTGTAAATTATTTTTTTGACCCAGGGTGATTTTGTAAAGAAAGAGACCATTATCGGGGAAAGTAGTTTTTTTACATAGCTTTGGCTGTAATGAAAAATTCTGTGGAAATAGGCCGCCCGGTTACAACTAAATTGCATCTGTGACTCACCTTTCGGTTGTTAGCGTTCAACGGTGCCATTCGCAGCTGGTCAGGAATGTTGACCGGGGGTTGGCACATTCCGATGTTGGCGCTAGCTTTGACGCCAAGCGCCTCGGTAAGGGGGTGCAGCAAAGGGAGAAATCAGTATGAAAAAGATCTTGAGCGGCTCTGCTGTGGCCGCCTTGTGTGTTGCGTTCGTGTCCGAGGCAGCCGCAACTGAATGGAATGCTTCGGTCTGGGGCAAACGTCGTGCGTTCACCGAGCATGTCGAGAAACTGTCTGAGTTGGTCAGCGAAAAGACAAACGGCGATTTCACCATCAATGTCAGCTATGGTGGCCTGTCCAAGCCGCGCGAAAATCTGGATGGAATCGAAATTGGTGCGTTTGAGATGGCTCAGTTCTGTGCCGGATATCATCGCGACAAAAACCGCGCGATCACCGTTCTGGAACTGCCGTTCCTGGGCGTGAACAATCTGGATGAGGAAGTTGCCGTCAGCCACGCGGTCTACGATCACCCTGCCGTTAAGGATGAGATGGCGCAGTGGAATGCGCGTATCATCATGACCTCGCCCATGCCGCAGTACAACATCGTCGGAACCGGCGACCCGCGTGACGAACTTGCCGAGTTCGAAGGCATGCGTGTCCGCGCCACAGGTGGTCTGGGCAAGGCATTCGAGGCGGTTGGTGGTGTGCCGACTTCGGTTCCTGCAACCGAAGCCTTTAACGCAATGGAGTCCGGTGTCGTTGACACGGTTGCCTTTGCTCAGCACGCGCACCTGTCTTTTGGCACGATCAACGAAGCAGATTGGTGGACGGCCAACCTGAACCCCGGCACTGTGAATTGCCCGGTTGTGGTCAATATCGATGCCTATGAGGCACTGCCGGCTGAGCATCGCGAGGCGCTGGACAGTTCGATCGACGAAGCGATTGATCACTATCTGGCCAATTATGGGTCGCTGCTGGACCAGTGGGACAGTGTTTTGGACGAAAAGGGCGTCGCAAAGGTACAGATCGATGATGCGGTAATCGCAGAGTTCCGCACCAAAGCTGCCGATCCCATCCGGGCACAGTGGATTGAGGATATGTCCGCTCAGGGTATCCCTGCGCAGGACCTGTATGATCTGGTCCAGTCCACGCTGGAACAGCAGCGCAGCGGTAACTAAACGCAAAATCCGGGTGCCCATCGGGGCATCCGGACACCGATAAAAATACAGGGGAACACCGCAATGGCAGGACAGGCCACGGTGCTTGAAGACAACAGCCTCCTGAGTTCTTTGGGCCGTAAGTTGTTGAGGTTAGAGCGGTTTCTGGCTCTGATCAGCGGTATCGCCGTGTTCAGTCTTATGGTTCTGGCGGTTGTCTCGGTCAGCGGACGCAATGCGATCAACGCGCCTTTGCCCGGTTATGTCGACTGGATCGAACAGGCGATGCCGCTGATTGCGTTTTTGGGCATTTCATATGTACAGCGCGATGGCGGTCATATCCGGATGGACATTGTCATCTCACGTCTGCACGGGCGGGCACTTTGGTTGTTCGAGCTAATCTCGGTCCTTCTGATCCTTCTGCTGATGTTGGCTTTAGTGTGGGGCAGCTGGTCCCATTTTGACCGCTCGTTCGACTTTGGCGCTCCTATGTGGAGCCGCGACAGTTCGATCGACATCGGCATCCCGCTTTGGCCGGCCAAATTGCTGGCACCTGTGGCGTTCTCGGTGCTCTGCTTGCGGTTGCTGCTTCAGGTCTGGGGATATGGTCGCGCGCTGATCGTAGGGGCCGAAAGCCCCGTAGCCGTTCCACTGATACAGGATGCGGCTGCTCAGGCCGCTGCCGAAGCCGAACAATTCGAAGGGCAGGACTAACGCATGGACTCGATAGAGATTGGCCTGTGGGTCACGGGTGGCCTGCTGGTTCTGGTTGTGACCGGAATGCGCGTGGCCTTCGCGGCGGCTCTTGCGGGGCTGGTCGGGTTGGTTTGGATTTTCTGGGCCAAGTTTGGATACGATCCTGATCGCTTCGGCAAAGCACTAACCGTCGCGGTCAAGACGGCGGGGCAGGTGCCCCATTCCAAGGTTGCGGCCCATACACTCAGCCTGATCCCCACCTTTATCTTGATCGGTTATCTTGCCTATTACGCAGGGCTGACGCGCGCGTTGTTCGAGGCCGCTAAACGTTGGGTTGCGTGGGTGCCCGGAGGGCTCGCGGTTTCGACTGTGTTCGCCACAGCCGGGTTCGCGGCCGTTTCTGGCGCGTCGGTGGCGACCTCGGCTGTGTTCGCCCGGATCGCTATCCCCGAGATGCTGAAAGTCGGTTACAACAAGCAATTCGCAGCCGGAGTGGTCGCAGCGGGCGGTACACTGGCCTCATTGATCCCGCCATCTGCGATCCTTGTGATCTATGCCATCATCGTAGAACAGGATGTCGGTAAACTGCTGCTCGCCGGGTTTATCCCCGGTGCATTTTCGGCCGTTGTGTACGGTCTGCTTATCGTCGGCATCGCGGTTGTATTCAAAAACGTTGGTCCACCGGTAACAGGTTTCACCTGGAAACAGCGTTTTGCGTCACTGCCGGGCGCCTTTCCGATTGTCGCTGTAATCCTGATCATCATTTGCTTTGTCTACAACCCGTTTGGAGAAAAGGCTTGGGGCACTCCAACCGAAGGCGGGGCTATCGGTGCCTTCATCGTCTTCTGTTTCGCCCTTTTCCACGGAATGCGGTGGCCCGAACTGAAGTCGGCGCTGCTGGAAACTGCCAAACTAACCGCGATGATCTTCACGATCATCTGGGGGGTGCTGATCTACGTACGGTTTCTGGGGTTTGCCGATCTTCCGGGCGCGTTCTCGGACTGGATCACTTCGTTGGAAATGTCGCCGATGCTGATCCTGATCTGTATCCTGCTCGCCTATGCGGTCTTGGGCATGTTCATGGATGCCATCGGGATGCTGTTGCTGACATTACCGGTCGTCTATCCGGCGGTCATGGCCCTGAACGGGGGTGAGACGGTCAGCGCCGCCGAAAGCGCCTTTGGCATGTCTGGTCCAATGTGTGCGATCTGGTTTGGTATTCTGGTGGTGAAAATGGCCGAGTTTTGCCTGATCACGCCGCCCATTGGCCTTAATTGTTTCGTGGTTGCAGGCGTGCGTCCGGATCTGAGCGTTCAGGACGTGTTCAAAGGCGTAACCCCGTTCTTCATCGCCGATGGTGTGACGATCGCGCTGCTCGTGGCGTTTCCCGGTATCGTACTCTACCTGCCGTCACTCGCCGGATAGAAAAAAACCCCGGTGGTGAACCGGGGGTTAGTTGATGCGAAGTGCGGGTTCTTCAGCTCGCCCGCATCAGCATCCCATACAGATCCCGTGGATCATCCGGATCGGCCAGCATGTCCAAAGGTTCAAAGAAATCAGTGCCTTCGATGGCGGACTGGATGTAGCGCAGCGCAGAGAAATCCTCGATCGCGAAGCCGACGCTGTCAAACAGCGTGATCTGGTGGTCATCTTGGCGCCCCTTGGCCTGACCTGTCATCACCTGCCACATCTCGGTCACCGGATGATCGTCATCCAACGCCTGAATCTCGCCTTCGATACGAGTTTGCTCGGGGTATTCGACAAAGATCTCAGACCGCAGAAGGATGTCTCGGTGCAACTCGGTCTTGCCGGGACAGTCTCCGCCAATGGCGTTGATATGCACGCCCGGTCCAACCATGTTGTCGGTCAGGATAGTGGCATATTTCTTATCCGCTGTGCAGGTGGTGATGATCTGCGCGCCCTCGATGGCATCTTCAGGTGTTTTGCATAACACAACTGTCAGTCCGGTGTTCTTGAGGTTCGCTGCACATTTCTCGGTCGCTGCGTGATCGGTGTCATACATACGTACGGTGTCAATTCCACACATGGCCTTGAACGCCAAACATTGGAATTCAGACTGCGCGCCGTTGCCGATCATAGCCATGACGCGCGAGTTTTTCGGGGCCAGGTAACTGCCCACCAATGCTGACGTCGCGGCGGTGCGTAGCGCGGTCAGCATCGTCATCTCGGTCAACAGGGTCGGGTAGCCGGTGTAAACGTCAGCCAGCAGGCCGAAGGCGGTGACGGTCTGCAGGCCCTCGGACGTGTTCTTCGGGTGGCCGTTGACGTACTTGAACCCGTAGGCCTCGCCATCCGAAGTCGGCATCAGCTCAATCACGCCATGGGGTGAGTGGGCCGGGATGCGGGGGGTTTTGTCAAAGCTCTCCCAGCGTTTGAAGTCGGATTCAATCTGAGCTGCGATCTGAGTGATCATCTTTTCAAGCCCGATGTGGTGCACCAGCCGCATCATGTTGTCGACGGATACAAAGGGCACAAGCGCCTTGTCGGAAGGTTGCATCATGGTCTCCTATCGGCGGGAAAGGTGGATACCGGCGATCATGCAACGCACTGATCCTCCGGCTGTTTCTATGGTTGGAACTGACAATGGCAGCAGAGTGGCGCTGTCTTCGATAATGTCGGTCTGTTGGGGTGTCAGCGCATCTTTGGCGCGACTGGAAAGAGCCAGCACGAGCCCATCACGACCACTAAGCTCGATGGTGTTTCCGGCAAAATCTGCGATCTGGTCATGGGACAGATCGATTACGGCGCGACCGGATTCTTCCAATCGCGCCTGTACGGTCGCGCGGCGTTCGGCATCGATGATCATGTCGAGGCAGATCAGTGCATAATGTGTGCCGATCCCCATCAGGACATTGGTGTGATAAACGTCTCGGCCTGCGTCGTCCCTAGCTTCGAACGCGATGGGTTCGTAATTGAAGTTGGTACAGAACCGCTCCAACAAAACGGGATCAGCGCGGTTTGACTTGACCGTGTAAGCGATGCGGCCGACGTGATCGAGAACCATTGCTCCGGTACCTTCCAGTGCGAGATCGTCCTGTTCCAGCCCCGAATAATCGATCACGTCCTGAACGCGGTATTCCTGTTTCAGCAACTCGATAACATCTGTGCGGCGTTCGCGTCGACGCGACGGAACAAACATCGGATAGATCGCAACGTGCCCGCCGGGATGTGTCGAGAACCAGTTGTTGGGAAAGACACTGTCCGGCGTGTTCTGTTGACCGTGATCATCAAATACATGAACTGTGACGCCTGCATCGCGCAGTTGCTCGACTGCGCGATCATGTTCATCGCGCGCGGCTGCTGAGGTCGCTTCGGCGGATCGGTGTGCCAGTGTCTGAAACGCATTGTCATGGCGAGTCTCTGGGTTCGACACAAACTCGTGCGGTCGAACCATGACGACAGCGGAAGGAGATTGCAGGGAATTCATCAGAAACTCCGGGTCGGGCGGTCGAAGATTCGGCGCCCAAGCAGGGATGCGGCCAGATCGACCATCAGTTTTGCGGTTCGTCCACGCTCATCCAGAAACGGGTTCAGTTCGACCAGGTCCAGTGAGCAGACCAGACCGCTTTCGTGCAGCAGTTCCATCACCAGATGGGCTTCGCGTTCGGTCGCTCCTCCAGGAACAGTTGTGCCAACAGCGGGCGCAATTGAAGGGTCCAGAAAGTCGACGTCCAGTGAGACGTGGAGGATACCGTTTGCTGCGCGTACTCGGTCGAGGAACGCGATCAACGGCGCCTTGATGCCATGTTCATCAATGCTGCGCATGTCTGCCAACATGGCCTGATCCTGTTCCAGTCGTGCACGTTCAGCCGGGTCCACGGATCGCAGGCCGATCATGCCTACTCGATCCGTTGGGACCGGGGCAGTCAGCGAAGGGAAGGCGTCAAATCCGGGTTGCCCCGTAAAATAAGCAACCGGTGTGCCGTGCAGGTTGCCACTGCCCGTGCTGTCAGGTGTATGAAAGTCGCTGTGTGCGTCCAGCCAAAGCACGAACAGAGGTCGCCCGATCCCGTCGGCATGCGCTGCCATTCCTGAAACCGTACCCATGGACAAGGCGTGATCGCCGCCCATAAAAATCGGCAGGCCGTTCGGTGCGGTTTCCTGTGCGGCGCGGCTCAGAGCGCTGGTCCAACCGACGCACTCGGGCAGGGCCACAAGGTGTGGATGCTCCGGTACATCTGACGGATCGGCACCGACATTTCCGACATCCGTCACTTGGTGTCCGAGGTCAGTTAGAGCTTGTTCCAGACCGGCCACCCGATAGGCGTCCGGGCCCATGCGGCAGCCCTGACGACGCTTTCCTGCGTCCATCGGTGCGCCAACCAATATTACATTTTGCGTATCCATATGACTATCTAGTCCCTCATGATGGCTTGCGAAAAGACAGCAAAATGTTCAAAATGACATTCGGATAAGCGAAATGGGAAGTGGTTATGGACGATTTGGATAGTAGGCTGCTGAGTGCATTGCACCGCGACGCACGAGCATCGCTATCCGAACTCGCCGAAACGCTGGGGGTAACCCGCACCACTGTCCGCAGCCGACTGCAACGGCTCAAACAGTCTGGTGAGATAGTTGGGTTCACCGTCCTCACCCGACAGGACGTTGCGCAAAGCCCGGTGCGCGGGCTGATGATGTTGGAAATCGAAGGCCGTGGGACTGAACGTACGATGGCTCGTATCGCTGCTATGCGGCAGGTGCGCGCGGTTCACTCCACGAACGGCAGCTGGGATCTGATCGCCGAAATCTGGACCGAAACCCTGGCCGAACTGGACGAGGTTTTGTTCCAGATCCGGCGCATGGAAGGGATAACCAAGTCCGAGACTAACCTGTTGCTGTCCACGCGCAAAGGTCGGGTCTGACGCCCGTAGCGCTTTGAGCTTGAACGAAATTGTGCGAAAGTCGGCCTGCGCGTTTCGATCGTGCAGAGTGTGATCGCGCCTGAGAGCAGGGACAAAGCATGGCAACTCATGAAAATGCCGAAGAACTCTGGGCTGTGCGCCTGGCCGAGCGGGTATCGGGATTTCTTGAAAAGCCCGTAGTCCGAATCGCGATACCGATTCTGGTTACCCTTATTGCCCTGACTGTCCTTCATGAACTGTCTTCGCACGTCAAATGGGCCGATGTAAAAACGGACGTCGCGAACACATCGTGGAAACTGATGTTTTTCGCCCTGTGCTGGACGGCAGTCAGCTTTTTGTCACTGTCACTTTACGATGTGTTTGCCGTGCAAAGCGTGGCAGATGGTGAGGTCCCATTGCCTGTCGCAGGCATGGCTGGGGCCTGTGGCTATGCCGTCTCGAATTGCCTTGGGTTTTCCTACATCACCGGCACGGCGATCCGGTATCGGATCTATGCGTCCCTGGGTCTTGATCTGGGTCGAGTCGCGGGGGTGATCGCTACATCCTGGATCGCGTTCTGGTCGGGTTTCATTCTGCTTTTGGGCGGGTTGCTAACCTTTCATCCGGATGGAGTGTCCAAGGTTCTGCCGATAAGTGACACGTTCGAAACCGTGATAGGGCTGTGCCTGCTTGTTGGTTTTGCAGCCTTGTTCATTTGGCTGTCCAAGGGCGGACGCAGACTGGCCACCGGTGGTTTGGGTTTCAATCTGCCGGGCGGCAAGTTGCCGGGATTGCTGACGCTGGCGGCTGTGGGCGACCTGTTTGGGGCGTCCATGACGCTGTATGTTTTAATGCCGGATGACCTTGGGGTCGGGTTTCCGTTCTTCTTCACCATTTACATTGGCGCCATTGCAGTCGGAATTCTCAGCCACGCTCCAGGTGGGATTGGCGCATTTGAGGCGACTTTGATCGCCGGGCTAGGTGCTTCGGGTCGGTCTGACGTGATCGCCGCCCTTTTGCTATATCGTTTGGTTTATACCTTCTTACCGTTCGCCATTGCGACGCTTTCCATCGCGGTGGCCTCGGCCCTGACGCACCGACATCACATCAGCGGAGCCGCCACGTGGGTTTACCGCGTGATCCGTCCGATTGTGCCGATGGTTGCCGCAGGCGTGGCCGCCGTGGCGGGTGTCATTCTGCTGGTGTCCGGGGCGTTGCCTGCAGGCTGCGAGAACCTTAGCGCCTTGCGGGACTTTCTACCTTTGTCCTTCGTTGAAGCTTCGCATCTTGCCGGAAGCGCTGTCGGAGTTCTACTGATCCTTGTTTCACGCGGCCTGTTCCGCAAGCTGTACCGCGCATGGATAGTGGCCATGCTGCTGATGGTTGCCGGATTTGTTGCTTCGCTGGCCAAGGGTCTGGATACGCACGAAGCGATCAGCATGTTGGGCACTATCGCCTTGCTGGCCACGTTTCGCGGAGCGTTTTACCGGGTCAGCGGGGCCTCGATATTCCGTCTGAACATCCCGTGGCTGGTCAGCGTGGTCGCCTTGCTTCTGGTCGTCTTTTGGGTCGGGCTGTTTTCCTATTCGCATGTCGAGTACAAGAACGCCTTGTGGTGGGAGTTCGCATGGAATGGTGACGCCTCGCGCTTTTTGCGATCCAGCCTTGTGGTGGCGGTTATTCTTGGTGTGGTGGCCGTGAATTCTTTGTTCGGGCGCGAGGTTCCGGAACTGGTCCGGACGGAGATCCCCGAGGTTGTTGAACGCCTGGTCATGGCAAGCGAAGACACCGAGTCGCAGATTTCACTGACCGGCGACAAGCAATTCCTGATTTCACCGGACGATGACGCATTTCTGGCTTATGCCGACACAGGCAATGCGCTGATCACCAAGGGGGAGCCGGTTGGGGATGAAACCGCCGGAAAGCAACTGATCTGGCAATTGCGCGAAATGGCTGACCGTGAGGGCAAGTTGTGCGCTTTCTACAGCGTATCGACTAAGTACCTGCCGACGTTTCTGGATCTGGGCCTGTCTATTCTGAAGATCGGAGAGGTCGCGCGCGTGCCGTTGAAAGATTTCTCGCTGGACGGCAAATCTCGCAAGCGGTTCCGTCAGGCCAAGAACCGGGCCGAACGCGAAGGGTATGTGTTCGAGATCATACCGAAGGACAAAGTGGGCCCTGTGTTGCCCGAATTGCGCAAGATTTCAGACGATTGGCTGGAGCATAAGGCGGGCGAGGAGAAGGGGTTCGCCTTGGGCGGGTTTGACGATGAATACCTGTCTTATTTCGATTTCGCGGTGCTGAAGAAGGCAGATACGGGAAAGATCGTCGCCTTCGCCAACCTCTTCCAAGGCGGGAACAAGTCCGAATTGTCGTTGGACCTGATGCGGTATGAGCCGGACGGGTCGAACTTTATCATGGACGCCTTGTTTGCCGAGATGATGACCTGGGGGGCAGAGCAGGGGTTCCATTGGTTCTCGCTAGGAGCGGCACCGTTTTCGGGAATTGAGAACCGTCAACTGGCGTCTTTCTGGAACCGCGTCGGCGGGTTCGTATATGAGCACGGCGAGCAGTTCTATCACTTCGAAGGGCTGCGATCCTTCAAGCAGAAGTTCGATCCAGAATGGAGCCCGAATTACCTCGCCAGCCCCGGTGGTCTGGCAGCACCACGTATTCTGTACGAGGTGAACATCCTGATTTCAGGCGGTTTGCGCGGGCTGACGAAGTAACACTCAGTTCAGACTGGCACGGGTTGGGGTTTTCTCCAGAAGATCGCCCCAATCTGTGCGATATGCCATTTCGGCCAGAACGGTTTCTGGTAGGAATTCTTGGTTCTGCCGGATCTGCCAGCCGCCACCCAATCCCTTGTAAACCGCAACCAGATTGCTGGACACCTGCTGGCGGGCCTGAATCAGATTGGCTTGTGATCGCAACAGGGCTGTTTGGGTGTTCAGGATACGCGAATAGCTTGCGATACCGTCCCGATACTGGTCGATGGCGATATCAGCCGCTTTGCGCGAAGCCGCGACGCTTTTTTCATAGAAGCCAACTTGCTTGCGAGATTGGGCATAGGCCACCATGGCGCTTTCAACCTCGGAATAGGCGGTCAGGACAGTGTTCTGGTAATTGGCGATCAACGCCTGATAGGCCGCATCCTGCGCGCGGACGTTGTTTTTGATCCGGCCATAGTTCAGCACGTTCCAGACCACACCGGCATTCGCGAGCCCGGTGTTGCTGCCTGCTGAAAACAGATCTTGCCCGCCCGAGGCTTGCAGGCCAATAGCACCTGACAGGATAAATTGCGGATAAAGGTCGGCCAAAGCGATCCCGACCTGCGCTGATTGCGTGGCCGCTTCCAACTCGGCTGCGCGAACGTCTGGGCGGCGGCGCAGAAGCTCGGCGGGGACACCGACGGACACATTCGTACGCGCAGAGGGGATCCGCCCGGAATTGCCTAGTAGGCTGGTCATGCGGGACGGCGTGGTTCCCAACAGCACGGCCAAAGCATTTTTGGCCTGTTGTAGATCACTTTCAATCTCTGGCACCAAGGCCTTGGTATTATTCAACAGGGCCGTGGATTCCTGTACGTCCAGCTCGGTTGTCACGCCATTTTCAAATCGCAATTGGGTCAGGTCCGCTGATTCCTGTTGCAGCTTGATGTTGTCGCGCGCCACGGCTAGCGACTCCTGCAAGGCGCGAATGTTGACATAAAGCGCCGCAACATCGCCGGTCAGGGTGACAAGCGCGTCGTCATAGTTGGCCACTTGCAGCGCCAGATTGGATCGCGCGGCCTGAACGCCACGACGTTGCTGGCCCCACACGTCCAGTTCCCATTGGGCATCAAAGCCGACCTGCGAGGTCGAAAACTCGGTGTCCAACGGAATGATCCGGCGGATATCGGAAATCGGTCCGAGGTTGTCGCTGACCTGACGGCGTTCAATGGATGCACCGATGGCCTGCGATTGGGGATAGAGCTCGCCGAACGCGATGCCCAACTGCGCGCGCGCTTGCAAGACGCGGGCACCGGCGACCTGCAGGTCAAGGTTCTGGGCGTAGGCCTCGGCGATCAATTTATTGAGGGTGGGGTCGTTGAAGGTCTGCCACCATTTCACCACCGGAGCGCTGCGCGAGGTCAGACCGCTTTGACCAGTGCTTGGGGTGTTGACCTCAATCCACTGCTTCACGACCGGAGAGCTTGGGCGCACGAAGTCTGGGCCAACTGGCGCACAACCGACCAGAAGGGCGGCGCATAGGGCTGTACCCATCAGTCGGCGGTAAAGTCTGGCCCGGGTCATCATTTGCGTCCTTAAATATCCAGTGGTCGAATGAAGTTGGCGAAGGAATAGAGACGAATGTTGATCCGCCTTAGGAACTCAAAGCTTTTGCCCTGACCGGTATAAATCGCCACGGCCGCGTGACCACCGGCAGGGAAGGTGTGCCCGTCCGGGATATCGACCGAGATTTGCACGGCAATGCGTCCGGGCAGTTTTGGCAGCTCAAACCCCGGCAGGCGGCCAGACGGCAAGTACTGACCTTGTCGGGTTGCCCACCAGATTGCCTCGACCTTGCCGGTCAGGATTTCACCCGGATACAGATCAAGGGCTACCTCAACGGGTTGGCCGACCTCGACAAATTTCAGGTTCTGCTGACGGTAGGTTGCAAGAATGTAAGGGTTATCCTTGGTGACAAAGCTGGCAATGGCGCCCAGGCGAATATCGCCGACGACCAGACCGGGACGGGCTTGTTGGGACACGATCATGCCGTCTTCGGGGGCGTAGATTGTTGTGTTGTCCAGGAAGTACTGGGCCTTGTCTAATTGCGCCTGCGCCTGAAGGATGCCGGTGTTCACGCCGTCAATCTGGGAATCCAGCGCCAGTTGCGCCTTTTCCAGATTGGCCGTGGCCTCTTTGACCTGAGCCTGATCCTCGGTCACCTGTTCGTTCCAGCGATCCAGCTCGTCCTGACGCGCACCACCTGCGGGTACAAGATTTTCGTATCGGGCTTGCTGCGTCTGTGCGTAGGCAAGTTGAGCGTTGGCACGCTCAATGGCTTCCCCTGCGGCAATGACGTCCTGTTCAAGGATCTTGGCGTTCTGCTCGGCCGCGACCAGTTGCGCTGTGGCTTCCTCAACTTCAAGCGCGAACACAGTATCGTCGAACCGATACAGTGGATCGCCCTTTGTGACTTCGGTATTTGGCTCGACCAGTACCTCAGTCAATATCGTCGGTTCGGTCAGCCGTGGGACGATCTGGATGGTCGAGCGGACCACGTGGCTGTCGATAGAGAACGGCTGAAAGAACCGAAGGGCGACAAGGAAGATCAACAGCAGGTGCGCACCGACCCAGAAGGATACGATGCCCCACATGATGTTGAACTTCAGCCACTGGAACTTGAAGAAAATAAGCCAGACGAAAATGATGTAGAAAAGCGTAATGCCGAGGGCGACAAACATATTTTGTAGTTTCCTTTGGCCTTAGCTCTTTTGCGTCTCTTCCGGATCCAGCGGGTCACGGTATTCTTCCGTCAACTCACCACCCAAGCGCTTGATTTCTTTGCGAACCGCCTCACGCTCATCATCGGGCATACGGCGGATATCGACCACCGTTCCATCGTGGAACGCCCAGATGAAGGCATGGACCCAGGGTACGATGGCGAGAAACCCCATCCATCCCATGATCTTTATCGCCTCGGCATGAGGGTGGTTGCGTTTAATTGCGATGCGGCCGGGCAATCCCATCACGAATAGAAACAGCGCCATGACGGCGGCCAGCAGCAAGATCAACGCAACAAATGTCAGGTAGTCATAGTAGCCAAGCGGCTGCCCAAGTAACCCCATCTTCGTGCCTCCGTTCGGGAAGGTTTTCCCATCCTCAATTGTTGGAGCCCAGTTCGTCAATCACTTTGTAGGTGGTTGGCGGGTCAGCGCAAATGCCAGGACCACATTCAAGCAGTGTCGAGCCGGCGTTCAGAACAGCCAAACCAAACATGACAAAAAAGGCTGTTTTGGCCAGTGTGCTTCCGCCAAACCGCGGCTGCTCCGAAGTGTCGTCAGCGTATTGGCGATCAAACAGCAGCATAACCGCGGTGCCCAACAGGATCAGGAAAAAGCAAATGGCCGCCCACGTATAGTAGTGCAGCCCTAACACGGGCGAGCCGTAATGACCCGTGCCGGGAACGATATGCAGAAGGATCTGGCGGACAGAAACGCTGCCGCCATAAAGCGCTGCGATTAACATCAAAGAATAGTGCTGCGGCCGCGCGCCGTATAGCAGGTTCAACCCCAGCCCAACGCCCACGGCGACAAAGCCGACGCGCTGCAGCAGGCAAAGCGGGCAGGGCAGTTCGTAAAGCGTCAGTTGGTAAACAAAGGCCAAAAGCAGCACCAGACTGACGGCCAGCATGCCCATGGCGTTCAGGGTTCGGGACAGTTCTGGTGTCATCACCGTCCCCTACAACTGGATGGTCAATTGGCTGGTGGCGTGGAATTTCAGCCAGTACACACTCAACGCCAGCGTGAAGAAAAACAGCGCATTGGCTGCCGTTGTTTGTTGAAAATAATTCAGCCCCATGGTGGCTGTAAGTAACGCAAATAAAAGCGCTATCATGGCCCGGTTCTCCCCTTCCGTGCAACGACCGCAATATCGCGATACTGTCAGGCACTGGGAGGTCTGGCAAGAAAACTCTTACCCAGTTCACCTTTTAGGAGAACTGCTTAGGGGGCTATTGGCACACGCGAAGGTCGGTCTTCCACGCCTGACACCTCTTGCTTAGGCGGTCCGTCAGAGGCCGGTCCGTGTAGAACGTGTCGATCTCAGCCAATGAAGTGATACGCGCGGGGGCTGCACGCTGAAACTTTGAATGATCGGCCACAAGAAAGGTGCGCCGTGTCTGGGCCAGGATCGTTTGGCTGACCTGGACCTCTTGAAAATCGAAATCCAGTAGGTCGCCATCGGCATCAAGTGCCGAGCAGCCGATGACCGCATAGTCGAATTTGAAGTGCCGGATGGTTGCGACCGTCAGATTGCCGACCAGCCCGCCATCCGATCTGCGCAGGACACCACCCGCGACGACGATTTCGCAATCGGTGTTCTCGGCCAGAATATTGGCGACATTCATGTTGTTTGTGACGACCATCAGGTTCTTGTGGTTCACCAATTGGCGCGCAACCGCCTCGGTCGAGGTCCCGATATTCATGAAAACCGACGCGCCGTCCGGGATGTCTAGGGCGCAGGCCGACGCAATGTGCGCCTTGGCCTCATCGTTCAGGGCCCGGCGATCCTCATAGCCAATATTGGAAACGCCTGAGCGAATGACGGCCCCGCCATGAACCCGGTCCAGCTTCCCCAGATCCGCCAGCTCAGACAGGTCGCGGCGAATGGTCTGAACCGTGACCCCGAACTGAGCGGCCAGGTCATCCACCATCACACGGCCATCCTGTCTGGCGATGTTCAGAATGTCTGACTGACGAAAGGAAAGGGACATGGTCGGCTCCGAAACGGTGTGTGTTCGTTTTTGTTCTAATTTCGAAGGGTTTCCAAGAGATCTGATCGACCACACACTTGAAACACTTCGATTTGTGGTGATAAAACGAAAATAAACGAAAGTAAACGTTGACGAAACGCGCGTTCATCGGGTTAATGAGCCCGGTTTTTCAAACAAAGAGAATCATCCGGACATGGAACGGCACACGGACAAGGTCACGGACCTTTTCATCATTGGTGGTGGGATTAACGGGTGCGGAATAGCGCGCGATGCGGCCGGGCGCGGATTGTCCGTGACATTGGCCGAGATGAACGATCTTGCCTCGGCGACGTCTTCGGCCTCGACCAAGCTGTTTCATGGCGGCCTGCGGTATCTGGAGTACTTTGAATTCCGTCTGGTGCGCGAGGCGTTGATCGAGCGTGAAACCCTGCTGCGGGCAATGCCGCATATCAGCTGGCCGATGCGGTTCGTGTTGCCGTATCACAAGGATATGCGGTTCGATTCTGAAACGCCGACATCGCGACTTCTCAGCACAGTAATGCCTTGGATGAAGGGACGGCGCCCGGCGTGGTTGATCCGTCTGGGCCTGTTTATGTATGACCATCTTGGGGGGCGCAAAATCCTGCCGGGGACAAGCTCACTGGATTTGCAAAGCGCGCCGGAAGGCAGGCCGCTGCAGGACAAGTTTCACACAGGCTACGAGTATTCCGATTGTTGGATTGAGGATTCACGGCTGGTTGTGCTGAATGCCCGCGATGCCGAGGCACGTGGGGCGAATATTCTGGTGCGGACCGAAGTTCTGGCGGCCAAACGCGTCGATGATCTGTGGGAAATTACCATCCGCGATAAGCACAGCGGCGACACGCAGACGGTGCAGGCTAAAATGTTAATCAACGCAGGTGGACCTTGGGTTGGGGACATCATCCAGACCAAGATCCACATCAACTCTCGTGAAGGTGTGCGATTGGTGCGCGGCAGCCATATCGTGACGCCTAAGCTTTATGATCACGACAAGTGCTATTTCTTCCAAGGTGAAGACGGGCGCATCATTTTCTCCATTCCGTATGAGCGCGATTTTACGCTGATCGGCACAACGGATCAGGATCACCCAGACCCAGCAGAGCCCCCGACCTGTACGGAGACAGAGCAGGACTATCTGTGCGCGTTTGCCTCGAAGTATTTCCAAAAACCGGTTACGCGCGATGACATCGCGTGGACCTATTCCGGTGTGCGTCCGCTGTATGACGACGGGGCCAGCAGCGCCACCGCGGCAACGCGGGATTATACACTAAAAGTTGACGCGCAGGGTGGGGCGCCAGTGCTGAATGTCTTTGGCGGCAAGATCACCACCTATCGGCGTCTTGCCGAGAGTGCGATGGACAAAGTGTCAGAGCATTTCCCCGATCTTCCCGGCCCCTGGACTGCAGGCGTTTCGCTTCCGGGCGGCGATTTTCCAGTTGGTGGCGTACCGGATTTGGTCGAGGCACTGTCGGCCGACTACCCGTTTCTGGATCGTGTCTGGGCGCAACGACTGGTTCGCGCCTATGGCACTGAGGCCAAGACAATTTTGAGCGATGCCAAGTCCGCATCGGATCTGGGCGAGGACTTCGGCGCGACGCTAACCGCACGGGAATTGGCGTGGCTGATGGACAAAGAATATGCGCGCACGGCTGAAGATGTTGTTTGGCGCCGAAACAAGATGGGCCTGCGGTTAAGTGCCGAGCAAATCGCCGGCATTCAAGGCTGGATGGATCGCAAAACCGAACCCGTCGTAGTGAACGCCTGACCAAAAAAGTAAAAGCCCCGCCAGTTTGGCGGGGCTTTTGTTTTGGATCACGCGGCCTCTTCTGATGAGCCCGGATCATCCTTGGTTCCCTTGATCCATTCCCGCATCCCTTGCAGCAAGGCGTATAGGACCGGCACTAGGATCACGCCGACCAAAGTGGCTGCCAGCATCCCGCCGAACACGGCGACACCGATGGCCTTCTGACTGGCGGCACCCGCGCCGCTGGCCGCCAGAAGCGGCACAACACCCAACAGGAAGGACAGGGCCGTCATCATTACCGCACGGAAACGCTGATAAGCGGCCTCGGCTGCGGCGTCTTTGACCGACAACCCCTTGGCGCGTTGTTCCATCGCGAATTCAACGATCAGAATGCCGTTCTTTGAGGCCAGCCCCACAAGCATGATCATCCCGATCTGCGTATAGAGGTTGATGTCGCTGCCCACGATGGCCACGGCCGCCACCGCCCCGAACAAGGCGACGATCACCGATAGCAGGATCGACACGGGCAAGGTCCAACTCTCGTATTGCCCCACAAGGAAGAGGTAGCCGAACAGGATCGCCAGCCCGAGGATGACGACCACCAGACCACCGGTCGCCAATTGCTGTTGTGCAGTACCGGTCCATTCAAAAGCATAGCCCGGGGGCAGGGCAGTCGTGGATTCCTCGGTCATGACATTAATCGCGTCACCGGTGGATAACCCAGGGGCCGGAACCGCCGTTACGGTCGCCGAACGGAACAGGTTGTGACGTTTCAGCAAGACCGGACCCAGTACGTTTTCGACATCGATGAGCGTACCCAACGGCACCATCTCACCCTTGGTCGATCGCACATACAGGTTCGCGATATCGTCGACATTATCACGATATGAACCGTCGGCCTGGATCATCACGCGATACACACGTCCGAACAGGTTGAAGTCGTTCACATAGTATGACCCCAACTGCGCCTGCATCGTCTGGAACACCTCGGCCACGGACACTTGCAGCGTCTTGGCCTTTTCGCGGTCCAGATCCACGAACAACTGAGGAACGTTGGCCCGGAAAGTGGTATAGGCCTGACCGATTTCAGGACGTTGGTTAGCCGCATAGACGAACGACCCAACCGCCGAGGCCAGATCCTGAGGCGTACCGCCTCCGGTCTGCTGCACCTCCATCTCGACGCCAGCCGAGTTGCCCAAGCCTTGAATGGGTGGTGGGTTGAACGCGATGATCGATGCAGCGGATTCACCATAGGCTATCGCCAGTACTTTCTGCAGGATCGCGTCAGCGCTCAGGTCATCCTCTTTCCGTTCATCCCAGTTGTCGAGGTTCACAAAGATCGCGGCGCCGTTTGTCGTTGTGCCGTTCAGGATCGAGAAGCCGTTGATCAGAACTGTGCTTGCGACGCCGGGGATCTGTTGGATCTGTGTGTCGACACGTGCAGTGACCGCTTCGGTCCGTTCCAACGTCGCAGCGTCTGGCAGTTGCACATCCACGAACAGATATCCGTTGTCTTCAAGTGGAAGGAAGCCGCTTGAGGTGTTGGACATGATTGTGCCCGTACCCATGGCCAGCGCCACGATGATGCCCAGACCAACGATAGGCAGGATCAGTAGTTTCCGGACTATGGCGACATAGCCACTGCGAACACCACCGATGAAGTTCTCGAACACTGCCAACAGCCCTTTGGGTGGGCCGGATCGCGCCTTCAACACCAACCCGCACAACGCAGGCGACAGCGTCAACGCGTTGATCGACGAGATCACAACAGCGGTCGAGATCGTCACAGCGAACTGCGAATAAAGCCGCCCCGAGATGCCGGGCATAAAGGTGACGGGTACGAACACCGCCAACAGAACCAGCGTTGTCGCAATCACCGGACCGGTGATCTGCCCCATGGCTTTGCGCGTCGCCTCGGCAGGGGGAAGGCCTTCGTCTGCGATAATCCGTTCGACGTTTTCAACCACAACAATCGCGTCATCAACCACGATGCCGATGGCCAGCACCAAAGCGAACAATGAGATCGTGTTCAGCGACATGCCAAACAGCAGCAGGAACGCAAAGGTCCCGATCAACGAGACGGGGATCGCAACCGCTGGAATGATCGTCGCGCGCCAGCTTCCAAGGAAAACAAACACCACCGAAATCACAAGGATGAAGGTCAAGATCAGGGTCGTGACCACGTCATTCAGCGACTGATTTACAAAGTCCGTCGTGTTGAATGGAACAGCGTATTCCACATCCGTCGGGAAGGTACGTGACAACCGCTCAAGCTCGGCCTCTACTCGGTCCGACACGGCCAGCGCGTTCGCGCCAGGGGCCTGGTAGATACCGATTACCGTCGCCGGGACACTGTCAAAATAGCCCGAGGCCGCATAGTACTCCGCGCCCAGCTCGACCCGCGCGATGTCCTTGACCCGTACGATTGAACCGGCATCCCCAGTCCGGATGACAATGTCGCCGAACTCTGCGGCCGAGGTTAGGCGGCCCTTGGTTTTGATCGTGTATTGAAAGGTCTGCCCTTCCGGGACCGGAGGAGCGCCGATAGAACCGGCCGAAACTTCGACGTTTTGTTCCCGAATTGCATTGATCACGTCACCGGGTGTGATGGACAAAGCAGCCATCTGATCCGGGTCCATCCAGATCCGCATGGCGTATTCAAGATTGGTCAGAACGTCGGCTTTACCCACACCCTGAACACGCGCCAGCGCGTCCTTCAGGTTGATCGAAGCATAGTTTGATAGAAAGACACTGTCATACGTCTCATTCGGTGAGGTCAGCGTCACCAGCAACAGCATGTTGGTGGATGCTTTTTGTGTGACCACACCTGACGAGGTTACCTCGGAGGGCAGGGATGACATGGCCTGAGCCACTCGGTTCTGCACGTTGACTGAGGCGATATCCGGGTCAGTGCCTACTTCGAATGTGACGTTCAGCGAATAGGATCCGTTGTCTGCCGAAGTCGACGTCATGTAGATCATGTCGTCTACACCGTTGACCTGCGCCTCGATCGGGGCGGCGACGGTGTTTTCCACGGTTTCGGCGTTGGCGCCAGTGTAGGTGGTCGTCACGCTGACCACCGGTGGCGTAATGTCCGGGAACTGAGCGACCGGCAGAACCAAATAGCCGATGCCGCCCATGATCGTCAGGACAAGCGAAATAACAAGCGCCAGCTTGGGCCGGCTAATGAACAGGGCTGAGAACATCCGTTATTCTCCCGGCTGTTCAGAGGCGACGACGGCATCCACCGCAACGCCCGGGCGAACCCGCTGCAGGCCCTCAACGATCACGCTTTCACCTTCGCGCAGACCATCTGTCACAATAATCGCGGTCCCAACCACGTCGCCAGTTGTGATATAGCGCTGTTCGACCATCTGCTTGTCATTCACCACCAGCACGAACTCGCCGCGCTGATCGCGTTGCAATGCGGCCTGAGGGACCAGCACCTGAAGGGTGGGCTCCAGTGCTTCGATCTGAACGCTCAGAAATTGTCCGTCGATGATGAACCGGTCCGCGTTGGGGAACTCGGCACGCATAGTAATTGCGCCTGTCAGCGGGTCGATGCGGTTATCTACAAAAACGATCTCGCCTGTTTCGTCCAGCTTGGTTCCGTTGGGTAAGGTGAGGTGCACATTCGGGCTTTTGTTGCTTTCAGCCAGTGAAGCTGCGCTCTCTCCAACCTGTTCGAGGACCGAGGTGAATTGTTTTTCGTTCAGCGAGAAATTTACATAGATAGGGGCTTCGCTTACCAGGTTGACGAGCGGGGGGTTTGTTGGTCCGACAACGTCACCTACGCTGGTTTCTACGCGCCCAATCCGCCCGTCAAACGGCGCGTGGATTTCGGTATAGCTCAGGTCCAACTCTGCTTGTTGGATGGCAGCGTGAGCGGCCTTGACCTCGGCCTCGGCGACCAGTTCATTGGCGCGGGCGATGTCACGCTCGGACTCCGGGGTGGCATCGCGTTTGTACAGCTCTTCCTTTCGGGCCAGATCGACCTTGGCAAGCTCCAGATTGGCCTCGGCCCGGTCCAGATCGGCTTTCCGGGCCTCCAGGGTCGCCTCATAAAGATCGGGTTCGATGGTGAACAACAGGTCGTCTTTTTTGACAAGCGCACCGTCTTCCACATCCTGAGTTTCAAGAAAGCCGTTCACGCGGGCGACAATATCCACCTTGTTAATGGCCTCGGCGCGCCCGATGAACACGGCCTCATCGGTAATTTCTTCAGTATAGGCCGCTGCAATAGACACTTTCGGCGGCGGCGCGTCGCTTTGATCCTGGGCCAGCGCCGTGAACGAGGCGCCCAAACTGGTCAGTGCCGCGATGGCCAAGACCGGACCTCTGTGTCGAAAAAATGAATTCTTTAATGCAAGGGACATGGCGGGCGCCTCATTAGACCTAAGGATATTGCGCCGGGGCAGCTCTGTTGCCTCGACGAGTCGTGCTGATTTCTTGGCAGGATGGCCGTTTTGGAACTTTATCTCAAGCTTCTTGAATGCGTCAGCTGGGTGGTGTGCCCGGAAATTATTCCGGTTTCAGGCGGACTTACGCCAAGATCCTATGGAGTTTTGGCGCCTAATCCCGGTTTTTGCCCCATTTCAAATGAAAACGGAGGCCAAATGGCCTCCGTAACAATGGTGTTGTGATCCAAAACATCAGTCGCGCTGTCCAGCGAACCTGGATTGCCATTCTTCGCGCTGTTCGTCGGTGATCTTGGCGAACAGAACGTCTGGTACCGTGAATTCGTGACCGGCGGGCAGGGCGTCCAGCGCGGCTGCGACATCGTCAGGCCAACTGGTGTCCAATGTGTTCATTGCGCTCAGCATCTTGGCCGAGGCTTCAGGGATGAACGGTGCGCTGAGTACGGCGTAGAGGCGGATCAGGTTCAGGCCCAGACGTACCTGAGCGGCGGCCTGTTCAGGGTCTTCCTTGAAGGTCGACCACGGGGCAGCAGCTTGCAGGTATTCGTTGCCCGCAACCCAGATCGCACGCAGTTCCTGCGCGGATTTGCGAACCTCCATCGCCTCCATATGCGTTTCATAGGCGTGGACGCGTTTGGTCAGTTCATCAATCAACGCGTGTTCGCGATCGCCAAAAGCGCCACCTTCAGGAACTGCCTCACCAAACTTTGAGCGGCAGAACTTTGTAATGCGGCTGACAAAGTTACCCAGAACATCCGCCAGGTCCTTGTTCACCGACTGTTGGAAGTTCTCCCATGTGAATTCGCTGTCGCTGCTTTCTGGTGCATGGCTCAGCAGCCACCAGCGCCAATAATCGGCTGGCAGGATTTCCAGCGCCTGATCCATGAACACACCACGGCCTTGGCTGGTCGAGAACTGACCACCATCGTAGTTCAGGTAATTGAACGACTTGATGTAGTCGACAAGCTTCCAACGTTCAGATGACCCAGATTCTTCGTTGTACGTATTGGTGCCCAAAATTGTCGCCGGGAAGGAAAGGGTGTGGAAAGGCACATTGTCCTTGCCCATGAACTGGACATAACGGACATCATCCGCCCCTTTGTCGGTGCGCCACCAGCGCTCCCAGTCGGCCTCGGTCCTGCCGTTGGCATTCGCCCATTCCTTCGCGCAGGCGATGTATTCGATCGGCGCGTCGAACCAGACGTAGAAGACTTTGCCCTCCATGCCGGGCCAGTCCTGATCGCCCTTCTTGACCGGTACACCCCAGTCCAGATCGCGGGTGATGCCGCGATCCTGAAGACCGTCGCCGTCATGCAGCCATTTCTTGGCAATCGAGGTTGTCAGGATTGGCCAGTCGCTTTTGCTGTCGATCCATGCATCCAGCTGATCTTTCATCGCTGATTGACGCAGGTACAGGTGTTTGGTCTCGCGCACCTCCAGATCAGTTGAACCGGAAATGGCCGAGCGCGGCTCGATCAGATCGGTCGGGTCCAACTGTTTGGTACAGTTTTCACACTGGTCGCCCCGCGCGCGCTCATATCCGCAATTGGGGCAGGTGCCTTCGATATAGCGGTCAGGAAGAAAGCGGCCATCGGCGTTGGAATAGACCTGTTTTTCGCCGACTTCGCGGATCAGCCCAGCATCGTCCAGCTTCCCGGCAAAATGCTGGGTCAGCGTCTTGTTCTGCTCGCTGGACGAGCGGCCAAAATGATCGAAGCTCATGCCAAAACGCTTGGCGATATCGGCCTGAACTTCGTACATGTCCGCGCAGTATTCAGCCACTGGCTTGCCCGCTTTCGCTGCGGCCAGCTCGGCGGGTGTGCCGTGTTCGTCGGTGGCGCACAGGAACATGACCTCGTTCCCCCGGCCACGCAGGTAGCGCGCGTACAGATCAGCCGGCAATTGCGAGCCGATCAGGTTACCGAGGTGCTTGATCCCGTTGATGTAAGGGATCGCTGAGGTGATGAGAATTCGAGCCATGTTCCGTTTCCGCGTACTGTCTGCGCGCCCGTCTACATTATGTTACCGGCCAGCAAAACCCCGGCTTTGGTTCGGACGTCATTTTAGGCACGGGTCGCCGGAAAAATCGGACTGAGTTGCAGCCTTGGATTGCGTCGTCTTCATCGCATGCAATACCCCAGAGTTGTAAATTGGAATCACAAACTCTTGAATTTTCACAATGAGTTCCCATCTATCATGTATACCACAGTATACAATAACGAGGGCAAACAACTGATGTTCGACTTTCTGCTCGAGGGTGCATTTGCGCCCTTCACTTTGGCGCTTGCGCTTCTGTTCGGCCTGCTTGTGCTGGAACTGATCGCATTGGTCCTGGGTGGAAGCCTTATGGCGGGCGAGGGCGAGGTTGATCTGGACGTTGTTGACGCCCCGGATCTCGATGTTGGTGATTTCGATCTGGATATCGATGCCGATGTCGACCTAGGTGACTTTGAGCTGGCCGAGGTCGAAGCGGACGCGCCTGGCGCGGCCCCTTCGGGACCCTTGGCGTGGCTTGGGATCGGCAAAGTGCCGTTCATGATCTGGCTGGTTGTTCTGCTGGCGGGTTTTGGCCTGTCCGGTATGGGCCTGCAGTTGGCGCTGCGCGATCTGCTTGGCTTCGACCTGCCTGCCTGGATGGCCGCGATCCCTGCCGGTGCCTTTGGTCTTTGGTTTGCACGTGGCTTTGGCGGGGTCTTTGCCCGCTTGCTGCCCAAAACCGAGACCGAGGCAATGTCCGAACGGATGCTTGCTCGCCGCCGGGGCGTAATCACCCAAGGCACCGCTTCGCGCGGACGCCCGGCTGAGGTGCGTGTCATGGACCGCTTTGGCAACGCCCACTACCTGCGCGCTGAGCCGCTGCAGGACAAAGACGCGCTGAAGCAAGGCACCGATGTGCTGGTGCTGCGCGACCGACGGCGCGACCGGTTCGTTCTGGTCGGCATGTCTGAATAACCAAAATTTCTAACCCCATCACGGAGGATTTTGCATGGAACTTGAATTCCTAGCCGTCATAGTTGTGACCATTCTGGCAGTAGTTTTGTTTATCGGCCTTGTGCTTGGCCGTCTCTATAAACGCGCGACCCGAGAGATCAGCCTGGTGAAAACCGGTGCTGGCGGTAAGAAAGTCATCATGGATGGTGGCGTTATCGTCGTGCCGTTGCTGCACGAAGTCAGCCCAGTCAACATGAAAACCCTACGCCTTGAGGTTCAGCGCAGCGGCGAGGCCGCTCTGATCACCAAAGACCGGATGCGTGTCGACGTGGGCGTCGAGTTCTACGTCTCGGTCATGGCGACAGAAGAGGGCATCGCACGCGCAGCCCAAACACTGGGCGACCGTACATTCGACGTCGAACAGCTGCGGGAAATGATCGAAGGCAAATTGATCGACGGTCTGCGCGCTGTTGCGGCCCAGATGACGATGGACGGTCTGCACGAAAACCGCGCTGACTTTGTGCAAGAAGTGCAGAATGCGGTGTCCGAAGACCTGCTGAAGAACGGTTTGTCTTTGGAATCTGTCTCGTTGACCGCGTTGGACCAGACGCCGTTTGAGGCTCTGGACGAAAACAACGCCTTTAACGCTGTGGGTATGCGCAAATTGGCCGAGGTGATTGCGACCTCAAAGAAAGAGCGCGCGCAGATTGATGCCGATGCCGAGGTCGAGGTACGTCGGGCAGCGATGGAAGCTCAGCGTCAGAAGCTGTTGATCGAAAAGGACGAAGAGCAGGCGCGCATCGAGCAGACGCAACAGATCGAAACGCTGCGTGTGGCGCAAGAGGCCGAGGTTGCAGCCCGGACCGAAGACTCGGTACGCGAAACGGAACGGGCACGGATCGCCCGTGAAGAAGCCATTCGCGCCGCAGACATCGAGCGTGAGCGTAAAATCCGCGAGGCCGAGATCTCGAAAGAGCGTGAGCTGGAAGTGGCTGAACAAGAGCGTCAGATCATCATCGCGCAGAAATCCGAAGAGGAAAGCCGCGCGCGTGCATCAGCCGATCTGGCCCGCGCTGAGGCGACCAAGGCGACCGAAGCCGTGGCTACCGCGCAAAAGGTTGCCGAGGCCGAGCGTATCAAGCAGATCGCTCTGATTGAAGCCACGCGTGAAGCTGAACGTCAGGCGACGGCGATCCGACTGGCTGCGCAAGCTGACAAAGAAGCCGCTGCTGACCGCGCCGAAGCCCGCCGTGAAGAGGCCCAGGCCGAAGCAGATGCACTGAACATCCGTGCCGAGGCCAAGAAGAACGACATGCTGGCCGAAGCCGAAGGTAAGCGTGCGATCGTCGAGGCAGACAACGTGCTGTCAGTGGATCAGATCCGCATGAAGGTTGATCTGGCACGCATTGAAACCATGCCGTCGATTATTGCGGAGATGGTCAAACCGGCTGAGAAGATCGACTCGATCAAGATCCATCAGGTCGGCGGTATCGGTGGCGCCAATGGCGGCGGCGCATCGAACGGTGACAAGCCGGTCGTCAATCAGGCGCTGGACTCGATCATGGGAATGGCGGTGCAGATGCCGGCGCTCAAGAAGCTGGGTGAAGAGCTTGGCTTGTCGATGGAAAACGGTGTCGGCGGTGTCGTCAACGGTGCGCTTGAATCAACGGTCGAACCTGCCGAAGAGGGCGGCGTGATCGAAGAAGGATCGCGGACTGAACACTAATCGAAAGGGGCCGGGGTTTTCCCGGCCCTTTTTTATTTCCTTTCACGCGACCGTTTCAGCAGACGACCAATCGTGAAAGATGTGCGTGGCGCGTAGACATAGTTTGTCCGCTCTTCGGGCGTCGGGCGTGAGCGCATTCGGGCCAGGCCAAAGATGATCAGGAAAACATGGCCGATGGCCACAAATGCAAATAGCGCTCCGGGTCCGAACTGCTGAATCAGTGTCGATGAGATATAGGGCGAGGCTATCGCACCCAAAGCGAACCAGAACATGAGTGCCGCGGAAAGCTCGACCCGTTCTTCTGCCGTTGCAAAGTCATTCGCATGAGCGGAAGAGACCGAGAAGATCGGGAAGGTTGTCAGGCCAAAGAATACGGCAGCCAGCATGACGCCTACCGTTCCTGTTCCGCTGGCCGCCATTGTGACACCGCTGCTGACGACCGCAGCAACGGACAGCCAGATCAGCACCCAGCGTCTGTCATATTTGTCGGCCAGCCAGCCAACCGGGTACTGCGCCAGTGCGCCACCCAATACGAATGACGCCAGGAAGAATGCGATCTGGTCCACGTCCAGCCCAACTTCCTGACCGTAGACCGGACCAACCATCCGAAACGACGCAGAGCTGAGCGCCGCAACGATCACTCCTGCAACAGCCAAGGGCGAGCTGCGCCAGGCCAGTTTGGGCTTTAGCCGAGGGGCGTCGGGTGTTTTCGGCTGGCTGGCCCGTGTCAACGTCAGCGGCAACAGGGACGCGCAGCACAAAATAGCCAGCAAGTTGTACGACACATAAGACGCAGGCGGCAGAACCGCGATGATCAACTGTGCGCACAGAGACGCGCCCATATCCGCGATGCGATAAGTCCCCATGGCGCGGCCGCGCGTTTCGTTTGTGACCTTGGCGTTCAGCCATGCTTCGATCACCGTATAGGCCCCGGCGACACAGGTTCCGGATGCGACTCGAAGGGCTGCCCAGATGTACGGGTTTTCGGTCAACGTATGCCCAATAAGACCCATCGCACCCAAGGCCGTGCAGACCGCAAAAGCGCGCGAATGTCCGACACTGCCCATTAGGCGGGGGGACCACCAGCAGCCAATGAAGAAGCCAACAAAATGGGCCGAACCCAACATACCGATTTGTCCGGTCGTGAACCCAAGCGTGATGCCGGATATCGCATCCAAAGGACCAACGCCGCCCGTCGAGAGCTGCAGAAGAATGACAGAAAGAAACAGGGCGGCAAAAGAAATGATCGTGCGCATAGTGCGCCCAGCATTACCCCATCAGCGAGCGTTGCGCGTGATAATTCGACCTCTGCGCGTCGTTTTTTGTCCTTTGGGTGTCAGGCCTTGCGGGTCAACTCGGCCCGGATGTTCAAAGACACGGTATCGGCGACCAGATCGGGATAACCAGAGGCGCCGAATTCGTGACGGTTCAACGCGCCCGACAGTCGAATTGACAATGCGTTCAGATCATCAGCCTCGGATCCGGGTTGACGGTACAGATTGGCTTGCAGGGTCACCGGGCGTGTGACTCCGCGCACAGTCAGGTCTCCGGTGATAGTTGCGCCTTCGGAAATGCGGCCTGTTGGGCCAAGCTGAATTCGGGTGGATTTGAACGTTATGGTCGGAAATTCCTGCGCGTTCAGAACGCTTTTGCTTAGCATCGGGCCGCGGGCAAAGGGCAAGCCGGTGCGCGCCGCGGCTACATTCAGCACGACGGTGACACGGCTGTTTTGTAACTGATCCGTGTCGACCCGAATATCTGCTGATTGGATCGGCATCGTGCCTGACTGCGCAACCCCCGAAAGCATGAAGGAAAATCCGACGGACGTTCCGGCTCGAGACAATTCATATTGGACCAACGCAGCATGAGTTGGCCGTGCCAACGGAAGGCTCGCCAGACCCGCAATCAGAAAGCGCCGCGTCAATGATCTCATGCCAAAACCTCTTGTCTGTGGGCGCGCGAGCGGCTGAGCAGAAACAGCAGAATTCCGATGTTCAGGCCGTTCCATAGAATGCCGTTTACGAAAGCCAGTTGGTAATTGCCGGTAACGTCATAAATCCAGCCGGACATCCATCCCCCCAGCGCCATGCCCATGATCGTCATCATCATGACAAACCCCACGCGCGCGCCGGCCTCTCGCGGGGGCATATATTCGCGCACGATAAGGGCATAGCCGGGAACGATGCCGCCTTGTGACAGGCCAAAAAGCAGGCTGATCAGGTAGAGTGAGACCATCCCGTCATAAGGCAAGAACAGGAACAGTGCGAGGCATTGAAGAACCGAGCCGATCAGAACCGTCAGAACGCCGCCAAGTTGATCGGCGGCCATGCCTGATATTACTCGGCTGATCACACCTCCGAACAGCATCAGGGACAACATCTCGGCGCCGACTGTGGGTCCGTAACCCAGCCCGACGCAATAGGACACGATATGCACCTGAGGCATCGACATCGCGACACAGCACGAAATACCGGCCAGACCGAGGATGTATTGAAGTGCCCGGGGGGAAATACCAACGCTGCGCGCCTTGATTTGTGCGGCAGATGCTGCGGTGCTGTGCGCCTCGGCCGGGACCTGTCGACGCAACAGTAGGGACAGGGGGATAACGACCAGCAACGTTATGACAGCCAGCGTCAGGTAGACCTGTTGCCAGCCATCGCGTGTGAGTATGCCGGACAGCAAGGTCGGCCAGATGGCCCCGGACAGATAGTTTCCGCTTGCCACCAGACCCACGGCGATCCCGCGGCGTTTCATGAACCAGTGCGAGATGTCAGCGATCAATGGTCCAAAGCCGATGGATGCCCCGAGGCCCAATAGAAGATGTGCGACGGACAACATCACAATATTGGGCGCCAGTGTCGCCAACAGATAGCTGGTGGCGCTGAGGATTGCGGCCCCGATCAGGGCCTTGGTCACGCCCAGCCGATCCACCAACTGCCCCATCCAAAAATTGCCAAGGGCGAATCCGATCATGGCCAATGTGTAAGGCATCGCGGCCTCGGCACGTCCGGCGTTGAATTGGGTTTCGATGGCGGGCATCACAACGATGACGGCCCACATTCCCACATTGGCCACGGTTGCGATGATCAAAGTGATCGCAAGTCGCAGCCAGGAGTATCGGCTATCGTGGATCGCGTGGCTCATCCTGAAACGCTAGGGCTCGGCCCTTGCTTTGGCCAGTCACAAACCCCGTGAGGGGGGCGTGATCACACGGGTGTGTCTTCTGTGGCGATCTGTTGCAGGTGCAAACCGGCTCGCGGTTTGGTCTGCGTGGCATGCCAGCTGACCGGGGGCAGGGCGCGGGCGCGGCGGCGGGTTAGGGTCCAGCGCCGGGCCTCTGCCTGATGGTTTGCGGCCATGTGCCAGCGCGTCTCTACCCCCTGTGCACCACCGTCACCAGGGGTCAGCAGCATCCCAAGCGGAGCCCGCCCCATCGCACCACCCTGTTCTGCGGCCAGATGCATGCGCCGCACTGGCGTCAGCCCCGGCGCGCCCGGCAGATCACCGACAACCAGAGGCATGGCCGCGCTGCGCAGCGCCTCTTCTACGCACCACAGCAGGTCTTCGGACCGGGTCGGGCGCACAAAGATGAACCGGGCGGGGTCGGCAAAGGCCATCATGCCATCGGGATTAAGCTGGCCGGGCTCCCATGCGGGCGCGATCCACAGCACCGGCCCCTGCATCTGCCCCGCCAGCCACATGGCAAAGCTGCGCCGGGCGGGGCCGCAAGCCTCGTGCACGCGGGCCAGTTGCAGTCTGATCTGCGGATGAAGATCTATCCCCGGCACCTCACGTGCGGGTTTGCGGCCAAGAAGATGTGTAGACATGCTGTCAGGTTAGCATGTTCTTGTTTTGTTCTCAATTGTGGAATTGCGACAACGGACGTCTTAACGCGACAAAAGCAGGCGGCCATTGGCGAACTGGATATTCGAGAACCGATGCAGGTAATCCATACCCAGCAAGGATTTGTCCAATTCCCCTTCGTTTACCCAGGCCGAGATATTCTGGTCCGTGATCGGCCCCAATGCCAGCGTGTCCAGGCGCACCGGCGCGGTACGCACAACGCCATTGGCCGTATTTGCCCGGCCGAAATAATTCAACTGATCGGGATCAATCCCAACACGTTCGGCATCCCGCGAGCTTAGAACAATCTGGCTTGCGCCAGTGTCCACCAGAAAGGTGATCGGTTCTCCGTTCACATCAATGGGCAGATAATAGTGTCCGTCGGAGGCGCGCGGAACCTCTATGGTCTGGCCGGTGACAGTCATTTGCGGGGCAGGGCCAACAGTGGTGCGGATGTCTTCCCACAGGCCGACAACGGCAATGACACCGATAAAGATAAAGACCCACGCCAAAGCCTGTTGCAGCGTTTTGTTCAAAGACTGGCGGTTTTGCGCGACAAACCACGCCACAACGGCCGTACCAAGCACGGCCAGATATACCAAACGTCCAATGTTGTCGCCGTCCATAGCGCTCCTCACCATATTCACTGAAAGATATATGGGGTTTTACGACGCAAATCCAAAGGCCTTGAGGCCGTCCAGGATGAATTGAACCGACAACGCCGCCAGCAGCATCCCCAACAGCCGCGTCAATACGTTCAGGCCGGTTTTGCCCAGCAAGCGCGCAATCAGGCCGCCGGACAGGAAGAAGGTCAAAACCACGGCCATGACGGCCAGCATGACGATACAGGCCTCGACAATGCCAAGAATACCCGGGTGCTGTCCGGCCAGCAGGATAATCGTCGCAATTGATCCGGGACCGGCGACCAGCGGAATGGCCAGCGGGAACACGGACGGGTCGTGGTGTTCCTCTTCTTCCTCGACTCGGTCTTCACGGCGTTTGGTTCGTCGTTCGAACAGCATGTCCAATGCTGTAAGGAACAACAACGCGCCCCCGGCGACCTTGAAGGCCTCCATCGAGATACCGACAAAACCCAGCACCGCTTCGCCAAAGGCGGCAAAGGCAATGAGTATGCCAGAGGCCACGGCACAGGTGCGATAGGCGGTCCGGCGACGGGCGCGGGCGTCCATGTCCTGAGTTAAAGCCACAAAAATCGGCGCGGTGCCAAAGGGGTCAATCACCACGAACAGAGTGGTGAAGGCAGTGATGAAAAAGGCGAGGTCGATCATTTGCCGGCACCTTGTTGGAGGTCTAACAGAACGGCCACAGCTTTTTCCGCCAGATTGCTTGGAACATAGACGTGGTCGTGGTGATACCCCGCGACCATGTTTGCCGGAATGTCACTTTGGGCAAGAGCATCGGACACAGCGGCAGTCAAGCCAACGCCTTCCAGTGAGGAATGAACCCGCAGGGTGATGCACTTCATACTGATGGCGCCAGCGGGTGCCGCGTCGATCGGCACGACGAGGGACAGGCCTTCGGCCTCCATGCAACTGGCCCGCGTCCCTTCGGGCCAGGCTTTGTCATGCGGCCAAACGACAAAGGCAAATTCCCCGTCGTGAAGTTCAGGGCGCATGCCTGCGATCATGGCAGTCGTTTCGACTACGGGTTTCGTCATGTCGCTTCGGCCTTTTCCAGGCGTTCGGCCGCGACGACCCAAAGCGCCTCGGCTTTTTGCATGGCTTCGACCACTTCGGCAAATTTCCGGTTCCACGTTGCAAGATCGTTTTTCCTGTCGTCCTCGTAAAGCGCAGGATCTGCCAGTTTGGCCGACAATTTATCGTGCATATCCGTTAGCTTCTCGATCCGGTCCTCGCATTTGCGAAGGTCCGCCCGCAGGTTCAGTACTGCCTCGCGCGAAGGGCGCTTGGGCTTGATCACCGGCGGTTTCTCTTTGGCCGGTTTGTCGCGTCCCAGCAGCATGGTGCGATAGGTCTCGAGATCTCCCTCGAAGGGTTTTACCGTTCCGTCCGAGACCAGCCACAGATGGTCCGCGACCAGCGACAATAGGTGCATATCGTGGCTGACCAGAACCACCGCACCGGAATAGGCGGTCAACGCCTCGACCAATGCCTCACGGCTTTCGATATCCAGGTGGTTGGTCGGCTCGTCCAGGATCAACATATGCGGCGCGTCGATGGTGGCGATCAGCAGAGACAGGCGTGCCTTTTGGCCGCCCGATAGACGACCAACTTTAGTTTCAGCCTGATCCGCGTTCAGCCCGAACCCCGCCAGACGCGACCGCCACTTGCCCGGCGCCTCGTTCGGGCGCAGGCGTCGCAGATGGTCCAGCGGCGTTTCGTCCACATAAAGCTCATCCACCTGATGCTGCGCAAAATAACCAATACGCAGCTTGTTGCTGCGGGTCATCTTGCCCGCCATCAGGGGCAGGCGGTCGGACAGCAGCTTGGACAGGGTCGACTTGCCCTGACCGTTCTTGCCCAGCAGCGCGATCCGGTCATCCTGGTCAATACGCAGGTTCAAGCGGCGCAGCACCTCGGTTTCACCATAGCCCGTCACGCCGCCTTCAATCTGAATGATCGGCGGGGACAGCTCTTCCGGCTCTGGGAAGGAGAACGCGCGCAGAGCGGCCTCTTGAGGGGTTGAAACCAGCTGAATGCGCTCGATCATTTTCAAGCGTGACTGGGCCTGAACTGCCTTGGATGCCTTGTAACGGAAGCGATCCACGAAACTCTGCAGATGGGCGATCCGGGCTTTGGCTTTCACGTTCTCGGATTCCGCCTGTGCCAGCCGTTCAGCGCGGCGTTCGGCGAATTTGTCATAAGGAACCGCGTAGTAGGTCAGCTTGCGGTCTTCCAAATGCAGGATCGAACCCACCGCGCGGTTCAGCAACCCGCGGTCGTGGCTGATGATGATGACGGTGTGCGGATATTTGGCCAAATAGCTCTCCAGCCACAGCGCACCTTCGAGGTCCAGATAGTTTGTCGGTTCGTCCAGCAGCAGCAGATCGGGCTGTGAAAACAGTACCGCCGCCAGGGCCACGCGCATCCGCCAGCCGCCCGAGAAGTCGGAGCAGGGGCGCAACTGGTCGTCATCATCAAACCCAAGACCTTTGAGGATCGAGGCCGCGCGCGCCTCGGCAGACCAGGCGTCGATATCTACCAGACGGGTCTGAATTTCGGCGATACGTGTGGGATCCGTCGCGGTGTCGGCCTCGTCCATCAGCGCACTGCGCTCAGTATCGGCCGCCAGAACCGTGTTGATCAGCGACACATCCGAGGAGGGCACCTCTTGCGCCACTCCGCCAATCCGCGCGCGCTTCGGGACATTGATATTGCCTGACTCCAGCGCCAATTCGCCCCGGATCAGTCGGAACAGGGTTGTCTTCCCCGTGCCGTTCCGTCCCACAAGGCCTACCTTGTGGCCGTCGGGAATAGTCGCACTGGCCCCATCGAACAGGGGGCGGCCTTCAACCGCGTAGGTTATGTCTTGAATCCGTAGCATGACGCGCTCTTAGCAGAGCCTTGGTGCCGCCGCCAGCAGCTTGATATGTTCAATATCCAAGCAATGTGTTAGCGCTGATCCGGTTGGCATTACTCGACGGTTTTCATCATGCGCGCGGCTCAGACGCCTCCTTCTTTGGTCACTTTGATCTTCGCCACGGCGTTGTCGGTTTTGTCGTTGAACATGTTCCTGCCGTCGCTTGCGAGGATGGCCGAGGGATTTCAGGTCGACTACGGACTGATTAACCTGTCAGTCGCCGGGTATCTGGCGGTATCCGCCGTGTTGCAATTGATCATGGGGCCGTTGTCGGACCGGTTTGGCCGCAGACCGATCCTGTTGATTTGCATGGCAGTTTTCACAGTGGCATCGGTTGGCTGCGTATTGGCCGAGCCGATCTGGATATTTCTTGGCTTCCGTCTGTTGCAAGCAGCGGTGGTGGCCGGACCCGTGTTGTCCAGCGCCTCGATCAGGGATCTATATGCCCCGAACGAGGCTGCCAGCAAACTGGGCTATGTTGCGATGGCAATGGCTTTGGCACCGATGCTTGGCCCGATGCTGGGCGGTGCATTGGATATGCTGTTCGGTTGGCGTGCCGGGTTCATATTGTACTCGGTTCTTGGGGCGGGGATGCTGGTGCTCTTGTGGGCGGATATGGGTGAGACGAATACGAACCGATCTGCAACATTCGCGGCTCAGCTAAAGGAATACCCACATCTGTTTCGCGCGCGTCGGTTCTGGGGTTACGCACTGTGTGCGGCATTCTCGATCGGCGGGTTCTTCAGCTTTATCACCGGTGCGCCACTGGTCGCTGCGGTCTGGTTCGACCTGAGCCCCGCCATGCTGGGTCTGGGGATCGGAATTATTACCGGCGGCTTCATGGTGGGGAATCTCATTACCGGGCGCATCGCAGCACACACGAAGCTGACGACGATGATCCTGATCGGTCGGGTCGTTGCCTCTATTGGGCCTTTCTGCGGGTTGCTGTTGTTCACAGCAGGTCTGGGTTCAGTCTGGGTATTCTTCGGCTCGGCCATTTGCGTGGGCTTCGGTAACGGGCTGACGAATGCCAACGCCTCGGCCGGCGTAATGTCCGTGAGACCCAATCTGGCAGGCAGCGCCGCGGGGCTTTCTGGTGCGCTGATCGTGGCGTTGGGAGCCATTCTGACCTTGATGACCGGCGCATTTGTTAGCCCCGAAAATGGGCCCTATCTGGTGTTGGGCATGATGTTTGCCAGCAGCTTTGTCGGATTGCTTGCGGTGCTTTACGTTCGCCGGATCGACGCGTCAGAGCCCTTGCCGGACACAATCTGATCGCCAAGACCCATTGGCGCAATCATTCCACTTTTCATGAGGCACATACCGTGTTAGGCGGCGCGCGATGGATTTCGGCGCGTACCTCGCGCCATATAGTAAGGAGAGGCCGATATGGCACTGGAACGCACATTCTCGATCATCAAACCTGATGCAACCCGTCGCAACCTGACTGGCAAGATCAACGCCAAGTTCGAAGACGCTGGCCTGCGCATCGTTGCGCAAAAGCGCATCCACATGACCAAAGCTCAGGCTGGCAAGTTCTACGACGTGCATGCCGAGCGTCCGTTCTATGACGAACTGTGCGAATTCATGTCGTCGGAGCCAGTCGTTGTGCAGGTTCTGGAAGGCGAAGGCGCCATTGCAAAGAACCGCGAAGTCATGGGCGCAACCAACCCCGCAGACGCAGCACCCGGCACCATCCGCGCCGAGTTTGCTGAATCGGTTGGCGAAAACTCGGTCCACGGTTCGGACGCGCCTGAAACTGCTGCCGTTGAAATCGCGTACTTCTTCTCGGGCATCGAACTGGTCGGCTAATCCGCCGTCAGACGAAGTTCAGGGCCGTATCCCATTGGGGGTGCGGCCTTTTTCGTTTCAGACCTGTTTAAGATCTTTCGGCGCAACGCGTATACCTATCGCATCCAGATCAGAAATCATCTGGGTTTCCGGGGCGGTGCTGACGCTGGATTTTATCGCGTCGAACTTTACGCGCAGTGCCTTCTTTTCCTCGCCCTTGCAGTCGTTCCAGGGGCGCCCCTGCAATCCCATCACTAATACGTAGTATCCGATGAAATGCGGCCGGGTGCCCGCCTGTAACAGCCGTGCATAGGCCTCATCCGCCCCCAAATCGCGCAATTCCTGCGCAGAATGAATGCCTGCGCGTGCGCAGGATTGCTCAAAAGCCGGGCCGAGATTGCGGATCGATGAAACAGGATCAGACATACCCCCGTCTTAGCCAAATGACCGGACAGAGTCATTTGGTTGTTCGAATTAAATCAGATGTTCTGGTCATTGCTGTTGATCAACGGAGTTAGTCGTTGATCGGATCGCAGGAATATGAATTCATGATCACGTACTGGATCCTCGGTGAAAGGGACGCTCTTAATGGCTCGGGTCAAAAACTGTTTTGTTATCCCGGGAGCATTCGATGAGGCGGGTTTTACTAAATCTTTGAAAGAATTGGCATTGCGGTTCGAGGCCGCTGAACCTGCTGGAAATTTTGATATTCTGGATTGTCATGACCAATCCCTCAGGGCATCTGCCAAAGTTTTGATCGAGACCGATGAGTCCTTGATCCTTTTGCACGGTGCCCGAGCCGTAACCCAGTGGTGCAAGGGTAAGGGCAAGTTCGTGCAGGAATTGCCTGTCGGACCCGTCAAGGCAGGTCTAGCGGGCTTTCCCAAGTTGCGCGCGTTGATGAGCGTCGGGGCGGGCAGGGCCAAACACCGCTCGTTTGCCATTCTGGGTGACCTGCAAAAGACGCAAGTGCGCGGCACGATGATGTTGATGTCCTCGGATCAGGGGCAGGTAACAGTTGTAACCGTTCAACACATGCGCGGATATGACCGGGCGTATAAGGCTGTTTGTGAAAAGCTGACGAAATTGGAGGCTGGCAAAAGCAAGGCGAAGCCATTATTCGACTGGTTGTTTCCCGACGCGACCATATACAGGGCCAAGCCCGAAATCCGCGTTAGTAAACAAGAACCATCAATTGAAGTCGCCACCAACATCATTCGCACCTATCTGGCGGTCGCGCGCCAGAACGAGGCGGGCGTGATCGATGATATCGATACTGAATTTCTGCATGACTACCGCGTTTCTCTGCGCCGCGTGCGATCTGTGATCGGCCTGTTCAAGGGTGTGTTCTCACCCGAACAAACCGCTGCATTAAAGCGCGAGTTTTCCGGTTTGATGGAACCCACTGGTCGCGTACGGGATTTGGATGTCTATCTGTTGGAAAAAGGCAGTTACTTCAACCTGTTACCGTCGAAACTTCATGCGGGTGCCGTGACCATGTTTGCGCAATTCGAAAAGGAACGCAGTCAGGCACTTGGCCGTCTGTCCCGGCGTTTTCGGACGCAAAACTATGACAATCAGATGAAAAAGTTGACCGAGCTATTTGCTGATCCGACAAACCTGCAGCCTGGCCCAAATGCAGATCGGCCTGCCTATGAATATGCGCGCGCGCTGATCTGGAAGCGATATCGCAAAACCTGCAAACTGGCGCGACGTATCACCTCGGACACGCCTGATGAAGATGTTCATAATCTGCGGATCGACTGCAAAAAACTGCGTTATCTTATGGAGTTCTTTGCGCCTTTGTTCGACGCAAAGGCATTCAAAACGATCATCAAGCCATTAAAAAAGCTGCAGGATAATCTGGGCCTGTTCAATGATTTCTCAGTCCAACAAGAGGCGCTTCTGAATTTTGTGAAACAGCACACCAATAAGCAAGGCCGCGCTAATGCGCAGTTGGCCTTGTCCGTGGGCGGGCTGATTTCTGTTCTGGATCAACTCCAAAAGGCAGAACGCGACCGAGTCATCGCAAATTTCAAGCATTTCGACAGCCCGGACATCCGGCACCTGTTCCGCAGTTTGTTTCATCAAAAGGAGGGCTGAGGAGTGAAGATCATTGCCTGTTACAGCAACAAGGGCGGTGTGGGTAAAACCGCCACCTCGGTCAATCTGGCCCATGCCTACGCGGCAGCAGGGCACAAGGTTTTGCTATGCGACTTGGATCCGCAGGGGGCGTCTGGGTTTTATCTGCGCGTCAAGCCGTCCAAAAAACTGACTGATGCAAAGTTCTTTGAGGATGTCGCGCGGTTTACCAAGTCCATTCGCGCCAGTGACTTCGAGGGTCTCGACGTGCTGCCAGCAAACATGACCTTTCGGGATTTTGACGTCTTCCTGTCACGGATGCGGAACAAGCGGTCGCGGCTGAAAAAAGCGCTGATCTCGGCGGGCAGCGATTATGAGGTGATCATTCTGGATTGCCCGCCCAACTTTTCAACCCTGTCGGAAAACATCTTTAAAGCCGCAGATCTGATCGTGATTCCGGTCATCCCGACGACGCTGTCAGAGCGGTCTTTCGATCAGTTGGTCGGTTTTTTCGATACCAACAAGTTGTCGAAGAAAAAGCTGACAGCATTCTTTTCCATGGTGCAACAGCGCAAGACCCTGCACCTTGAGACGATGGATGCGATGCGAAAGCTCTATCGCAAGCGGTTCCTGCACAGCTCAATCCCGTTTGCGGCGGATATCGAACGGATGGGGCAGAACCGTGCGCCAGTCAGTGAATTCGCCCCGCGCAGCGCCGCCAGTTTGGCATATCAAAAGCTGTACGACGAGATGGAAAACGAAGTGGTTTCAAAGCGATGAGCACCGAAATTGAACGCAAGTTTCTGGTGGCGGAATTGCCCGACTTGAGCGGCGCGGATAAGGCCGTCATCCGCCAAGGCTATCTGACTGCACCGGACGATTCCACGGAATTGCGTCTGCGGCAAAAGAATGACAGGTATTTTTTGACGCTCAAAGGAGCGGGCTCCTTGGTGCGGGTGGAACGCGAGGCCGAGATCACGGCCGAGCAATTCGAAACCTTCTGGCCGGAAACCGAAGGACGTCGGGTTGAGAAAGAACGCTATACCGGAAAAATGCTAGACGGTCGGGTGTTTGAGCTGGACATCTTTCTGGGAAGCCTCGCGCCGCTGCGGCTGGTCGAGGTGGAGTTCGACACAGAGGCCGAGGCGCAGGCATACACGCCGCCCGACTGGTTCGGAACAGATGTGACGGCAGATAAACGTTATAAAAACAAAATGATGGCGATCAAGGGTGTGCCAATCTAGGGCTTACGCGCCAGTTTGATTGTTGCCTCAAGACCCGGGTCGCAATTGCGCGCCTCGAATGCGCCCTGATGCATGTGAGAAATCGCTGCCACCAGCGCCAGGCCCAGGCCTGAGTTGCGCTCGGTCCTTGCGGGATCGAGCGTCACAAAGGGCACCTGCAGGCGTGGTAAATCCTCTTCTGGGACACCAGGGCCCCGGTCACGCACGCTCAGGCAGGTGTAGGGGCCGCTTTCTGACAGGGTGATCGTGATTGCCGTCTTTTCCGGGGCATAACGCATGGCATTTTCCAGAAGATTTGACAGCGCTTGAGACAGAAGCGGGCGGTGCCCCTGAACAGTGTGGGCGGTGCCGACGACCTCCAGCGAGATGCCCTGATCGGCGGCAACTGGTTCGTACAGCTCGACGACGTCGCCAATCAGTTGCTGCAGATCCACGGGTTCGAATTGTTCACGCCCGACACCGGCTTCGGCGCGTGAGATTTCAGTCAATTGCCCCAGAACACGCAGCACGTGGTCGATCTCGGCCGTAGCGCGGGCCACGTCGACCTCGCGGTCCAGATCACTTTTGGACGGGTCAGACAGCGACTCGACCCTTTGGCGCAGACGGGACAGGGGGGATCGCAAGTCATGCGCGATTGAATTCGAGGTTGTGCGCAGATTGCTGATCAGTTCCTCAATCCGGTCCAACATGCTGTTCAAGGTTCCGGCCACTTGATCCAGCTCATCCCCGGTTCCGCGCAAGGGCATGCGGCGGGACAGATCACCTGACACGATGTTTTCTGCCGTGCCCGCAAATTCCGACAGGCGAGTGAATACCAGCCGGGTGAAAAGCCAACCGGTCAAAAGGCTTAGCGCCAGTGCAATGGCTAGGGCCAAGCCAACCGCGCGCAACAGTGCACGGTCGAATTGCTGCCGTGCAAGGGCATCCCGACCTACCAACAGGCGTTCGCCACCGGGCAGGCGAACTGAGGCGGCCGAGATCGGCACCAACTGGTCGTTATCGGCGCGGCGAAGATCCAGATCGACCCAACCGCTGCCTGCCGTGACATCCGCAGGCCAGTGCTTGAGGTTCCCGGCCAGCTTCACACCGAACCGGTCGGTCAAAAGATACAGCGCATCCCGCTCGGACGCGGTTGGAATCCTGCGTTCAATGGCTTGCAACAGCCCGAACAGACCGCGTCGTTCGTATTCATCTGCCAGGCCTGTCAGTTCGGCGGATACCACTGAACGGGTCTCACCCTCGATACTGCGATTGGCGGTGAAGTATACAAGCCCCAGCACGATTGCGGTCAGCAACGTGCTGAGAACCATGCTGGCTAGAACGAGGCGGGTGCGAGAATTATTGAACGAAAGTCGCAAGTTATCCATCGGATATCATGTAACCCGCACCTCGAACCGTTTCAATCAATGGCGGCCTGTCGCCTTCATCCAGCTGGCGGCGCAGCTTTGATATATGGACGTCGACCACGTTGGTATTCGGGTCGAAATGATAATCCCAGACACCTTCCAGCAGCATTGTGCGCGATACAACGCGGTTCTTCCGGCGCAGAAAGAATTCAAGGATCTGGAACTCACGCGGGGTCAGGGAAATCTCTTGCCCGTCGCGGGTGACCTTGCGGGTCAACAGATCCATCTCAAGATCGCGGCAGGTCAGCGTCGCGGTTTCCTCAGATTCCTGCGGGCGTCGCAACAGGGCTTCGATCCGCGCATGCAGTTCTTGGAACGAAAACGGTTTGACCAGATAGTCATCCGCACCCGAGCGCAAGCCCTTGACCCGTTCGTCAACCGCGCTCATCGCGGTCAGCATCAGGGTAGGGGTCTTGACCCCTGCGGCTCGCAAAGATCGGATCAGCGACAGACCATCAAGACCAGGAAGCATCCGGTCCAGCACAATGGCGTCAAACCCGCCATCCGTGGCGTGGTACAGACCCTCGCGCCCGTCTGCGGCCTGCTCGACCACATAACCTTCCTCGCCAAAGCCCTTGGCGATGAACTCACGAGTGTCCTCGTCATCTTCGACGATCAGCAGGCGGCGGCTCATGTTTCGGGTTCCTTTCTATCGGGATTTAAACACAAATTTCCTGAAAAGCACATGATTTGCGTAAATTACGTGCCGGGTGCGTTGCAGCGCACCCGGCAGTCCCGGCGGAATGCGGACAATTCAATCCGCCGAGGAGGCGCACGCCAGAAATCCCCATCAAATGGCGCACGCGGACTTCGGGTCAGGCGATTTCCACCGCCACGAAGATCTGGTTTCCGCCCCGGTTGATCAGCACCAGTGCGGGGTCAGTCTTTTCGCTGTCCAGCGCAGCCTTCAGCGCGTCGGGTGAGGCGGTCTCTTGACCGCCCAGTTTTACGATCACGTCGCCGCGTTGCAGACCGGCCTTGGCGGCAGGGCTGTCGGGCTTCAGATCAGTGACGACCACACCATCGACATTCTCAGCTACGCCCATTTGTGCGCGGTTGCTGTCGGTCAGCGGTGCGACGGTCACGCCCAACGCGGTGCCCGAGATACCTTCGTCCACCGATTTGTCGACCTCGGCTGAGGCGCTCTGATGCTGGCCGATTGTCAGCTCAATTTGCTGCTCTTTGCCATCGCGTAGAACAGTCATAACACTGTCGGTGCCGACTTTGGTTGTTCCGACGAGGATCGGCAGATCACTGCTGGAGTCGACGGCTTCGTCGTTGAAGGTCAGGATAACGTCACCTTGCTCCAACACGCCCTCTGCGGGGCTGCCCGCGACGACATCTGACACAAGTGCGCCGGTCGAGGCATCGATCCCTATGGCCGCCGCGATCTCTGGGCTGACATTCTGGATTGAAACACCCAGCCAGCCGCGGCTGACCTGACCATCGTCACGCAGATCGGCGGCGATATGTTCAACGATGTTCGATGTCACCGCAAAGCCCAGACCAACCGACCCGCCGGTGGGCGAGTAGATGGCCGAGTTCACGCCAATCACTTCGCCTTCCATGTTGAACAGTGGACCGCCCGAGTTGCCCTTGTTGATGGCCGCATCGGTCTGAATGAATTCAGCGTAGGGCCCGGCCGAGATATTGCGGCCTTTGGCTGAAACGATGCCCGTGGTCACGGTCGAATGCAGGCCAAACGGGTTGCCGATGGCCACGACGTCCTCACCCACGCGGATAACGTCACTGTCCCCGATCTCAACGGCTTGCAGCGCTTCGCCGGCGTCGATCTTCAGGACGGCGATATCGGTCAGCGGGTCGGTGCCCACGATTTCGGCTTTGAAACTACGGTCGTCGCTCAGACGGACGGTCACGGTCGAGGCATTGTCGACAACATGGTGGTTGGTGATGATGTACCCGGCTTCGTCGAGTACAAACCCCGATCCCAAGCCTTGCGATGGTCCACGCTGCGGTGCCTGAAAGCCCTCAGGCGCTCCGAAGCGTTTGAAGAATTCACCAAAGGGGTGGTCTTCTAAATCAAAATTCTGTCCCTGTCCCGGTGCTTGCACGGGCACAATGTCCTGTTCGGCGATGATGGTCACCACCGAGGGGGACACGCTTTCAACCAGATCAGCCAGGGCTTCGTCTGCCAGCGAGGGCAGGGCGGTCGTGGCCAGCAGCGCGGCGCCAAGCGCGGATGCGCCAACGAGGCCTGTTGCACGTGGCAAAAGCAGCGAGGATTTACGGATGCTCATTTTTGTCTCCTGTTTATTTCACGCGATTGCAGCCGCGCGTTAACCGAGGAGATGAGGCATCAACCTGTGAGTTTCCTGTGCTGAGGATTAAGAAATCTTAATTTCGCCACAAACAGGTCGTTGTATGCCGACGTTCCGCCGAGATAATAGCGAATCGCTTGTCACGAATCGGCCATTGTTGCCAATTTGAAAGTCAAACCCTGATTTAACCTGAATTGATTCAGTTTTGGTAACAAAGGATCGCTGGAAGGCCTTGGCGAAAATTCGCTCATCTCTTGGTTGTGGTGTGTTTCTGCAGTCTGGTCAAATCAAGTGCATATGCGCCCTATAACTTTTATATATAACTAATAAAGAATATGCATAACGTCAGGTTTGGACTAAAATGGGCAGTTCATTGATCTTCTATAGGTAGATTTCGCCTCGGCGGGATGTTGCGCAAAAACCATTCCGAGACGCCAAAAATTAACCGTTCTTTCCAATTTTACATTGTTTGGAAGCACCGTTTGGGTGACGATGATCTTGCCCAAGCGAAGGGGGAGCCGACGGCACTAGGGGGTGCCAACGGCTTGTCACAGTCACTGGAAACGCTAAGCGGCATGTTAACGAGGGGGTCTTGTTTAGGTTCAGCGGCGGAATAGCCAGGGTGCCATAGGCATTTTTGGCAGCGTTTTCAGGATTGGTGAAAAGTGGTAGTCCTGTTTTGGGCAACGGCCTGGTCGGTATCGACCGGGCCGTTTCTTTTTTGGCAGGCAGGTTATGTGGCCTTCTTGGCCCGCCAGCGCGCCCAATCCTCGGGCGTGTCTAAATCCAACAGGGCGTTTTGGCCGGGCAATGGTTGAAGATGCACTGCATTCTTATGCGCCCGCACAACGGACTGCGCGCCCTCATCGCCGGTAAGTTGACTGAGTTCTCTGAACAGCGGACGGGCAAACACAACCGGATGGCCGGGCTTTCCTGTGGCTGTCGCCCCACGCCAGATCAAGCAATTTGGATATTCTTGGATAGACTCTGCGACCTGCTTCAGGTCACCAACTGTGATTTCCGGCAAATCTGCCAGTAAAACCATGACAGCCCCGGCATCGGGGGGCACATGCGCAAGAGCACCGCGCAAACTGGCGTTCATGCCCTCATCAGCGTCGGGTATTTCAACTGCAACAACATCCATGCCTTTCAAGGCGTCCTGGCGAGGATGCGGGGCAGGTGGTAACGCAACGATCACCGGGCCTACCTGCAACGCTGTTTGTGTGGATCGCCGTATCAGGGGTATGCCATCGACGCTTTGCATCAGCTTGTCCGCGCCAGCCATGCGGCGGGATTGTCCGGCGGCCAGAAGAATGATGGGAATATCTCTCATGCAATCACATAGCCACCATGGCCATCTTTTGTCATCCCCGCATGCGTGCACCGTCCGCGTCGAACAGTGATACTGAGATCACGCGCGACTTGCGCATCTGGCCCAGTATCTCAATCTCGACCTCTAAACCGTCGCGTATACGGTCCGAGGGCAGGAAGCCCATGGCGATGGATTTACCGGCATAGTGTGAATACCCGCCCGAGGTGCAGAATCCGACGACCGCACCATCCAGCCAGATCGGCTCATAGGCATTCACGTCGGCGTCGTCTGCATCCACTTCGAACGAGACCAGTTTGCGCGCGGTCCCCTCGGAGCGTTCAAGCTCGGCTGCGGCGCGACCGATAAAGTCGGTGTTCTTCGTGAAGGCAATAAAGCGATCCAGCCCGGTTTCCGCGGCAGAGTAGTCGGGTGAGAACTCGCTCATCCAGGACCCAAAGAACTTGTCCAACCGCAGGCTCATCATCGCGCGCATGCCAAAGGGCACCATGCCGTGGGGCTGGCCAGCCTGCCAAAGGGTCCACCACAATTGCCGTTGGGCCATCGGATCACAGTAGATTTCGTACCCCAGATCGCCCGTGTAGCTGACCCTTTGAACGGTGCAGTCGGTCATACCGATGGTCATGCGGCGAACATCAAGGAACCTGAGGTCAGAAATGTCCTCGCGGGTGCATGCCGCCAGCACTTCTACGGCATTTGGGCCTGCGATCTGGAACCCGTTCAATCGGTCGGAAACATTTTCAATGGAAACGCCGTCTTCCCGATGTTGCAGAAACCAACGCATGTGAAAGGCCTGACTGCCATATGAAGCAGTCAACTGGAATTCGGTCTCGCTCAGGCAAGAGACAGTGAAGTCCCCGATCAGCTTGCCCTTATGCGACAGCATCGGCGTCAGGGACAACCGCCCCGGATTTGGAATTCGTCCGGCCATGACCCGATCCAGCCAAACTCGTGCGCCGGGACCAGTGATGCGGTACTTGCCGAAGTTGTGGACTTCATTGATACCTACGCCGTTGCGAACAGCGCGAACCTCGCGGCCTGTGGCATCGAACGCATCCGAACGTCGGAACGAGGGCGTTTCATAGCCCGGCTCATCGCCTTGCGCAAAATAGTTCGCAACCTCCAGCCCGTATTGCTGACCCCAAACCGCGCCCAGATCGCTTAAGATATCGTACATCGGGGTGGTCCGGTTCGGACGTGCGGCAGGCAGCTCTTCGTTGGGGTAGGCGACGCTAAAGCGTTTCTGATAGTTCTCGATCACCTTCGGGCGCGTATAGCCAGGGCCGACCCAGTCGCCGAAGCGGGCGACATCCATGGCGAATACATCGCGCTCAGGCTCTCCTTCGATCATCCATTGCGCCAGCGTCAGGCCAACCCCGCCGCCCTGGCTGAAGCCCGCCATCACACCACAGGCGGACCAATAGTTGCGCATGCCTGGCACCGGCCCGACCAGCGGGTTTCCGTCCGGCGCAAAGGTAAACGGTCCGTGGATCACCGATTTGACACCAGCCTCGGCCAGAACGGGGAAGCGTTTATATGCGAATTCGATACTGTCGGTGATCTTGTCATAATCGTCGGGCAGCAGTTCGTGGCCAAACTCCCACGGTGTGCCATCGACGGCCCAGGGTTTGCAGGGCTGTTCATAGAACCCAATACACAGCCCGCGCCCTTCCTGCCGTAGATAGCTTTCTCCGGCGGGATCCATCACATGCGGATGCTCGCCGCCAGCGTCGATGATCGCCTCGATCTGAGGGATCGAGTCTGTCACCAGATACTGGTGTTCCATCGGGTGCAGCGGGAAATAGACGCCCGCCATCGCGCCAACCTCGCGCGCCCAAAGGCCACCGGCATTGACGATGTGTTCGGCATGGATCGTACCCTTGTTGGTGACGACATCCCATGTCCCGTCGGGGCGCTGGATGGTTTCGCGTACCATGCAGTGCGTTTCGATGGTTGCACCTCCCATCCGGGCCGCCTTGGCGTAAGCATGGGTGGTCCCCGACGGGTCCAGATGACCGTCCAGAGGATCATAGAGTGCACCGATGATCCCGTCGGTGTTGGTGATCGGAGCGATCTTTTTGATCTCATCCGGGCCAACGATTTCGGTTTCCAACCCCATGAAGCGATGCTTGGCGCGTTCTGCCAGCAACATGTCGAACCGATCCTGATTATCTGCCAGCGTCACTCCGCCCACATGATGCAGACCGCAGGACATGCTGGTAATCTCTTCCAGCTCTTTATACAGCCGGATCGTATATCCCTGCAGCGCCGCCATGTTGGTGTCACCGTTCAGGGTGTGAAACCCGCCCGCCGCGTGCCAGGTTGACCCGCTGGTCAGCTCGGACCGTTCCAACAGCATCACGTCAGTCCACCCCAGCTTGGTCAGGTGATAGAGTACGGAACATCCAACGACTCCGCCGCCGATGACTGCAACTTGGGTTGTGAGTTTCATGCACGTCTCCTGATGGCTATGCCGTCAGTCTCAATAGGAAAGCTGCCTTTGCAATAGCTTCAGCGACAGAAAGTGTCGCGGAAGGCGATCCGGGTTCGGCGCCTGCTGGCTAACCCAAACAGGAAGGATACGGTGGTTGTCTAAAAGAAAACCGGCGCTCGGATTAGAACGCCGGTGGAATCTTGCAGTTTTTTGGGTTGTCCTCAGAGAGGGCGAACTTTCAGTTCGGTGATCCGGTTGCCTTGACGTTTTGTCACCTCAAAGCGAAAGCCGTGAAAAGAAAAGACCTGACCGACGGTTGGGATCATCTGCGCTTCGTGAATGACCAGACCGGCAATGGTATTTGCCTCATCGTCGGGCAGGGACCAATCCATCGCGCGGTTGGCGTCGCGGATCGTGGTGGCTCCTTCGACCAGAAACTGCCCATCTTCGGTTCGGGTTACAGAAACGTCTTCGTCTATGTCGAACTCATCCGCGATCTCGCCCACGATTTCCTCGAGGATATCCTCAAGCGTGATAAGCCCGCGCAGCGAACCGTATTCATCCACCACCAGCGCAAAGTGGCTGTGCATCCGGAGGAATTCGCGCATCTGATCGTCCAGAGTGGTGGTTTCCGGAACAAAATAGGGATCGTTCGCGACCTTGAGGATGTCGAACTCTTTCAGTCGGTTATCGGCGTTCTCACTGCCGCCGGCATGGGCGTACATTGCGCGGAACAGATCCTTGGCGTGTACGACACCCACGATGTTTTCTTGTTCATCCCGAAATACGGGCAGGCGGGTGTGGCTGCTTTTCAGGCATTGCTGAAGGATGGCCTCGGGCGAAGCGTCTGCATCGATCATCTCAATATTCGAGCGGTGCAACATGATCTCTTCAACCGTACGATCGCCCAGATCAAGCGCGCCAAGGATACGGTCGCGGTCTTCCTTTTCGACCACGCCTTCGGAATGACCAAGCTGCAATGCCCCGGCGATTTCCTCGCGCACGGCGAGAATGTTGCTGTCCGGGTCGATCTGGACGCCAAACAGGCGCAGAACACCACGTACCAGCAGGCGCACGGCTGCAACGATGGGTGAAAACACCGTCACGACGACACCGATGATCGGTGCTACGGCAGCGGCCGCCTTTTCCGAATTGGTGATCGCGTAGGTCTTGGGAAGAACCTCGGCAAAGATCAGGACTAGAAGGGTCATCACCAGCGTTGCCAGCGCAACGCCGCTTTCACCGAACAGCCGTGTGAAAAGCGCAGTCGCAAGCGATGCGGCAAGGATGTTGACAAGGTTGTTGCCCAACAGGACCGAACCGATCAGTCGCTCGTTATCGTCAGTGATGTCCAGGGCCTTCTGCGCACCGCGCGACCCTTTGTCGGCCTGCGCACGCAGTTTTCCGCGCGACGAGGCGGTCAATGCCGTTTCAGAACCCGAGAAAAAGCCCGATAGGACAAGCAAAAGTAGAATGGCGCCTGTGGTAAACCAGAATGCGCCGTCGATCAGAGAAGCAGAAGAGGGTTCCATCGGTCCTTAGTTGTTCGTGATACTGCATCCGTTATGGGGGTGCGCATGCTGTGGATCAAGGGGTTAGCCGTCGTCATCGCCGTCTTTCGCCAGCGGGTGATGTTGCAACACAAGCTCTGACAGGCGTTCGTCCAGGACATGGGTGTAGATTTCCGTGGTCGCCACGTCGGCATGGCCCAGCAGGGTCTGGATCGACCTCAGATCAGCGCCATTGGCCAGAAGATGCGTGGCAAAGGCATGGCGCAGGGTGTGTGGTGTCACTTTTTCCGGCGAAACGCCACCTTCTACGGCCAGTTCCTTGACCAGCAGAAAAAACCTGTGCCGGGTCAGATAGCCGGATTTGCCGCGAGACGGAAACAGGAACTTGGAACGCTGAGCACCTTCTGCAACCTGCTTGTCCTCGGCCTCGTCCCTGATAAGCAACCACGCCGCCAACGCATCGCGCGCCGGAGGCGACAGTGGCACCATCCGTTCCTTGCCACCTTTGCCCAGCACAAGCAGCATCCGGGGGTCACCTCGGGCCGAGGAGACTGGCAGCGAAACCAATTCGGTCACCCGCATTCCCGTGGCGTAAAGAACCTCCATCAGGCAGGTGTTGCGCACCCGGTCTGCATCGTTGCGACCGGTGCGGCGCGCGGCCTCAAGCAAACGATCGACTTCAGCGACATCCAGCGTTTTGGGCAGGCGTTTTTGTCGACCGGGGCCTTTGATCTGAATGGCGGGGTTAGCTTCAAGCCAACCTTCTTCGAAGGCGAACCGGAACAGTTGCTTGATCGCGGACAACCGACGTGCGCGCGTGGAACGGGACAGGCCCTGTGCGTCGCAATCAATCAGGTATTGCTCAATCTGTTCTCTCTGTGTGTCAGGAAAACCCGTTTTTCGACGTTCCAACCAGGCCGAGAATTCTTTCAGATCGCGGCCATAGGCTAGCAGCGTATTGGTCGCTGCGCCCAATTCAGCGGCCTGAGCTTGTAAAAAGGTGGAAATCCACAAGTCCTGCGTCGCTGGGGCTACCACGATCAACTGCCCTGCAGGATCAGCAAGTTCAGCGCGGCGCGGCGGGCGGTGTCCTCAAGACCCACACGGCGGAGCGTCGCAATGGCTGCTGTCAAATCGACTAGGTTGCCGCGCGACCCATGCGCGAACCGGCCCATGGCCTCCAAAACCGCCTCACCCAATTGATCATTGTTTAGCATCGTTTCGATATTCGGCGGGACCGGAGCAGCCCATGCAAACCCTTGCGCAACCGCATCCGCCAGAGGTGAAGGAGAGCGCGCGCGCCCCGGATCGCCTTGCGCTAACGCCGCCAGAAAGTGATTTTCGTCGGATTGACCGGGCACAGAAAGGGCCGCTGTTTCATACAGTTCGGACAACAGCAGGATACGCCAGCGCAGCTGTTCCGCCGACGGATCCGTCAGCTCTATCTGCGACAGGCGTTCTGCGAACAATTCTGCAAAGGGTACCTCTAATCCGATCAGGCGCATTTGCGTCCACACAGTATTTAAAGCCCGGGCGATTTTGTCGGGATTGCGCGAATCCAGTGCAGACTCGAACCGTTGCACGGCCGCGACCCTGTCCCAAACTGCGCCGGACGCGGCTGGAGAGCGCTCGGTATACAGCCCCAGCAATTGGTTGGGGGTCAGCGCGCCGATGCGGGTCAGCCGCTCAGCCGCTTCGATCTGCGCTTTCCACCCGGCTACGTCCCGCAGATCGGCATTTGCAAAGGCACGGGGCAGAGGGGCCGATGGCAGGCGTTCTCCGATCGCCTCAAACAGGCGAAAGGTCAGTGGGCTGGGATCATCTGGTTGCGGAAGGTATTCGGCTTCTTCAAACAACTCGGGGCTGAGAAAGCGATCCAGCACATCCAGCTCATCTGGTGGCAATATCTGCAATGCGTGCGCCGCTTCCAGTGTGAGGGCGGCTGATGGCCAGTCTCCACGCCGCGCCTTGCAGAATATTTGCGCGGCGTAGTCCTGAGACAGGTGTGGCTTCGCGATCAGGGACGTACAGCTGCGATCCTCGTCTCCAGTAAGTAAAGTGGCGTCAAACCAGCGCTGGAACCTGTCGCGTGTGTCGGTCGGACCGGCCAATTGGACCAGCGATTGCGCCGGGTCGGCTGCGCCAAGTTGCATCAATCGGTCGATGCGGGCCAATAGTAGCGTTTCCTCGGCGCCGGAACTGGCAGGTGCGCGGGCCTCGGACAGGATCAGCGTAAACAACAACCGCTGCATGGCGGGGTTATAGCGAACCGGCACATCGGTGATCAGCTCGGCCAGCCGGTCGGCATCACTATTCTGCCAAAGGTGCACCGGCAGGCCAGTCACCGACGACGACACAAGCCCCAACGGCTGTGACAGTGCCTCAAGCGGAGAGACTTGGATATCCGGCTGAATGCCCGTCTCCGTGACCGGTGGTTCCAACAGGACAGTCCCTGGCAGGTTTTCCGGAGGGTCCGTCAGCCAATCGATGACGGAAAGAGGAGCCTGTTGCGCCTGCGCTGATCCAGCCAGCAACAATGCAGCCAGTGCGGCTTTATTCAACATTCAGGATTACCGGCTCTCGGATCTCGTCTTGCGGGGCCGAGAAATCCACCCCAAATATCGGACCCAGATAAGCATATCCCACCAGCCCGACAAAACTCAGGCAAACAATATATATCAAGAACTTGATCAGACGGCCCATTGCTCAACGCTGCCCCAATTTTGTCTTTTGCCATAGTTATAGCTGGCATTTTTCGTAAGATCACGTCATTCACGTTGAAATGAGCGAAATTAAGCATAACACCCACACAGAAGGGACTGATGCGGTCTTTGAACTGCACAAAACCGTCGTTCTTGTTGGCATGATGGGGGCCGGAAAGACGGCTGTGGGCCGTGCTTTAGCCGCAAGGTTGGGCGTTCCCTTCCTCGACAGCGACGCCGAGATCGAATCGGCCGCCAATATGACCATCCCCGAGATTTTCGAGCGTGACGGTGAGCCGTTTTTTCGCGCCAAGGAAAGTCAGGTCATTGGGCGTCTGCTGGACGAGGAAAAAGGCATCCTGTCCACCGGCGGCGGCGCGTTTCTGTCTGAGCTGAATCGTCAGATGATCACCGAACGCGGGGTCTCAGTCTGGCTGCGTGCTGATTTGAAGGTGTTGTGGAACAGGGTCAAACACAAGGACACGCGGCCCTTGCTGCGCACGGCCGACCCTTATGCGACCTTGCGCGCCTTGTATGAGGCCCGCGTCCCGGTTTATGCGCAAGCAGGTCTGACGGTTGAGTCCGATGGCGAAACCTCGATCGAAAATATGGTGGATCGGGTGGTGGAGTCGATGTTGACGCGCCCCGACGTATTGGAACGGAAGTAAATGCACCAAACCGTACATGTAGAGCTAGGTGAACGCTCGTATGACGTGGAAATCGGGCCCGACCTGCTGGCACAATCCGGCACTATGATTGCGCCCTTGCTGCACCGGCCCAAGGTCGCCGTTCTGACAGATGAGAACGTGGCCGGGTTGCACCTTGATGCGTTGCGGGATGGTCTGGCAACAGCTGGTATTGAGATGACCTCGCTGGCCTTGCCCGCGGGCGAAGCCACCAAAAGCTGGCCGCATTTCGAACGCGCAGTTGAGTGGCTGTTGTCGGAAAAAGTCGAACGCCGCGATGTGGTCATCGCTTTGGGTGGCGGCGTCATTGGTGATCTTGCGGGATTTGCCGCGGCCGTTTTGCGGCGCGGTGTCCGTTTCGTCCAGATACCGACCTCCTTGCTGGCGCAGGTGGACAGTTCTGTTGGCGGAAAAACCGGGATCAACGCACCACAGGGCAAGAACCTGATTGGGGCATTCCATCAGCCGTCACTGGTTCTGGCGGACACTTCGGTTCTGGGCACGATGACTCAGCGGGATTTCCTGTCGGGCTATGGCGAGGTGGTCAAATACGGCCTGCTGGGCGATGCTGCGTTCTTTGAATGGCTCGAATCTAACGGTCCCGACGTTTCGGTTGGCGATATGGCCGCGCGCGTGCGGGCGGTGACACGCTCGGTTCAGATGAAGGCCGATATCGTAGCCCGCGATGAGACTGAACAGGGCGACCGTGCGCTGCTGAACCTTGGGCACACGTTCTGTCACGCGCTTGAAGCGGCCACCGGCTATTCTGATCGATTGCTGCACGGTGAAGGCGTTGCCATCGGCTGTGCACTGGCGTTTGAGTTGTCCTCTCGTCTTGGGCTGTGCTCACAGGAGGAGCCAAGCCGTGTTCGGGCGCACTTACGTGCAATGGGAATGAAAACCGATCTGGCCGACATTCCCGGAGATCTGCCGGGTGCCGAGGCACTGGTTGATCTGATGGCGCAGGACAAAAAGGTTATCGACGGCCAGCTGCGGTTTATTCTGGCGCGTGGGATCGGGCAGGCGTTCGTAACTTCGGACGTCCCAAGAGACGCTGTATTGTCCGTGCTGGAAGACGCCTTGGCAACGGTCTGATCAGCGTCCGCGGATCACCATCAATTCACCGATGTTTTCGCGGGTGATGTAGCCAACCATTGCGCCGGCCTGCGTGCAAACTGCGACGGCGGGAGCACCCTTGTGTAGCTTTTCCAGCACGGTTTCCAAGCCGGTGGTCAATTCAACACGCGGGATCTCGGTTTCCATGATCGAAGTTGCCAGATCGGACCGAGGTGCCTCTTGCGCCATGGCAGTAAACAGCGTGCCGCGCGCTATAAAACCAAGCAAGTCTCCATTCGGACCCAACACGGGGAATTCGTGTTGCGTGGTGTGAATGACGGCCTGTGCGGCGGTTGCAAGCGTGTCGTTGGGCGATAGGGAGTGAAACTCGGTAATCATAGCGTCGCGGGCCAGCACCCGCCGCGCGACCGAGCGCATGGCCACATCGTGGCTTTCGGCATTGGCCGCGACGAACACGAAGACGGCGATCAAAACCAGCAGGGGGTTACCAGTGCTCAACCCAAGAAAACCAAACGCCACCGCCACGACCTGACCCGCAAGGGCGGCGATACGTGTGGCTTTTACCCGGTCCATCTTCAGACACAAAAGCGCGCGGAATACCCGGCCGCCATCCATGGGGAAGGCCGGGATCATGTTAAATACGGCCAGCAGCAAGTTCACATAGGCCAGCCGGTTCAACAGCCCGGCACTGGTCGAATCGATCCGGGCCAGGGAATCCAGCGTCATTCCGGCCCCCATGGCCATCAAAACGATCCAGATCACAATATTTACCGCCGGCCCGGCCAGAGCGACCCAGACTTCTTCCATGGGCTTCTCGGGCATCCGTTCGAGCCGGGCGAGCCCGCCGATAGGCAGCAAGGTAATGTCAGGGGTTTTGATGCCGTAGCGCCGCGCCATCAGCGCGTGGCCAAACTCATGCGCGACAACGCAGGCAAACAGAGCCAGAACAAAGATCAGGTTGTCGATCGCGGCGGGCACCCCGCCTTGGGAATAGGCCGCAAAGGCGACCCAGCCCAGTAGCAGAAAAAAGGTGACATGGACCCTCAGTTCCGACCCCAGTATTCGGCCGAGAGAGAAGGACCATGTCATGTTTCGTCTCCGTTTGCCTTAGAACGGAATCTCGTCGTCGTCGATTCCGCCGGATGCAGGGGCAGGAGCGCTGGACTGTCCGCCATAAGGATCGCCATAGCCGCCGCCCGCCTGACCGCCGCCATAGCTGCCTGACTGTCCGCCGCCGTAACCGCCTCCGCCTTCACCGCGTGCATCAAGCATAACAAGGGTCGAGCCGAACCCCTGAAGAACAACCTCAGTCGAGTAACGGTCCTGCCCAGATTGGTCCTGCCATTTGCGGGTCTGCAATTGCCCTTCGAGATAGACCTTCGAGCCTTTGCGCAGATATTGCTCCGCCACGCGGACAAGCCCTTCGTTGAAGATCGCGACCGAGTGCCACTCGGTGCGCTCACGACGCTCGCCAGTATTGCGGTCTTTCCAGGTTTCGGATGTTGCGATGCGCAGGTTGCATACTTTGCCCCCGTTTTGGAAATTCCTAACTTCAGGATCGCGGCCAAGATTTCCGACCAGAATGACCTTGTTGACTGAACCTGCCATATATTTCCCCGTTCTTGTCTGTGTCGAGCGCGCCCGAATCTGACGCGAAGTTTCTACGCGACCCTATACGGCCTGCGTCATGGTTAAAACACAGTTGATGTGTGCAACGGTTGGCAAGAAACTACCCAGGTTCTGTTTACCAAGCTTTTATTCTTGCCTGAAATACCTATAATCATTCGGGTTCGAGAGCGAGCGGGATTGGCATAAATGCGTTTTCAAGTTGGTTGTTTTTCTGTTCTGTGCCTTGCGCTGGTTTCGGGTCCGGCTGCAGCTGACACCCTGTCCACCAAAAACCGTAAAGATATTTTCCTCAAACAATCCAAGATTCTGGACTCGCGCGCAGCCACTCAATATCGCGATTCTGAACGGCTGAAGCCAAAGACCGCGCAGCCGACTCAAGTCATCAAGCGATATAATGGTAAATATCGAGGCCAATACCTGACGCTGGCGCGGCAAGCAGCCCGGAAACACAGTGTCCCGGAAGAGTTGTTCTTGCGACTGGTGCAACAGGAAAGCGGATGGAACCCGCACGCGGTGTCTCACAAAGGGGCACTGGGTTTGGCGCAGCTGATGCCTGGAACCGCGCGTCTTTTGGGTGTGAACCCGCATGATCCGAAGCAAAACCTGGAAGGCGGCGCCCGTTATTTATCGTGGCAGTACCGCAAGTTCAAATCCTGGCGTCTGGCGCTGGCGGCTTATAACGCCGGTCCGAAAGCCGTGGAAAAACACGGTGGCGTGCCGCCCTACAAAGAAACCCAGAACTATGTGAAAGTGATCTGGGGCGGCTGATCACCAGCCCACCCATGTCAGAAAAGAACCGGCGCTGTGGCCGGTTCTTTTCGTTTGGGTTGTTACTCGGCCGCGATTTTGATGACCGGCTCCATGCGGGCCAGAACGTCTTCGGACAGATGGCATTTGACCTGATGTCCGTCCGCCAGGGTTTTCACCGGCGGCACATCTTTCTCGCACAGCCCTCCAGGCACTTCGGATTTCCAGCGACAGCGCGTCTGGAAAGGGCACCCCGGGGGCGGGTTCATGGCCGAGGGGATATCACCATCCAGAACGATATGCGCTTTTTCAACCGACGTATCCGCGATGGGAACAGCACTCAGCAGAGCCTCGGTATAGGGGTGATAGGGCGGCGAGAACACCTGATCGGTGGTCCCCAACTCGACCACATGGCCCAGATACATCACCATCACCCGGTCGCTGAGATAGCGCACAATCGACAGATCATGGCTGATGAACAGCAAGGTGGTCTTGTGTTCGCGCTGAATCTCCATGAGCAGGTCGGTCACCGCCGCCTGAACAGACACATCCAAAGCAGACACAGGTTCGTCCGCGACGACGATCCGCGCATCGCCGGCAAAGGCGCGCGCGATACCGACGCGCTGTTTCTGTCCACCGGACAACTGACGCGGCATCCGCTCGGCAAAGGCGCGTGGTAGCTTCACCAAGTCCAACAATTCCAGCATGCGCTGTTTTCGCTCGGCCTCGGAATTGCCGACGCCAAAGATTTCCAACGCGCGGATGATCTGCCGCCCAACGGTCATCGAGGGGTTCAGAGTGTCAAACGGGTTCTGGAACACCATTTGAACTTCGCCCACGGTCTTGGCATCCCGCTCTTCGATCGGCACATCTTCGATGTTGCGGTTGTCCAGCAGGATTTGCCCATCTGTGGCCGTTTCAAGCCCCATCAAAACCTTTGCGAAGGTGGATTTACCACACCCAGATTCGCCCACAATCGCTAGCGTCTCGGATTCATGAGCCTCAAAGCTCAGTGTTTCGTTGGCTTTGACCACCTTTTTCTCACCGCCCCCGAACAACGCATTGGCGGCTACTTCATAGTATTTTTTGAGGTTGTCCATTTTCAGGACAACACGGCCGATTTCACCTTTTTCCTTCTTGTCCGCCAAAGTGATTGGGGCATTCCAGTCAATCTCTTTGTACTTCAAACAGCGCGTGTGGTGGCGGTCATTGCCGGGTACAGGCTCCATCAGAATGTTCTGCGCGTCGCAACGGCCTTCTTCGAAATAGTCGCAGCGTGGGCCAAAGTTACAGCCTGACGGGCGTTCGTGGGGCAGGGGAAAGTTCCCGGGAATGGCCACCAGTGGGCGGGCGTTCTTGTCTGCCCCCGGCAGCGGGATCGAGCGGAACAGCGCCTGCGTATAGGGGTGCTGCATCTCGTCGAACACATCGTGAATCGAGCCGCGCTCGACTGCCTCACCCGAATACATCACGCAAAGCCGGTCACAGGTTTCCAGAACCAGACCAAGGTTGTGCGAGATGAACAGCATCGAGGTGCCGTATTTCTTGCCCAAATCCCTGACCAGTTCGACTACGGCGGCCTCAACCGTCACATCCAGTGCGGTGGTCGGCTCATCCAGAATCAGCAGCGCCGGTTTCGACATCAGCGCCATCGCGATCACGATACGCTGCTGCTGCCCACCTGAAAGCTGATGGGGGAACGAGTTCAGCATCCGCTCGGGGTCGGGCAGGCGTACGTCCGTTACCACTTCCAATGCACGGGCATAGGCCTCTTCCTTGCCGACTCCCTCGTGGATCATCGGGACTTCCATCAATTGCTTGCCGATCTTCATCGCCGGGTTCAGCGAGGCCATCGGTTCCTGATAGATCATCGCGATCTCATTGCCGCGGATATCGCGCAATTCATCCGCGCTCATCTCGGCCAGATCGCGCCCTTTGAACTTGATCGAACCGCCGACAACCCGCCCGTTCTTGCCGAGGTCCTGCATGACCCCAAGTGCCACAGTGGACTTTCCGCAACCGGATTCTCCGACCAGTCCAACAGCCTCGCCGGGCTGCACGCTGACCGAAAAATCCATCACGGCGGGAATTTCCCGAAGGCGGGTGAAGAAAGAAATCGAAAGTTTGTCGATCTCAAGAATTGGGCCGTCATATTCCGCCAATTTGTTCATCTTGTATCTCCTCGCGAGAGTCCGGGGATCCCCTTCATCTGGCTAAAAATATCCTGGGGTCCGGGGGCAAAGCCCCCGGTCGCTCTCACATCAGTCCTTCAGGCTTTCTTCGCGCAGGCCATCTGCCAGCAGGTTCAGACCAAGAACCAGCGACAGCAAGGCAAAGGCAGGTGGAAGGGCAGGGTGCAGGTAGATCGACAACAGCTTGCGCCCTTCGTTGATCGTGGAACCCCAGTCCGGGCTTTCCGGCGGCAATCCCAATCCGAAGAAACCCAAGGTTCCCAACAGGATCGTGGTATAGCCGATACGCAGACAGAAATCGACGATCAGCGGACCTCGTGCATTGGGCAGGATTTCCCACAGCATGATGTACCACGGGCCTTCGCCACGGGTCTGTGCCGCCGCCACGTAATCCCGCGTTTTGATGTCCAGCGCGAGGCCGCGCACGATGCGGAACACCGTAGGCGAGTTCACGAAGACAACCGAGACGAACACCACAAGAATCCCGCCTGGGATATCGAACAGGTCCAGATAGGTCGGCAGACCCCAAATGCTGTAGTCATCCGTGTTGATGACGTAACCACCGGTCGAAATCAGCGACAGATACAACCACAGCGCGATACCGAGAACCCCGATCAATAGCGGAGTGCGGAAATTCGGGCGGGTATAATACCGCGAGTTTAGCAGAACGCCGATAAACAGTATCGGGAACACGAACAAAACGGCCGCCATATAGTTCGGCACACCTGTCGCCACGATTTCCGGCGTGACCAGCAAGTAGAACAGCAGGATGACCGGGAAAGCCAGGATCAGATTGGCCAGGAACGACAGGAAAGTATCCAGACGTCCGCCATAGTACCCGGCCGGCAGGCCCAGAGTGATCCCGACCATGAAAGCAAACATGGTCGCAAGCGGAGCGATCTGAACTACGATCCACGCACCTTTGACCATTCGGCTAAAGACGTCGCGGGCAAGGTTGTCGCCGCCCAGAAGGTACCAGGCATACTCACCTTCTTCGGGGCTTGGCAGCGGTGTTCCCGGTACTTTGTTCTTCATGCCCGATACTTGAACCAAAGGGTCATGTGTGATGATAAGATCAAGCGCGCCGAAGATGCCGGTGAAGACCCAGAACATCACAAGGCCAAAACCGATCATGCCGATGGGGCTGTCGAACAGTTTGCCGTAAAGGCCGAGGCGACGTTTGAAGGCAATCGACATTGCAAACAGGATGATCAGCGACAACCACACAGGAAGAAACTGCTGCGAGATCGCTCCGATTATCCCGGCACTGGTCCCCATCAGGATGCCAAGGACGATGTAGGCCAAGGCAAGCGCGACACAGGCAGAAAAGCTGTATCTCAGGGCCTTTTGTGTTAGCCCACGTAGCCCGTTGCCGCCGCTTATGGTGCCATCGATATTCACGCTCATCGGGGATTCGGGCAGTACAATGCTGCCGATAATCCAAACGACAATTGATACGATCAACGCGGCAAGCGCGATCATCAGGATAGGGTTCAGAATGGCGATAGAGCCGGTCCAGCTTAGAGGTTCCATGATCTATCTCCCTTAAGAAATACGGATGCGCGGGTTGAGGTAGACATAGCCGATATCGGAGATCAGCTGCGTCACCAGCACGACAAAGACCGACACGACCGAAATCGCCAGCAAGAGCTGAATGTCGTTGTTGCCTGCAGCCTGTACCAGTGCCCAACCGAAACCTTTGTAGTTGAACAGGGTTTCAACAATCACCACGCCATTCAGCAGCCATGGGAACTGCAGCATGATGACGGTAAAGGGCGCGATCAGCGCGTTTCGCAGCGCGTGCTTCATAACGATGTTGCCAAAGGAAACACCTTTAAGCCGCGCGGTTCGGATGTACTGCGCCGTCATGACCTCGGTCATCGACGCGCGGGTCATCCGGGCGATATAGCCCATCCCGTACAGTGAGATGGTCAGTACCGGCAGGAAGAAGTTCTCGAAGGTTGGGTTGTCCATCGCTGACGTCGCCGTGCCCTTGAACCATTTCAGGCCGACGGTCGACGACGTGAAGATCGCGATGAAGATCACGCCCGACACATATTCCGGCGTCGCCGTGGTAATGATCGAGAATGTGGACAGGGACCGGTCCAATGCTGATCCTTCGCGCATCCCGGCCAACACACCCACCAGCAGCGCAGATGGCACCATCAAAACCAGAACCCAGAACATAAGATAGCCGGTATTGCCGAGACGTATACCAACGATTTTGCCGACATCATCCTTGAAAACGGTTGAGTAACCCCAGTCACCCTGCAATACGCCGCAATATCTGGGAGTCGTTTCCTCGGTCGATCCCGGGCGGGTACAAGTCCCAAGGAACGTACCGTCGTCAAGTGTCTTGGAAAAGCCAGGGAGAACGCCCAGCCATTGACCGTACTTGACGAGAGTGGGTTGCAGATAGCCGCGATTGTCCAGCCAGGTCTCAACCTGTTCGTCGGACATCCGCTGGTTGCCCTGCGTTTTCGCAAGCTTTTCCAGGTTCGGGTAGAGGTTGGTCAGAAAAAAGACCACGAAAGTCAGGCACAATGCAGTAAGAAGCATGACGCCGAACCGTCGGAGGATGAATAGTCCCATGATGGCCCCTGTTGTTCGGGTGTTCCGCAGATCATTGGACCATTGTCTGGCCTCGGACATCCGACCCCGCGTCGGCCTGTCTGCGGCTGGAAAGGGCGCCCTGTTCAGGCGCCCCCATTAACGTCTGGCAGGTATTAGGCCGCCCAGCCCCATTTATAGTGGTGGTGCTCGAATGACACATGCATGTCGGTGCCAACAAGCCCGTCTTTCATGTGGCGGTACAGCGAACGCCAGTATGGCTGAATGGTCACGCCTTCTTCCTGGATCATCGCCTCGCCCTTGGCGACCACTTCACGGCGCTTGTCGGCATCCGCGATGGCCAGTGCTTCGGTCAGAAGCGCGTCAAACTCGGCATTTGCCCAGCCGAATTCGTTCCAGGCTTCACCGGTACGATAGGCCAGAGCCCAGATTTGCACGCCCAGTGGACGGTGGTTCCAGTTGGTCGAGCTGTAGGGGTATTTCGCCCAGTCGTTCCAGAAGGTGTTACCCGGCAGAACGGTCCGCTTGACCTTGATACCCGCGTCACGCAGCTGCGCTGCAACCGCGTCGGTGGTGTTCCGGCGCCAGTCGTCATCGATCGAGATCAGCTCGTGCTCGAAATCGATCATTCCGGCTTCTTCCATCAGCGCACGTGCGCCTTCCGGGTCCACTTTCTGCGGTGGCAGTTCGTAGTAGTCCGGGTGGATCGGACCAACATGGTGGTTTTCCGCAGGCGAACCGCGGCCGCCATAGCCCAGTTCCAGACAGATCGAGTTATCAACCGCCATTTGCAGAGCCTGGCGCACACGCTTGTCTTCGTAAGGTTTCTTGCCGTCGATCTCGGCCAGTTGGTTCGGGCGGATGACGATTGTGTTCATGGTCACAACTTCGGACTTCACATAGCCGAGGCTGTCCATCACGTCGATGAATTCACCAACCGATTCATACAACATGTCGACTTCGTCGGATTCCAGAGCGGCCAGCCATGCGGACGGGTCGGTGCCGTAGTCAATGTAGACGATGCTGTCCAGCGCCGGGCGACCAAAGATCTCTTCGCCCCACCAGGTGTGGTTCTCGTTGCGAACGAGGGTGGCTTTCACGCCGACTTCCAATTCCTGCACCAGATAGGCGCCGGTGCCCACATTGTTGAGCAGATCGGTTTCGCTGAACGAGCTGTGTACGATAGCTGCCGGATAGTCCGCCATGCCTGCGATCAACGAGATATCAGAGGCCGGCAGGTTCAGTTTGACGGTGTTGGCATCGACAACTTCGATTGCGCCTTCAATGGCCTGACCGGACTCTGGATCGATTAGTGTCGCAAAGCGACCGGCCATCGAGTTGGTTTCCGAGCTCTTGTCGCACCAGCGGCCGATATTGCGGGCCACATCATCTGCGGTGAAGTCGTCACCGTTGTTCCATTTGACGCCCGGGCGGACTTTCAGTGTGTAAACTGTTGCGTCGTCGTTGACTTCCCAGCCCTCCAGCAACATGCCGCGGAACGTACCGTCCGAGTTGTACTCAACCAGATACTCGAGCGTGCCGCGGGTGACGTTTGCGATCTGCGACCAGTCATAGGTGCGCGGGTCCTTCAGGGCGCGCACTTCCTGCTGAACGCGCAGGGTGCCGCCTTCTTTCTTTGCGTCTTCACCGGCCGCACGTGCCGGGGCGGCCAGTCCGATCATGCCATAGGCTGCGGCCGCGGTGACCCCAAGACCGGTGGTGCGGGTCAAAAACTCGCGCCGGTTCAGTTTGCCGTCCCGATATTCCTGTGCGTGCATTTCTGCCGCCCAGTGCATCGGTGCTCCGGTCATTGTGTGATTATTCATTAACGTTACTCCCTGTGAGACAGTATTTTTTGGATGAAGTGTCGAACCGCTCAGGCCGGAATGCTCCGGCCGGCAGGTTCATTGATCTTCTGATCTCGGATTTCGGACATCCCCATGACCGACATTCGGCACCAGAATTTGGGTGAGGTCAATGTTCGAAATCGTCATTCGAGGTACAAAAACGACATTGACGGGCTGAGTTTATCGCTATCAGCATTTTCAGCCCCAGGGGAATCCCTTGGCAGGTTCAGTTTCGCGGCAGTGGATTCGCCGCGAATTCCTTGAACCTGTGTTCGCGATCAGTGCGACTTCAACCGCATCAGGTATCACTTTGATAAGTCAACCTGATTCCAACTTTTCATGCGGGCGCGAAACCAGGTGCGCTGTCGTTTGGCGAATTGGCGGGTCGAAATCGTGGCGCGTTCGCGGGCTTCATCCAACGTCATGGTGCCGTCGAAATAGGCCATCAACTCGGGTACTCCGATGGCTTTGAATGCCGGAAGCGACGGATCATAGCGGTCCCGCATCCTTTCAACCTCGGTCAATGCACCAGTGTCCAACATCAGGTCAAAGCGGCGCGTGATGCGATCCAAAAGCCATTGTTTATCTACGTCAAAAACGATGGGCACTGTGTGCTTCACGTCCAAAACCGGGGGCGGTGTTGCGTCTTGCCAGTCACTGAGGTTTCGACCAGTGGCTTTCTGCACTTCCCAAGCCCGCTGAACACGGGCGCGGTTTTGTGTGTCGATCCGGGCCAGAGTCTGCGCATCCACACCCGCGATCAGAGTCTGCAAGGTCAGGCTGTCTGCCTCGGCCCGGATTTCGGACGGTGTAGGTGGAATATCGGCCATACCTTCGGTCAGCGCAGAAAAATACAGGCCGGTGCCCCCAACAATGATGGGGCGTGCCCCGTCGGTCAGCAGCGGTTTCACCTCGCGCAGCCAATGGCCGGTGGAGTAGTCCTGATTATATGAGATATGTCCGTACAGAAGATGCGGCGCGCGGGCTTCTTCTTCAGCAGACGGGCGGGCGGAAATCACGCGCCAGCAATCGTAGACCTGGCTGGCATCGGCATTCACGATGACGCCACCGAACTGCTCGGCGATCAACAGGGCAAGGGCGGACTTTCCGGACGCGGTAGGGCCTGCAATCAGCACAGGTTTCCCATCAGGAATGGGGGGCAGGCGGTCCAATATCTGCGATCTTGCGGGTTCGGTCATCTCGGACTGCCTTATTCCTTACCAATCGCATTGAACCTGCGGCGGTTTTGCTTCATTTTGCGCCTGAAAATAAACCCGTGCCAGCCCGGAGCGCAACATGACCATTTCCCCGACCACCGACACCGCCGAAATCACAAAGGCAAGGTATGATCGCGTAATGCTGAAAATCTCGGGCGAGGCGCTGATGGGCGATCAGGGGTTCGGCCTGCATCCGCCCACAGTTCAGCGCATCGCGCAAGAGATCAAATCGGTGCACGATTTGGGTGTCGAGATCTGCATGGTGATTGGCGGCGGCAATATCTTCCGCGGTCTCAGCGGATCGGCACAGGGGATGGAACGGACTACGGCTGATTACATGGGCATGCTGGCAACGGTCATGAACGCGCTGGGGATGCAGTCCGCGTTGGAAGAAATCGGCGTTTTCACCCGGGTAATCTCAGCCATCCGCATGGACGAGGTGTGCGAGCCCTACATTCGCCGCCGTGCCGTGCGCCACCTTGAGAAAAAGCGGGTCTGCATCTTTGCCGCCGGAACCGGAAACCCGTATTTTACCACCGACACTGCCGCGACCCTGCGCGCCAATGAAATGGCATGTCAGGCGATCTTCATGGGTAAGAACGGCGTCGATGGTGTTTATGATAAGGACCCCAAGGAACACGCGGATGCCGTGCGGTACGACACCGTCAGCTATGATGATGTTCTGGCCAAACGCCTGCGGGTCATGGACGCGTCGGCCATTGCACTTGCGCGCGACAACAATCTGCCGTTGATTGTCTTCGGGCTGGACGAACCGGGCGGGTTCCGGGGCATTTTGGCCGGTGAGGGGACCTACACCAAAGTTCAGGGCTAAACCGCTTTACAGTTTGCTTAAAAGCCGGGTTTGGATGCCCGGCTTTTTTGTGCGCGTTTAGCAAACCTGAACGCTTGACGAACTATCTCAGTCCTTGCAATTTGACCGCGTTCCCGCGCCGGACCGGTAGCGGGGGCTGTCTGCGCCTATCGCGCGGACTGGGCTGGAAGACCTGCCATGATTTCTGAGGGTTTCGAAATCATGCTCGGACACCTCTTGAATGAACGCGCATGATCAAGGAGAGACGTGCCATGAGCACTCTGGATATCAATTTTGTCCGGTCACAGTTTCCGGCCTTTTCCGAGCCCAGCCTGCAAGGGCAGGCATTCTTCGAAAACGCTGGTGGATCATACACTTGCAAGCCGGTTCTCGACCGCCTGACGCGGTATTATACCCAGCGCAAAGTGCAACCCTATGCACCCTATGAGGCCAGCCGTCTTGCCGGTGAGGAAATGGACGAAGCCCGGGCACGCATGGCCGCCATATTGGGCGTTGAGACGGATGAGCTGAGCTTTGGCCCTTCGACCACGCAGAACACCTATGTCCTGGCGCAGGCTTTTCGCCAATGGATGCAACCGGGCGAGGCCATTGTTGTCACCAATCAGGATCACGAGGCAAATTCAGGTCCGTGGCGGCGGCTAGCGGACGAGGGGATCGAAATCCGCGAATGGCAGATTGATCCCGAATCCGGCTCGCTGAACCCGATGGACCTGGAAAACCTGCTGGACGAAAACGTGCGTCTGGTGTGCTTTCCCCATTGCTCGAACGTGATCGGAGAGATCAACCCGGTGACTGAGATCACCGCGATTGCTCATGCCGCGGGGGCATTTGTGTGCGTGGACGGGGTGTCCTACGCGCCACACGGGTTTCCGAATGTGGGTGATCTGGGGCCGGATATCTATCTGTTTTCGGCCTACAAAACATACGGACCGCATCAGGGGTGTATGGTCATCCGGCGTACGCTAGGGGAAATGTTGCCGAACCAGGGGCACTACTTCAACGGCGACGTGCTGTACCAACGGTTTACTCCGGCGGGGCCGGACCATGCCCAGATCGCGGCCAGCGCGGGGATGGCGGACTATATTGATCTGCTATGCAACCATCACAGCGGGCCAACCGGCGAAGCGGCCGAGCGTGGTTCATTCGCTCATGATCTGATGCGCTCGCACGAGGTCGCATTGCTGCAACCGGTTTTGGACGCGGTCAAAGACCGCAACGCCGTTCGCCTGATCGGAACATCCGATGCTAGCCGCCGCGCCCCAACCGTGGCCTTGGCGCTGAACCGCAATGCAGAAGCCGTTGCCGCCGATCTGGCTGGATATGGCGTCATGGCTGGTGGCGGAGATTTCTATGCCGTGCGTCCGTTAACCGCGTTGGGGGTCGATCTGGATCAAGGCGTGCTGCGGGTCAGTTTCACGCACTATACGTCTCAACAGGAAATTGATCAGCTTTTGAATGCACTAGACGACGTTTTGTGATCCAATTCCGCTTCTGCTTCGTAACCGAAGAAAGAAGAAAAGAGCAGGGCGGACATGGAACAGCAGCGGTCACCGATCATCATGTGGTTCCGACGGGATTTGCGCCTGTCGGACCATCCTGCACTGAGCGCCGCGGTTGAGAGCGGGCGAACAATCATACCAGTTTTTATTTTGGACCACTGGGTCCAGGCTTTGGGCGCAGCACCGAAATGGCGGCTGGAATTGGGCCTTAAGGCTTTTGCACGGACGCTAGAGCTGACTGGCAGCCGCCTGATCTTGCGTCAAGGGGATGCGCTGACCGTTCTGCGGCAGCTTGTCGTCGAAACTGGTGCAAGCGGCGTTTACTGGACCCGCGCATATGACCCTGACGCCATTGCCAGAGATACGAAAATCAAGACAGCGCTGACCGACCAGAATGTCACCGTTAAATCCTTCGCCGGCCATCTTTTGTTCGAGCCTTGGACCGTGGCGACGAAAACAGGGCAGCCGTTCCGCGTGTTCACGCCGATGTGGCGTTCAGTGCGCAGCCGCGACGTTCCGATGCCCAGCGATGCTGTGGCCCATCTCAGATCGCCTGCGACGTGGCCTGTTTCCGAAAATCTTCAAGATTGGCATCTGGGCACGCAGATGCGCCGCGGAGCATCCGTGGTCACACCCCATGTCCGACCGGGTGAAACCGCAGCTTTTGAGGCGTTGCATCAATTTCTGGACCGCATCGCCGACTACTCAGATCACCGGGATCGTATGGACTTGGACGGGACATCTAACCTGTCCGAGTATCTTTCGTTAGGTGAAATTGGCCCACGCAGTGTCTGGCACGCAATTCAGCGGGCCGGGATGACGGGAGTTCAGGGGGGCGAACCTTATTTGCGCCAATTGGTCTGGCGCGAATTTGCTTATCACCTGATGTATCATACTCCATCCTTGGTCAGCGGAAATTGGAAGCCGGAGTGGGATAGATTTCCTTGGAACACTGATGCGGACCAGCCCGAAGTTCTCGCTTGGAAGCAGGCGAAAACTGGCGTCCCGGCAGTCGATGCCGGGTTACGGCAGATGTATGTGACCGGGCGAATGCACAATCGAGCCCGGATGATTGTTGCGAGTTACCTGACCAAGCATCTGATGACCCATTGGAGAATTGGCATGGATTGGTTCGCGGATTGTCTGGTCGACTGGGACCCGGCGGCAAACGCGATGGGCTGGCAATGGGTTGCAGGGTCGGGGCCCGATGCCTCGCCATTCTTTCGCATCTTCAATCCGCAAACACAGCAGGAAAAGTTCGATCCGCAATCGGACTTCGTTCGGCAATGGATTGCCGAGGGGCAGAGCAATCCACCGGCAACAGCACTGGCGTATTTTGATGCGGTTCCGAAATCATGGAACCTCAGTCCACAGGACCCATACCCGCAACCCGTTGTCACTTTGGCAGCCGGTCGGGCGCGTGCATTGGCGGCCTATGAGGGCCGAAAAAACCAGTAACGAATTGAAAACTTGCCACAAACACAAACTCGGCCTAGCCTGTTTGCGCGGCCGCACAGGGGAGAGCGGATGACTTTGATGACCACCGAGGGGCAGAAAGACCTGCCCAGATACTTTGCGCAAGTATTCAAAATGGTTAGCCGGATGCAGTCCGGCCGATTGGACATCGGACTACCGGATGGTCGTGTCTTCCGAACCGAGGGCACCAAACCCGGGCCGGTTGCCCGTGTGGATATCCACAATCCAGACGTTTTCGCGCGCCTGGTCCGCGAAGGTGAACTTGGTTTTTCGGACGCATATCTGGAAGGTGACTGGAGTACGCCGGACCTGCGATCCTTTATGGACCTCGTGCATATGGGTAATGAAACGGTCTACGACGATTTCACCGGAAAAGTCCTTGTGCAGATGTATGAGCGGCTGCGGTTCTGGTTGCACCGCAATAACCGGGCACAGGCCAAAAAGAACATCTCGTACCATTATGATCTGGGCAATGATTTCTATGGTTTGTGGCTTGATGACACGATGACCTATTCCAGCGCACTGTTCGAAACAGGGCAGGAAAGTCTGGAAAAGGCGCAAACCGCAAAATACGCCAGCATGGTCGATGAAATGGGTGCAAAACCCGGAGATCATATTCTTGAGATTGGCTGTGGCTGGGGCGGCTTTGCTGAATACGCTGCGAAAGAGCGTGGCCTGCGGGTCACAGGTCTGACGATCAGTCAAGAGCAGTTGAAGTTTGCGAGGCAGCGTATTGAAAATGCTGGTCTTTCAGATTTGGTAGAATTCAAATTGCAGGATTACCGGGATGAACGTGGCCAGTATGACGGAATCGCATCGATCGAGATGTTCGAAGCAGTAGGTCAAAAGTACTGGCCAGTGTATTTCGACACTGTGCGTGAGCGGTTAAAACCCGGGGCGCAAGCGACGTTGCAAATTATCACCGTCGCAGATCATAGATGGGATGTATATCGTAACGGTATTGATTTCATTCAGAAATATATTTTCCCGGGCGGCATGCTTCCGGCGCCGTCCGTATTGAAGGAACAAGTTGCTCAGGCGGGTTTGAAGGTCGTCAATTCGAAAGAATTTGGCAAAAGCTATGATCTGACCCTGCGCCGCTGGTATGACACGTTCAACGACAAGTGGGACGAAATCTCGGAAATGGGCTTTGATGAGCGTTTTCGACGCATGTGGAATTATTATTTGACCGCCTGCGGAGCAGCCTTTGACACCGGCAATTGCGATGTGACACAGATCACTATAGCGAAACCGAGTTAAGGAACGGACTTCAGAAATGCCCACTGCCTCAAAGCTTGTTGCCGGCTTATGCCTTTTGATCGTGGCGTTCTTGGTTTCGAGTATGGTCATCGAAAACGGTGATGAAGGTAAGAACTACGGTATGTTTACCTACGTAAACATGGCTTTGGGCGTGATTTGCGGTTGGTGGATCATGGGCAAGCGTGCCGGCCGGGGCTGGACTGCCGCAATCAACAACGGCTTGACCGGAATGGCGGCGCTGGTGTTCTGGGGCCTGTTTGTTCAGGGTGTCAACGAAATGCTCCGTCTTGCAATGCGCCATCGGTATGACGGCCCGTTCGAGGCGCTGATCTCTATCTTTAAAATTGGCGTTGAATATGGTCAGCAACTTGTGGTGCCCGAAATCTTGTGGACTTTGGTCATTGGGGCTTTGGTCACTGGGCTGGTCACCGAGGAAGCAGCCCGCCGGTGGCGGTGAGCTAACAACTTAAAGTACGAAAGAACCCAACAGTGTCAGATCTGTTCTTTTATGGCACGCTGCGGCACTTGCCATTGCTGGAGCTTGTCTTGGAACGTCCAGCGTCCAAACTTGATTTTGCCCAAGCCACTCTGAAAGATCATGCAGTCCATAGCGTGCAGGATCAGGCCTTTCCCATGATTGTTCCTGAGGAAGGCAGTCTGGCCAAAGGGTTATTGCTCCGGGGATTGAGTGAGGAAGATCAGAACCGTTTGGTCTTCTACGAAGGTGGCTTTGATTACGACCTGCGCGCGCAGACAGTTGATCTGGCCGACGGATCAAACGCGCAAGCCCTTGTTTTCTATCCGGAGCCGGGGCTTTGGAACCGCGGCAGCCTTTGGTCCCTGCAGGGTTGGTTGGAAGAGTGGGGCGCGATGACAATGCTCGCCGCGCAAGAGGTTATGGCGTATTACGGCAAGGTCGATGCGGGACAGATTGCGCGCAGCTTTCCGTCGATCCGGACGCGTGCATGGGCGAAGCTGGCTGCGCGTCAACGTACGACAGGCGATGCACAAGACACCGCCAATGACGTCATCGTGCACGACCGTAAACCGGCATATGTCAATTATTTCGGGATGGAAGAAGTCGCGTTACAGCATCGCCAGTACGATGGCTCGATGGGCAAAGTGCTGAACCGCAGCAGCCTGATGCAGGGCAGCGCCGTGATCGTCCTGCCATATGATCCCGTGCGGGACACGGTGCTGTTGGTCGAACAATTCAGGGCACCGATCTTTCTGGCTGAGGATCCTGAACCCTGGATGTGGGAGCCAGTTGCTGGAATGATCGACCCAGGCGAAACGCCGGAACAGGCGGCCCTGCGCGAGGCCGAAGAAGAAGCCCAGATTGCGTTGAACAGGTTGGAATATGCGGGCGGCGCGTATTCCTCCAGCGGGTCATCGACCGAATATCTATACCTTTATGTAGGGTTGGCTGATCTGACCAAGACCATCGAAGATGGCGGGTTGGCCACGGAAGGCGAGGATATCCGAACCCAGATTCTGCCTTTCAGCGATTTCATGGACAGGGTCGACAGCCATGGGTTCAAGGATTTGCCGCTTTTGGCGGTGGCCCATTGGCTTGCACGTCACCGTGAGCGCCTGCGCGGATGATTTTCGCCGCTTGTGGTCATCGCGCACCACAGGTAAATCTGCGTTGATCCGAAATGAAATGAGGGCGCCATGCGCATTGCACGAGACCTTGCCGACGCAGTCGGAAAAACCCCGCTGATCCGCCTGCGTCGCATCAGCGAAGAGACCGGGTGCGAGATTCTCGGCAAGGCCGAATTCATGAACCCCGGCCAGTCGGTCAAGGATCGTGCGGCGCTCTACATCATCCGCGATGCCGTCGCGCGCGGTGACCTGAAACCGGGCGGCACCATTGTCGAAGGCACGGCAGGTAACACCGGGATCGGTCTGGCGCTTGTTGGCGCGTCGATGGGATTCAAGACCGTTATCGTCATCCCTGAAACGCAGTCCGAAGAGAAAAAGGACATGCTGCGACTGGCAGGTGCTCAGTTGGTTCAGGTTCCGGCCGCACCGTATCGCAACCCCAACAATTTTGTGCATTACTCGCGCCGTCTGGCCGAAGAACTGGCGCAGACCGAGCCCAACGGTGCGATCTGGGCCAACCAGTTCGACAATGTGGCGAACCGTCAGGCGCATGTGGAAACGACCGGTCCCGAAATCTGGGAACAGACCGATGGCAAAGTTGACGGGTTCGTCTGTGCCGTGGGCTCGGGCGGTACATTGGCGGGCGTAGCGGACGCGCTTCAGCCCAAAGGTGTCAAGATCGGTCTGGTCGATCCGATGGGGGCGGGGCTGTATTCGTTCTACACCACCGGCGAAATCGCGATGGAGGGCGGCTCGATCGCCGAAGGCATCGGTCAGGTGCGTATCACCAAGAACCTTGAGGGGTTCAAACCTGACTTTGCTTATCAGATGACGGACAACGAGGCGCTGCCTTACATCTTTGATCTGCTGCGCGATGAAGGCCTGGTCATGGGCGGTTCAACCGCCATTAACATGGCTGGTGCGGTACGTCTGGCCAAAGATCTGGGTCCGGGCCACACCGTCGTGACCATCCTGTGTGACTATGGCACCCGCTATCAGTCCAAGCTGTTCAACCCGGACTTCCTGCGTGAAAAGGAATTGCCTGTCCCGGACTGGATGACCGAAGCTCCGCGCAGCATCCCCGGCGTTTTTGAGGACGTGTGATGCTGCGGCAGGTTCGCCTGTTTCTGACCCTTGTCGCAGTATGTATTGCGATGCTGTGCGGCCCCGCTGCCGCGCAGCTTACAGATCGTCAAAGCGAATATTATCAGGGCTGGGTCAAAACGGCGGACCGTGCCGAGACGGTGATCGAGGCCGATCGCGCGTCGAACGCGTCGCTCGAAAACCTGCGCGCCGAGATCAACGAATACCGGGACGATTTCAACCGGGCACGCGGTGCAAACACCGAACGTATCCAGACGCTTGAAAATCAGATCAAGGCTCTTGGTGCAGCGCCCGAAGGCGACGCGACCGAACCGGAAGACATTGCCACACTACGAAAGCACCTAGACGAGCAGCTGAACAGTTTGCGCGTCCCGCAGATCATCTCGGAAGAGGCATTCAGCCGGGCCAATGGCCTTATATCCGAGATAGACAAACTATTGCGGGACCGTCAGGCGAAAGAACTTTTAGAGCGCGGACCGTCGCCCCTGAACCCCACCCATTGGCGGCCTGCTTGGGTTGATGTGAACGAAGCTGCGCAAGCGTTGTTCAACGAAGCGCGGCGGAACCTGAGAACTGACGTCGTTCATGAACGTTTGCGTTCCCGTGGCCTGGGTATTCTGGCGTTGGTTTTCGTCGCCGGCGTGCTGTTGTTTTACGGCAAGCGGTGGTCGGAAGCCGCTGGTGCGCGTTTGCGAGCCCTGGGGGGGCAGGGAAGTGGCGTATGGACGTTCCTGACCTCGTTGCTGCGCATTATCCTCCCTTGGTTCGGTGTCTGGCTTCTGGTTCAGGCGGTCGTGATGACAGGCGTTCTGGGGCTGCGCGGAACGTTGTTGATGGAGAACGTGCCGTATTGGGCGGCGATCATCCTGTTTTATGACTGGATTGGTCGACAGGTTTATGTGCTGCAAGCGGCGCAGGGGTTCAGAAAACTGTCCCGCCAGAAAGTCACTGAGTTACGCGTCTACCTCGACCTTCTTGCGGGGCTCATGATCCTGCATGAACTGGTGAACCTGTTCGATCAGATCGAAAATATTTCGGATGCGACGCGCGCTGTCGTCGTCTTTCCGGTCATCGTCGCAACAGCTTTGATTCTACTGCGCGTCCGTCGCGTCCGCAGTGTTGATGTCCCGGTCGATGCAGTTGAGCCATCCGCAACGGCCCGCGCTGCCGGGTTCAGCCAACTGGTCGAGTTCATTAGACGCGCTTTGTTCTTCCTAGGGATCGCCAGCCCGATATTGGCAATGCTGGGGTATACGAATGCGGCTGAGGCAATCGTTTTCCCGGCTGTGCGTTCGTTGGTTCTGATTGCCGCGCTGGTCATCGTCCAGCGCTTCCTGACGTCTGTTTACGGATGGCTCGGCGGGCATGGCGAAAAGGCCAAGGATTCGCTGTTTTCGGTTCTCATCGGCTTTGCAATGGCCATTCTGGCTATGCCAGTCCTCGCGCTTTATTGGGGCGCGCGTAAAACCGACCTGCTAGAGGTCTGGTCGCGCCTGCTGCAGGGGTTCGATATCGGCGGCGTAACGATCGCGCCCAGCAACTTCTTTACCTTCCTTGTCATTTTTGCCGTCGGTTATGGCCTTACCCGGATGCTGCAAAGCGGGCTGCGCAATTCGCTGCTGCCAAAGACCAGTATTGATCCCGGCGGACAAAACGCGATTGTTTCGGGCACCGGGTATGTCGGTATTTTCCTGGCCGCGCTGGTTGCGATAACGATTGCCGGTTTCAACCTGTCATCGCTGGCTATTGTTGCCGGTGCGTTGTCAGTCGGGATCGGCTTTGGTCTGCAGACCATCGTGTCGAATTTTGTGTCGGGCATTATCCTTTTGGTCGAACGCCCAATCTCGAAAGGGGATTGGATCGACGTGAATGGGATGATGGGGTACGTCCGTGATATTTCCGTCCGGTCCACGCGGATCGAGACGTTTGACCGCACGGATGTGATCGTTCCGAACTCGGACCTGATCAGCGGCGTTGTCACGAACTATACACGCGGCAATACGATCGGGCGGGTGATTGTACCGGTCGGCGTCGCCTATGGTACTGATACCCGAATGGTGGAGAAGATTCTGGGCGAAATCGCGAATTCACACCCGATGGTTCTGGCGAATCCAGCGCCCAGTGTGGTGTTCCAGGGGTTTGGCGCAGATTCGCTGGACTTTGAAATCCGGGCCATCCTGCGCGATGTGAACTGGGTGCTGTCAGTCAAATCCGACATGAACCACGAGATCAACCAGCGCTTTGTCGAAGAGGGGATCGAAATCCCGTTTGCACAGCGCGATCTCTGGTTGCGTAACCCCGAGGTGTTGCAGGGCAGCGAAGCTCAACCCAGCAAGAACACCGACGAAATACCGTCCGCAGAGCCATCCACAAATCCCGTCGAGATGACCGAGGGCGATTTGGCTGATGGTGACGGCGACGAGATTTAAACGCCTTTGCAAGGCTTTCGATTTCAGGTGAAATTTCACCTCAATGGGGCCTTGCAAATCCCTCGGCGATAGTTCAAATAACGCCGGCACGGAGAGGTGGCCGAGTGGTCGAAGGCGCACGCCTGGAAAGTGTGTAGGCGGGAGACCGTCTCCAGGGTTCGAATCCCTGTCTCTCCGCCACAATCCCCTATCAACATTTATCCAGCCGCGTTTGTACGTGAATCCGTCAATCCCTGGATTTCGAACAGCGCAGAAGTAGGTTGGCCACGATTGGCGCGCCGATGATCACGACGACAATGCGCGCCAGGTGGTGTGTGACCACATAGCCCAGATCCGCCCCTGATACGATGGCCAGTACTGTCATCTCTGCCTGACCGCCCGGTGCAAAAGCTAGAAAGGCTTCGACCGGATGGCCCAGCCCCAGCGTGGTGACCACTGCCGTGAAAGCAGCGGCCAGAACGGCCAGCAAGATCACATAGGTGAACCCAGCCGCCACGACGCGTGTGAGTTCCGACCACGTGACGCCGACGAACTTGACGCCGATCCCACAGCCGATGAAGAACTGGGCGAACAGGATCGCCTCGCGCGGGGGGCGGGTATGGATGAAATCCCCAAGCGATAAGGCCGCTGTCAGGATTAATGGTCCAAGAATCGAGGCACCGAAAAGCCCGATCTTCTCTCCACCTTTCCAGCCGACAAAAGCTGCGACCGCCATGAGTATCAGTTCATGCAAGGGTAGGGCCGAGGCAGGTTCGCCCAACGGGTTGGTCAGTTCGGCACCGTAAAACAAAGTCAGGAACAAAGGGGCAAGGGTGACGATAATCAATACGCGCGTCCCGTGGATCAGCGATAGGGTTCGCGGATTGGCACCGGCCTCGGCTCCAAAGATAACCATGTCCTGAAACCCGCCCGGCATGGCCGCAAAAAACGCAGTTTTGTCGTCAAAGCCCCAGAATTTACGAAAGAACGGCACGCCAACCATTGCAATCAGCAGGATAAATACTGGTATCAGCAAAAGGGACGCCGCCATCTTTGGTAGTTCCGCGAACAGGCTGGGTGTGATCGACGCCCCGACCGCGACGCCAAGTATAGTTCTGGACGCGACCGAGACTTGCCCGAAGTCCCGCATGGGTGCGTGTGCCAAAGCTGCAATCAAACACGCTGACATCGGCCCGAACAGAAAGGGCAGCGGCAGGTTTAACGCCCAAAAAACTGCAGTTCCCAACATTGCCAATATCAGCGTGACTGACCGTTGCAACAGCGGGGACAAATGAAGGCTTGAAGCGGTCAAGGATAGAGTCCGATTTCGTTGATTAGGGCGTGTATCCAAATGTATACAAAGAGATCCAATATGCAAGATTGAGAATGATGAAAACTCAAGAAGATCCTAATCAGACCGGCCCGCAGGGGAATTCCGCTTATCAGCGTTTGCTGGATGAAATTCGCGAGGGCGTTTTGTTGCCAGGTGACCGGCTCAGAGAGATCGAGCTGTCCGAAAGACTGGGTGTCAGCCGAACACCTGTGCGCGAAGCGATACGGCAACTCGAAGCGGATGGGTTGGTGACGCATGTCCCTAGGCTGGGCGCAACGGTTCGAAGTCTGAGTTATTCGGAAGTCATGGAACTGTATGAAATGCGCGCCGTACTTGAGGGCACGGCGGCACGTTTGGCGGCACGCGCGGCTTCGGATGTGGAACTGGACGAACTGAATGTCCTGAACAATCGCCTTGCCGAGGCTGGCACCGGTCCGGTGGCCGCCCAGTTGCACCGTATTTTCCACGCCACGCTATTGGATGCCGCCAAAAACCGATTTCTCACAAAGTCGATGCTATCGCTGCAAAAGGCGTTGTTGATATTGGGCCCGTCCCAAATGCTGGATGGTCAGCGCGCGGACGATGCCGCAGGTGAGCATCGCCGTGTGATGGAAGCCTTGCAGGCTCGTGACGGCGACGCAGCCGAGCTGGCGATGCGCGCCCATGTTCATGCGGCACAGCGGATGCGTATCCGCGCGTTGCAGAAACGGGACCGCGCAATTGATCAGACCTGATCTGAGGAGTTGATCGTCCCACCTCTTGGTCTTAGGTTCTTTTGACAAACCACTTCTCCCATCCGCAGAAGTCGACGGAAAACCCGGCCATCGTGGAAGGTCGTTGTTTTAGCTCTTCCGGTACAAACACTCAGCTGACCACTTTCAAAGGGTTGGAGCTTTCAACCTCGCGGCTGATCTCTTGTACCAGCGCCATCGCGGCAGGGTTTCGGCGCTTAACATGCATCCGCGCGACAAAAATGATCGCCGGGGGATCGGGGAACACGCCTTTGATCACCTCTATGTCCGGTGTGACATGCATTCCATTCAACAGGGCGACGCCCAAACCGGACCGCACGGCCGACTGAATGCCAGTGGCGCTTGGGCACTCTAATACGTTGTTGAAGCGGTGCCCTTGCAGCTGCCCATCTCCGAAGCCCCATTTTCGATAGAAGCACTGGCTGTCGAAGGACAGAAAGGGAACAGGTGCTGTCGTATCCAGTTGGAAATCCGGTGATTTTACCCAGTGCAGAGTGTCCTCGAACAGGATCAGGTCATCTGGCCGCGCATCGTGCCGAAAGATTTGCATGACGGCGACATCCAACTCTCCGGCCTTCAACCACTCTTGCACGTTCATACTTTGACTGGTGCGTGTTTGGACCTGAACGTCCGGATAAAGCCGTGTGAAACGACCCAATATGCGAGCGATGTCGCTGGTGGCCGTGTCCTCGGTCATACCCAGCCGGAGTGCGCCGGCCAAAGGTTTCTTGCCCAAGCTGGCAAGCGCCTCATCGTGCAGGGAACAAATTCGGCGGGCATAATCGCACAGGCGCAGACCAGTATCCGTGAACAGAGGGCCACCGGGTCGGCGCGCCAGCAGATCGCAGTCCAGTGCTTGCTCTAACCGTCTGATTTTGTGGCTGACTGCCGATTGCGACAGCGCCAGATGCTCGGCCGCGCGCGTCACGCCGCCATGGGATGCGATGGCTAGAAGGGCGCGCAGGGCGTCAATTTCCAATCGGTCGGTCATTTGTGAAGCCATGACAAATTTGGATTGAAGTATGAATATCATTCATTTGTGTCACATACCAGTATTGAACTACTGGTCAGGAAATCCAAAGCACAGGAGCATTCGCATGCCGCATCTCGTCCCGGACCACACAGTGATCAAAACCCCGCGGATGGCCCCCGGAATCCATGGGGTGGGCGATCCGGTGGTTTTGATCCACAGCACATTATCTTACATCCGGCGCGACGTGCTGCCTGAAATGGCAGCGGCGGGCAACAGGGTACACTTGTTCGATCTGGCGGGTCTTGGTCAGTCTGAACGGCCTTGGAATCCGGCGCTTAGTGGGCCGGTCACTGATCAGGTTCCCGTCGTTCACAAGTTGCCGAAAAACTCCGGTCAATCCCCGATAAATGATCAGCCCAAACAGACACCCGCGCCGCTGATCAATCTCCTGAAGCGAAAGGGCTGAGCCATGACAGATCAAATCAATACCCGTGACCAGCGCGGTCTGACGACCGTATTCGAAATCGGCGGATCGGTTCTGGCCATGGCCTATGCCTTGTTGATCGCGTCTAATACAGGGGCCGAGCTGTTCGGGTTTGCCCTGTTGTTACTGTCCTCGGGCCTGTTTGCGGCCTGGGCCGTGATTGATCGCCGCTGGACGTTCCTGTTGTTGCAGGGGTTTTATGCGGCCTCGGCGATCATCGGCTTGATCCGGTGGGCATGAACTTCGCATAGGGCAGTTGCGGAAATCTTGTTAGAACAGCCTTATGCGAAACGAAGACAGAATCAAAATCGGCTTTTTGCTGTTCGACGGCTTTCCCATGGCTTGCCTGACCTCGGTGATCGAGCCGTTGCGGGCGGCCAATGAAATCGCCGGGCAAGAGGCGTTCTGCTGGTCGCTGCTGTCCGAGCGTCAACAGAAAGTACAATCCAGCGCAGGTGTCCGGTTCGAGGCCGAGAGGTCTTTGACCGACTGCAAGGATATCGACATTTTGTTCCTTCTCAGCAGCCCAACGTCCGGCTTTGACAACACAACCGTTGGCAACGGTGCTCTGCGCAGTCTCGGACGGCATGGCACCGTTTTGGGCGGGATTAGCGGTGGGGTTTTCCCATTGGTCCGGTCCGGGGTGATGGGGGGGCAACCTGTTTCCGTCCATTGGTGCTATGAGGCCGCATTTCTGGCTGAGTTTCCCGAAGTCGACTCGCGTAGCGAGGTGATCGTGAAAACGGCGACACGCTACACCGCAGCCGGTGCCGCTGCCGGGTTCGATCTGGCCCTGCATCTGATCGAGGATCGGCTGGGTGGCGAAGTCGCGCATGAGGTTGCCTGTTGGTTTCAACATCCGATGATGCGCGGGGCAGGTGTGCGGCAGCAGGTTCCTACCACGACCGCGCCGGAAACTGGCGACAGCCTGCCGCCGCTGGTGTCGCGCTGTGTCGACCTATTCTCGGGCCACATGAGCGAACCGATTTCCATCGCAGAGGCCGCACAGCAGATGGGGGTTACGCCGCGCCAGGTGGAACGTGCCTTTAAACAGGCGACAGGCCAAAGCCCCAGCCACTATTATCGCGCAATGCGCATGAAGGCGGCGCGCCAGATGGTGGTCTATACCAAAGACCCAATCGCAGACATCGCGGCTGCGATCGGGTATGGTTCAGTGGCGCCGCTTGTGACGCATTACCGGTCGGCCTTTGGGCTAAGCCCCAGCGAAGATCGCCGTAGGATCAATCGCTTCCGCGTTGAAGGTAATGCGCCGCTGCCGTCAGTCTGACACTGCTTTACAGCGCCGAACGCATTGCAGTGACGATGGCATGATGCAACGATCCGGCGGATGAACGGGGGCCATAAATGCTGAACGCTTCATCTGACCGACAGAGAACAAAGCAGCCAATGTGGTGAATTGAGCAACGGGCGACGCTGCCCGCATCGATATTGCGCAGGTCCAGCATAGATAACAGTTCCAACACAGCCGGAATCTGATCGCCGTTCAGGTCGAAACGTGTCCAACCGTCGGTCTGTTCTGTCACCGACGCGGTATCGCCCAAAGCGGACTTCACCTGATCAGCAAGCTCCTCGTGCGTGTCAAAAGGCGCCTCGATCATCCACTGATCCGGACCGGCCCAAAAAGCAGTGACAGTGTTACCGGCATGTTGGCTGATACCAGGTGCAGGGGCACCGATCAGTTTCGCCAGGGCTTTGCTGGCTTTGGTTTCCTGTCCCATCCGCGCGGCGACGGATGCCAGCGCGACGCCCGGAACTTCCGAACACGTAATCCCGCCAACAGTGTCGACCTGTGGCTCGGACCCGCCCAATGCGGTTATTGCAACTAGATCATGCACGCAGACGCTCTCCTTCGGGGTCAACGAAATGGGCCGATACAATTTCGACTTCGACGGTCAGATCGGTCAATGGGGACACAAGGCGCATTTTCTCGCCCATTCGGTTGGCACCGTCCCTCAAAAGACCCAGCCCGATATTGCTGTTCAGAATGGGCGAATACGCAGCCGAAGTGACATAGCCCTGATCGTGCGCGGCATCCACCGGGCCGGTCGTGTTCATCAAATGGCCACCAGCGGTGACTTTTTCTTCGGGCGATACCGGTTTGATCCCGACCAGCCGCAGGACATCCGGTTCTACCAAGGCCTCTCGTTCGGACAGGGTCGATCCGATGCTGTCTTTCTTTTTCGACACCATCTTACCCAATCCAAGATTCAATGCCGTTGTAGTGCCATTCAACTCGTTGCCGGCCGCGTGGCCCTTTTCGATCCGCATGACGCCCAGCGCTTCGGTGCCGTAGGGGACTACGTCAAATTCTTCGCCGTCGGCCATCAAACGTCGCATAAGGGCGTCGCCATAGCGCGAAGGCACCGCGATTTCGAAGGCCAACTCTCCCGAAAATGAGATCCGGAACAGCCGCGCCCGCAACCCGCCGCAGACCGTAATGTTGCCACAGCCCATGAACGGGAATGCGTCGTTCGAGATGTCGAATTCAGGGTCGACAATCTTTTGCAGCAGCTTGCGCGAATTGGGACCAGCGACAGCATATTGCGCCCAGGATTCGGTGGTCGAGATCAGCTGCACATCCATATCCGGGAACAGGCATTGGCGCACAAATTCCATGTGACGATAGACATTTACCGCGTTGGCCGTGGTCGTTGTGACGACAAAATGATCCTCGGCCAGACGCGCGGCTGTGCCATCATCCATCACCATGCCGTCTTCGCGAAGCATCAGGCCATAGCGGGTTTTTCCCACGGGAAGCTTGGCGAAACCGTTCGCGTAGACGCGGTTCAGGAAATCAGCCGCGTCCGCGCCCTGCACGTCGATTTTTCCAAGTGTCGTACAGTCGCACACCCCGACGGACGCGCGGGTCTGGCGCACTTCACGGTCCACTGATTCACGCCAATGAACCTCACCGGGCAGGGGAAACCACTGCGCGCGCAGCCAGTTGCCGACCTCGACAAATACAGCGCCCCGTTCCTTGGCCCAGTAGTGTGAAGGTGTCAGGCGGGTGGGGTGAAACTCTTGTCCCTTCATCCGACCCGCGAAGGTGCTGATCGGAACAGGCGTGTAAGGCGGGCGGAAAATGGTTGTCCCTGTTTCGGGGATCGTCTTTCCGGCCACCTCGGCCATGATCGCCAAAGCGCTGATGTTCGATGTCTTGCCCTGATCGGTCGCCATGCCAAGCGTGGTATAGCGTTTCAGGTGTTCAACTGACCGGAACCCTTCCTGATAGCTGAGTTTGACGTCCTTGACGGTCACGTCATTTTGCTGGTCCAGCCAAGCGCGTTTGCAGCCTTCGACACACCAGAACGGTTTCTGCGCGATCGGAGTATCCTCGGCCCCCGGCAGGTCGGGCTGAGCATCGCTCAACTCTAGTGCTGCCGCAGCAGCTTCGGCACCGGATTTCAATGCGCCGTGGGTGGACATCACTCCGTTCGCTGCGCCCGCGACAGTCAATCCGACGGGCAGATTTGAACCGGGCACAAAGGCGGCCAGATCGTCGTTCCAGACCGGACGCCCGCGCTGATGGCAGGTCAGGTGCACATTCGGGTTCCAACCCCCCGAAACGCCCAGTGCGCCGCATTCCAGCGTGCGGGTCGAGCCGTCGGACAGGACAACTTCGACAAAGGTCAGACCAAGACGCCCCTTGGTATTCACAACCTGAGCGCCGCTCAGGACTTCGTAATCGTAGTTGACCGGAGCATCCTCACGTACGTCGACAATGGCGCAAATGTGAACGCCCTTGGCATGCAGGTCGGCGGCGGTGCGATGACCGTCGTCGTTGTTGGTGAAGATCGCCACGCGCTGAGAGGCTGTGGCCGCGAACCGATTGGCATAGGTTCGCAAGGCGCTGGCCATCATTATGCCGGGGCGGTCGTTGTTTTCGAACGCGATGGGCCGTTCAGTCGACCCCGCACACAGCAACGCCTTCTTGGTGTAAATGCGCCAGAGGATTTGGCGCGGCTTACCGGCGGGCAGGGTGGCCACATGATCTCCGGTCCGTTCTACAGCGCCGTAGATGCCGTGGTCGAAGGCGCCGATGACAGTGGTTCTGGCCATCAGCCGGACGTTGGGCATTGATGACAGTTCCGCGACGGCCTGCGCCGCCCAATCGCTGCCGCTTTGATCTCCGACTGAGAATGTCTCGCTGTTCAGACGTCCGCCGAACCGAAAATCCTCATCAGCCAGAATAACGTCGGCACCCGCGCGCCCTGCGGTCAGGGCTGCCATCAAGCCCGATGGACCGGCGCCGATGATCAGCAGATCACAGTGGCGGAACCCTTTGTCATATTCGTCGGGGTCAGCCTCCATCGACAAAGAGCCAAGGCCCGCGGCGCGGCGAATGATCGGCTCATAGATTTTTTCCCAAAAAGCGGCCGGCCACATGAAGGTCTTGTAGTAGAACCCGGCGGACAGGAAATTCGAGAACAGGTCGTTTACGCCAAGCGCATCGAATTTCAGGCTGGGCCAACGGTTCTGCGATTGCGCCTCAAGCCCGTCAAACATCTCGGTCGTTGTGGCCCGTGTGTTGGGTTCCTGCCGGTTGCCGGAGCGCAGCTCGACAATGCCATTGGGTTCCTCGGATCCGGCAGTCAGTAGGCCGCGTGGGCGGTGATACTTGAACGAGCGTCCGATCAACCGCACGTCATTGGCCAGCAAAGCCGAAGCCAGCGTATCGCCGGGATGGGCGGTATAGTTGCGGTTGTCGAACCGGAAATTCACAGTGGTATTGCGGTCGATCTGGCCGCCGCTCAGCCTGTTGTTCTGGGTCATTTGGATCGCCCCCGCGCGCGGGCCACGTCGCGGGCCAGTTCTACCTTGGAAATCTCATGCGTGGTGGTGTCACGGGTCACGACCAGCCAGGATCGGTCGCCAGCCTCGTGATACCACAGTTCTTGATGCTCGCCTGCGGGGTTGTCGCGCAAGTAGCCGTATTCATAGAACGCGTCCGCCGCGTTATCGGCCTGCCAATCAGGACGGTTGATCAGTGACGCGTCACCCAGATAGGTGAATTCAGATGCGTCGCGCGGGCCCAGAAGGGGATGGTTGATAATCATTCTCGTGCTCCCCTCAATGCAGGTTGGGCTGATTGCCCACGCCTTTTTCGTCGATCATCCGGCCCGTGCGGAACCGGTCGAGACGATAGGCTGTGGCGGTAGAGTGCGGTTCGTCCTTCGCCAACAGATGCGCAAAACAGTAACCGGACGCCGGGGTCGCCTTGAACCCGCCGTAACACCATCCGCCGTTGAAATAGAGACCCTCGACCGGCGTGCGGTCGATTATGGGTGAGCCATCCATCGACATGTCCATAACACCACCCCACATGCGCAGCAGGCGGGCACGCCCGATCATCGGCATCAATGAGACGCCGCCTTCGCAGACATCTTCGACCACCGGCAGGTTCCCGCGTTGCGCATAGGTGTTGTAACCATCGATGTCGCCGCCAAAGACCAACCCGCCTTTGTCGGACTGGCTGACATAGAAATGTCCGGCCCCATAGGTGATGACGCTGGGCAGAACGGGCTTCAGACCTTCGGACACAAAGGCCTGCAGCACGTGGCTTTCGATCGGCAGGCGCATGCCCGCCATGCCCATCACCCGGCCCGAGTTTCCGGCAACAGCGCAGCCGACTTTGTTAGCCCCGATAAAGCCCTTTGAGGTCTCAACACCGAGGCATTTGCCGTTCTCGATACGCAGACCAGTGACTTCGCAATTCTGGATGATGTCGACACCGTGGCTGTCCGCGGACCGGGCAAAGCCCCAGGCCACCGCATCATGGCGCGCGGTGCCGCCCCGCCGCTGGGCCAGACCGCCTTTGATCGGGAAACGCGCATCGTCAAAATTCAGATAGGGGTGTTCTTTGCGTACCTGATCGGCATCCAGCAATTCGGCATCTGCACCGTGCAGGATCATCGCATTGCCGCGCCGCGTATAAGCGTCGCGCTGACCATCCGTGTGGAACAGGTTGAGTATTCCGCGCTGGCTCATCATGGCGTTGTAGTTCAGGTCTTGTTCAAGCCCTTCCCACAGTTTCATCGAGAATTCATAAAACGGCTCATTCCCGTCCAGCATGTAGTTCGAGCGAACGATCGTCGTGTTCCGCCCGACATTGCCTCCGCCGATCCAGCCCTTTTCGACAACCACGACATTGCGATGACCGTAGACCTTGGACAGATAATGGGCAGTTGCCAGCCCATGACCACCACCGCCTATGACGATAATGTCGTAATGAGCTTTGGGTTCGGGGTCACGCCAGACCGGTTTCCACCCTTTGTGGCCGGTAAGCGCCTCTTTGATGACTCGAAAGCCTGAATATCGCATGAATCGGACCTTTTTTGCCAGAATTCACTATTTTCCTGCTCAGTGATATCCTCAGATGCGACATTGGTGTGTCTGAATCAGACCCTTTCCTGCGCCGCGCTGGGAACCAATTGTGAAAACCATGATACAAAGGCGTCAACCTCGGGGGATGCGCGCTGCACGGCCAGAAAGTACCCTTCGGTCGCTGGAGCGGTCTCATCGAAAACACGCGCGACCTGACCGGTTTGCAAAGCGTGATCGGCGATAAGTGCATTCACCAAGGCCACGCCGTTCCCGGAAGCCGCCAATTGCAATGCGAGCCCGTAAGAGTCGACATAATAGGCCGGGGTATGGATTTTATGACCGGTGACCTCCGCCCAAGTGGACCAGTTGTCTGACGTTCCCACGGCCTCGATCAACGGCAAGTCCAGAAAAGCGCCAACCAAGCCAGGTGCTTTTACCGCGATCAGGTCATTCGGTCGTAAAGGCATTGCATCCCGTCCAACCTGTTTTTCCGACCCGAACCGGATTTCGACATCGGCGCGCAGGGCCGAGTATTCATCCGGCCAGATCGTGCTGACAAAGCGAATGGACGTATCTGGGTTTTGCTCTCGGAACCGAGGTAACGCTGGGGAAATCAACCATTCGATGATACTGATCGACGCCGCAACAGTGACGTGCTTGGCCCGTTCCTCTGCCAAATACGGAGAGGCGGCGGATTGCAGCAATTGCAGTGCGGCTTCGACTTGCGGCAGCAGCTTTCGCCCCTCATCCGTCAAGGACAGGCCGCGCGGGTGCCGATGAAACAGAACGACACCAAGCCGGGATTCCAGCGACCTGATTTGTTGGCTTACGGCGGATTGAGTCAATCCGATTTCATCCGCCGCAGCTGTTGAGCTCAGCCGTCGGGCCGCAGCCTCGAAAGACCTGAACCATGTAAGGGGGGGCAGTGTTTTGGGCATGTGCAACCGACCTAGTAGCTTTGTTAATACCTAAGACCCAACTTCTTTCGTTTGTCAAAGTGCCGGCCAATCAAAGATATTTCTCGTACTCAAGATTGGGGGATATCGTGCAGCCGGAAATTCGTAAAATAGTGACCTTCGACGAAGAAGTTCTGATCGAAGGATATCGCAAAGCCGAACGGCCGTGGCGCATGTTCGCCGTGGCAGCGGTTGTCACGAACCCTTGGGTCGGGCGTTTCGTCGAAGATCTGCGGCCTGAAATTTTGGCCTATGGCCCAATTCTGGGCCAAGAATTGACCGACAAGATGATCGCGCTGGCCGGAAGCGGCGAGGCGATTGAGGCTTATGGCAAGGCCGCGGTTGTGGGGCTGGACGGAGAGGTCGAGCATGCCTCGGGCCTGATCCACACGCTGCATTTCGGAAATATCTTCCGGCAGGCAGTTGGTGCCAAGTCCTATCTTTCATTCACCAACACCCGGGGGCCTGCGAACACACCGATCATGGTGCCACTGATGGACAAGAACGATGCAGGCCGCCGGTCACACTATCTGACGCTGCAATTCGCCATCCCCGACGCGCCCCGTGCGGATGAGATCGTCGTGGTTTTGGGCGGAGCAACCTCGGGCCGTCCGCATCATCGCATCGGCGACCGTTATCAGGACTTGAAGGATTTGGGCCATGACGTGGACAACCCGGCCTCGGTCTGACATCGGCGGGCTCGCCGCTATAGACGAAGGTGAAGGCCCGCTTGTGGTTCTGCTCCATGGCGTTGGCCTGCGGGCCGAAGCCTGGGGCGCGCAAATCGATGCGCTGTCTGCCGCCGGGTATCGTGTTCTGTGTCCGGATATGCCCGGGCACGGAAAAACCCAGTTTCAAGGTGCTATAGGGCTGGATGGGTACTCCAACCCGATCGCGGCCCGATTGACCGAGCCTGCCGTTCTGATTGGGCATTCCATGGGCGCTTTGATCGCTTTGGACGTTGCGGCATCGGGGCATGATCAGGTGAGAGGCGTTGCCGCGTTGAACGCAATTTACCGCCGAACCCCCGAAGCGCGTGCGGCTGTCACGACCCGCGCGGCGGCACTGGATGCTGCGGCCATAAACGATCCCACCGTGACTTTGCAGCGTTGGTTCGGCGATCAGGTTTCAGAAGAAGGCGAAGCCTGTTCGCGTTGGCTGAAAGATGTCCACCCGGGCGCATACAAAGCGGCCTATACCATCTTCGCCGAAAGCGATGGGCCGACTGACGCACAACTGAGGCAAATCAAATGCCCGGCACTGTTTATGACAGGCGCGGATGAGCCGAATTCCACACCGGGCATGTCACAGGGCATGGCGCAGAAGGTGACAAATGGGCGGGTAGAGATAGTCCCAAATGCTGCCCACATGATGCCCATGACGCACCCGGCTGACGTTAACGCTAAATTGCTTGAGTTCGTTCGGAGGTGCCTGCCATGACCGAGATAGACACTCGCTCCCTGCGTGATGCATTCGGCAACTTCATGACCGGTGTAACGGTTGTGACGACCCGCGACACCTCTGGAAACCCGGTTGGGTTCACGGCAAATTCCTTCACGTCCGTGTCGCTTGATCCGCCTTTGCTGTTGGTCTGCCCCGGCAAGTTTCTGTCCAGCCACGATACCTTTGCCGGATGCTCGCATTTTGCGGTGAATGTTCTGGCAGATGGGCAGCAGGGCGTCTCGAATACCTTCGCAAGTTTCAAGGGCGACCGATTTGGTCGGGTGGCGCATCGCGACGGAGCCAATGGCTTGCCGCTGATCGACGGAGCGCTGGCGCAGTTCAGTTGTGAAACGCATCAGGCGCTGCCCGCAGGCGACCACACGGTTCTGATTGGTCGTGTCACAGACTTCACCCATATCGGTGGAAACGGTCTGGGTTATGTGAACGGGTCGTACTTCAGTCTTGGGCTCGAGCGTCAGATGGACGCGCAGGTTCCGACAATCTGCGGCGCGATTGTTGCGGCAAATGGCAAAGTTCTTCTGGAACGCTACGAAGGCGCATTTCGCCCGGTTCAAATCGCCGGTGCAGAACCCGGGGGGCAACGCAACAGGTTGGCACAGGGCCTTTCTGATCGGGGCATTCAGGCGCAGATCGAACAGGTCTATTCTTCGTTCAACGATGCCGAAACGAACCTGCACTACACGTTCTTTCTGGCGTCTTGCGTTCAGAACATCCCGGTGGAAAATGCCGAATGGGTAGATATCGGCGATCTGGCTGATCTGACTTACGCCAGCAATAGTTTGCACCACATGATGACCCGCTACGCCCTTGAAGCCCACGAAGGCGTTTTCGGGCTGTATCTCGGCGACGCCGAGCGCGGCGAAATTCACAGTTTCGGTAAAGGAGCCATTTGATGGAGTTTTCACTGTTTGCCCACGTGGAACGTCTGACCCCGGATCAGCCTCACGATGTTCTGTATGATGAATTCGTGAGCCTGGTGAAGATGGCTGATGACGGGGGCATGCGGGCAGTTTGGACAGGTGAACATCATGGGATGGAGTTCACCATTGCCCCCAACCCGTTTCTGTCGCTGGTCGATCTGGCGCATCACACGCGCAATGTGCGGTTGGGCACCGGAACGGTAATTGCGCCGTTCTGGCATCCGATCAAACTGGCAGGTGAGGCCGCCGCAGCGGATCAGATGACGAAAGGGCGTATCGAGTTGGGGATCGCGCGCGGTGCGTATTCCTATGAATACGAACGTCTGATGCCGGGAATGGACGCTTGGGAGGCGGGGCAGCGCATGCGCGAGTCCACCCCGCTGTTGCCTCAGATCTGGAAGGGCGATTGTGCCCATGAAGGCGAGTTCTATGCGTTTCCGGCCGCAACTTCGGCACCGAAGCCATATCAGGAGGACGGCCCGCCAATCTGGATCGCCGCGCGGGATCCTAACAGCCACGAATTCGGCGTTCACAACGGATTCAATATTCAGGTCACCCCGCTGTGGCAGGGTATGGAAGAGATCGAGACCCTGATGGGGCGGTTCAACGATGCCTGTGACAGCTACGAGGGGCCGCGCCCCAAGATCATGCTGTTGCACCACACCTATGTCGGTAAAGATGACGACGATGTTGCGCAGGGCGTGCAAAATCTGCGCCGGTACTACAATTACTTTGGTGCTTGGTTCCTGAATAAACGGTCGGTTGAACAGGGCTTGATTAAGCCGATTACCGAAGCCGAGATGGACGCGAACCCGATGTATACCAAAGAAAAATTGGGCCGTGATCTGACAGTTGGGACTGCCCAACAGGTGATCGACAGGATCAAGCGCTATGAGGATCTGGGTTATGACGAGTTTTCGTTCTGGGTCGACAGCGGCATGACCAATGAACGCAAGCGCGCCTCTTTAGCGCGGTTCATCGACGACGTCATGCCGGCATTTCAGTGAGGACGACCATGGGAAACCTACCGCATTTTCAGCTGTTCATTGACGGCACTTGGACCGAAGGATCAGCCTCGCAGGTGATGACATCGGAAAATCCGGCGACAGGTCAGGGGTGGGCCACATTCGCGTGCGCTTCTTCCTCCGATGTTGATCGCGCCATTGCCGCCGCCAAACGGGTTCTGGATGACCCGGAATGGCGGGATATGACACAGACCCAGCGGGGTAAGCTGCTGTATCGCCTGGCCGATCTGGTGGCTGAGAATGCCGCGCGTCTGGGTGAGTTGGAGACGACCGACAGCGGAAAGCTGTTGGCGGAAACCTCGGCACAAACCGGATATGTCGCGGATTACTACCGTTACTTTGCGGGGCTGGCAGACAAGATCGAAGGCACGGTCCTGCCCATCGACAAGCCCGACATGCACGTCTTTACCACACGCGAAGCGATCGGCGTCGTGGCCGCGATCGTGCCGTGGAACGCGCAAATGTTCCTGACCGCGACCAAGCTGGGTCCGGCGTTGGCTGCCGGGTGTTCCGTCGTGCTGAAAGCATCGGAAATCGCGCCCGCACCTATGCTGGAGTTCGCCAAGCTGATTGAACAGGCTGGGTTCCCGTCCGGAGTTGTGTCGGTTATCACCGGTGACGCCGAAAACTGCGCGATCCCACTGACCCGGCACCCGGATGTCGACCGAATTGCCTTTACGGGTGGGCCTGAAACCGCCCGCCATGTGGTGCGAAACTCGGCTGAGAACTTTGCGGTCACGTCATTGGAGCTGGGTGGAAAGTCGCCGATCCTCGTGTTTGAGGACGCCGATTTGGACGGTGCAGCAAATGGCCTGATTGCGGGAAATTTCGGCGCATCAGGCCAAAGCTGTGTGGCAGGAACGCGTGGGCTGGTGCATCGGTCAATCCTGGAACCTCTGGTCGAACGGATCGCCGAAAAGGCCAGCGCCATCCGGTTGGGTGATCCTTTGCAGCCCGAAACGCATGTTGGACCGCTTTGCACGGCAGCGCAGGTGCGCAAAATCGAAGAGACCTTGGACAAAGCGCAGGGGCAGGGCGCGACGATCCATTTCGGTGGAGAAGCAGCGGAGCGTCCCGGGAATTACATGAATCCCACTTTGGTCGAATGCGTGTCACCCGAGACCGAAACCTTGAAGATCGAAATGTTCGGACCTGTCATGTCCTTGCTGCCGTTCGATACCGAAGAAGAGGCTATCGCGCTGGCAAACAGCACCCCTTACGGGTTGGGCTCGGGCGTGTTCACGCAGAACCTTGCGCGTGCACACCGTGTTTCGAAACGGATCAGGGCCGGTATCTGCTGGGTGAACACCTATCGCGCGATCTCTCCTATCGCGCCGTTTGGCGGGTTCAATCAGTCGGGATATGGCCGCGAGGCCGGCGTTGAGGCGATCCTGGATTACACCAGAACCAAGACCACCTGGATCAGCACCGCGCAAGAGCCGATGGCGAACCCTTTCATAATGCGCTAAGGATTCGGAAAGGCAGGGATTTCCGGAGGGAAGTGAGGGGCGCATGAAACTGACAAAACCGAACTTCCCACCACCGGCCGATGCCGCCGACCGCAAGGCCATTGCCCCAGTAATCTGCTACCCACCGGACTCGTTGCAGCAGCCTGATCTGATTGGTTTGGGCCAACTGCGCGAAGGTGCCGTAAAGGTGGCCGAGGCCACTGCTGCCCCGCGTGACGCGGCATGCATTGATGTTCCGGCTGGCGCTTTCTTGAGGGTGGTTTCGGTCGACGGTCCTCAGGTTGGCGACCTGAACATGTGGAACAAGCATGACCTGACCGAGCGGTTCTATTCCGGCAAAACCCGCGCGCTGCACGGCACGCACCTGTCGACCGGAGACCGGATGTGGTCGAGCTTTCCCAACATGCGACCGATGGCGACGATCGTTGCCGATACTCTGGACTGGTATGGGTTCGATACCTATGGCGGATCGGTCCATGACGTGATTGGCACACGGTGTGATCCGTATACCGGGCGTTTGCTATCGGGGGACGACTATCACTATTGCTGCCACTCGAACCTGACCCGCTCGCTGGCCAGCCATTGCGACCTGCCGCTGCATGAGGCCGAAATGCTGGTGCATGACGTGCTGAACGTGTTCATGTGCACCGGATTTTCCCGCGACACGGGCCAGTATTTTATGAAAGCCAGCCCGGTTCGCCCGGGCGACTATCTTGAGTTTTATGCCGAGATTGACCTGATCGTCGGCCTGTCTGCGTGCCCCGGCGGGGATTGTTCGTCGGAACATTCTTCGGATGCCGCTGCCTGCCATCCGTTGGTGATGGAGGTCTATGACCCCGGCGAGAAAGCGCGTGCGGCGCATGTGCAACCGGATCGATCAAAATATGACCGCACGCACGGAACCGGTTAACGAGTCAGGCGCTGACCCAAACGGGTTAACATTCTGCAGCACAGGTCCAACTGTTCGATTTCAAGAAACTCGTCCGCCTTGTGGGCTTGAGCGATCGAACCCGGTCCGCAAACGATCGCGTGAACGCCAAGCTTCTGAAACAACCCGGCCTCGGTCGCAAAGGCAACAACACCTGTACCGTTGGCCCCGGTCAGTTCGGCGACCAGATCACGGGCTGCGTTTTCTTCCATGGGCTCAAGGCCTTCGACTTCGGCGATAGCCTCTTGCGTGATGCTCGAGTCGCTGTGGACCGCTTGCATTTCCGGCAACAGTGAATGCTGTACGTAGTCCGAAAGGGTTTTTTTGACGAGGTCGGCGTCGCCTGCTTGCACGGGCCGCATCTCCCACAAGACCTCGGCCTTGCTGGCTATGACGTTATGGGCTACGCCGCCTGAAATTTGGCCGATATTGACCGTCGTCCAAGGCGGCTCGAACCGGCTGTCGGCGGGTGCGCGGGACTTGAGGATATGGCGCAGCTCCAGCAGTTTGGCGATGTATCGCGCGGCATACTCCGCAGCATTCACCCCGTCATCGGGGGCAGAGCTGTGTCCCTCTAACCCGGTAAAGCGAGTTGTATATTCAAAGCAGCCCTTGTGCCCCTCAATCACGCGCATCTCAGTCGGTTCGCCGATAATCGCGATGTCCGGAACGATGCCGCGTTCGGACAAGTCATCGACCAGCGCTTGCGCACCAAGGCAGCCGACTTCCTCATCGTAAGTAAAGGCAAAGTGCAGCGGCTGGGTCAGCTTCCCGACATCCAGCGTTTCGCCGAAAGCCACCGCCGCTGCGATGAAGCCCTTCATGTCGCATGTGCCGCGACCGTAGAGCTTGCCGTCATTTTCAGCCATCTGGAACGGATCGGTTGTCCAATCCTGATCGGCCACTGGCACCACGTCCGTATGGCCTGACAAAAGGATGCCGCCGGGTTGATCGGGGCCGAGGGTGGCAAACACGTTCGCCTTTGCACCGGTCTTGTCCCGCGTCTCGATACACCGTGCACCCAATGCCTCGAGCCGTTCGGTCAGATAGCTGATCATTTCCAGATTCGAGTCCGCTGACACCGTCTCAAAAGCGATCAGGTCGGCTAGTATTTCCATGGTTCTGGGTAAAGTCATGGCTTCACAAACAGCTTTCTGGGGCGGTCGCAGAAACATTCGGCAGGTCCGGAATCTGTGATGAGGATCGGCTCAGTGATCTCCAACCCCCAATCATCCATCCAGAGGCCTGGCATGAAGTGAAAGGTCATGCCGGGTTCCAGTACGGTCTCGTCCTCGGGTCGCAGGGAAATCGTGCGTTCGCCCCAATCCGGTGGGTAGCTGAGACCAATTGGATAACCGCATCGCGCGCCGCGTTCGATACCGGCCCGTTCCAGCGGGGTGGCCAGTGCCAAAGCAATGTCACGCGCCTGATTTCCGGCACGCGCGGCCTCTAGTCCCGCTTCAAGCCCTTCTACCAGCGCGGCTTCAGCACGAAGCAAATAGTCGGGTGGCTTACCCAAAAAGACCGAGCGGCAGAAGGGCGCGTGGTAACGGCGATAGCAGCCTGACAGTTCGAAAAATGTACACTCTCCGGATTTGAATGGTTCACCATCCCAAGTCAGGTGCGGTGCAGCGGCATCCGGGCCGGACGGGAGCAGCGGCACAATGGCTGCGTAATCGCCCCAATCCTCGCCAACTCCGGTGACTGCGTCATGGTAGATTTGCGCGACGAGGTCGTTCTTGCGCATACCCGGTTCGATGCGCTCCAATACGCCGTCGGTCACATGCTCGGATATCCGGGCAGCTTTTCGCATTAGCGCAATTTCCTCATCGGATTTCACGGCACGCTGCCAGTTCACCAATGTGTTTGCGTCGACCAGCTCTGCGTCGGGCAACTCCGCCAGCAAAGTCAGGTGCGCTTTGGCTGAATAATAATAATTGTCCAACTCGACACCGATCCGCCCCTTCGCGATACCAGTATCCGCAATCAGCGCTGCCAGATCCTGCATGGGGTGACGCACGGTGGATTGTACGTATTCGTCCGCATAGCCGTGGATCCGGTCATTGGACATCCAAACAGTTTTACGCGCGCCGTTGGCATCCTGATTTCGGCCCCACCAGATCGGGTCGGCATCCTGAAGCACAAGTACCCCTTGATGCACATAGAACGACCAGCCCTCATAGCCCGTCAGCCATGCCATGTTTGAAGGATCTTCGACAAACAAAGCATCCAACCCGGCGGCTGCCATGGCGGCGCGGGTCTTTGCCAATCTGCGGTCATACTCGGCGCGGCTGAAGGCCGGATCTGAATGGGGCATTTTAGGCTCCTGCCTTGGGCGAGTTTTGTTGACAGAACTTGACGAATGCGATCACGTCAATGGGCATCACGGGAAAGACACCAAATTGAGAATCTCACCTACCCCCCATCGCGGCGGCCAAAAGCTGATCAATGGCACTTGCTTGAGAATTGACGCGGACGCGCAGGTTATCCGCTTTTTCTCTGAGGTCACGGAATGAGGGGGTTTGACACGTCTGAGTTCGCAGCACGAACGGAACGCGCGCAAAACAAGATGCAAGCCTCTGGTCTGTCGGCCCTGTTGCTAACGACGGAGCCTGAGGTCCGATATTTTACCGGCTACCTGACGCGGTTTTGGGAAAGCCCGACACGGCCCTGGTTTCTTATTGTACCTGCTAGCGGAAAGCCGATTTCTGTGATCCCTTCGATCGGGGCCGCGCTAATGGCCGAGACATGGCTCGACGATATCCGAACCTGGGCCGCGCCGGATCTCGCCGACGATGGCATTAGCCTTTTGGCTGAGACACTTCGTGAGGTGACGCCCGACGACGCAAGGATCGGTCTACCAGATGGGCATGAAACGCATGTCAGGATGCCGTTGGCAGACCTTCGACGTTTGCAACAGGCAGTCGGTCAGCGAGACCTTTGCGGCGATGAAGGGATCGTACGCGCGCTGCGGATGGTGAAATCATCAGCGGAGATTGCAAAGATCGAAACGGCTTGCACCATCGCCGGGCGCGCCTTTCGGAGGGTGCCCGAAATCGCCAAAGAAGGCGTGGCGCTGGATGCTGTGTTCCGCGGGTTTCAAATGCTTTGCCTGGACGAGGGGGCCGATTGGGTTCCATACCTCGCGGGCGGTGCGGAACAGGGTGGGTATACCGACGTAATATCCCCGGCATCTGATACGCAACTGCAACAAGGCGATGTCCTGATGCTGGACACCGGCCTGGTTTGGGATGGGTATTTTAGTGATTACGACCGCAACTGGTCGATAGGGCCCGCAAACGCGCAGGTTAAGTCAGCCTATAGTGCATTGATTGAAGCATCGGATGCGTCGTTCGAGATTGCGCGCCCGGGCGCTACGGCGGCCGACTTGTTTCAGGCGATGAACTCTGTGCTGTCGCGCCACGATGCCGATACAGGAGCAGGGCGCTTGGGGCATGGATTGGGGATGTCTTTGACAGAATGGCCATCCCTCATTCCAACCGACCACACAGTTTTGGAACCAGGTATGGTCCTGACGCTTGAACCGGGCATTGCCGTAGGTGGAAAGATCCTTGTCCACGAAGAAAACATCGTCATAACCGAAGAAGAGCCCCGCTTTCTTAGCCCTCGCGCTGGTATGGAGTTGCCCGAGATATGACGCGTTTACCTTATACAGTTGATGCAGATGATCCCGCAGCGCCCCCAATGGGCCTGATCGTCTTGCAGACAGACGAGACCCTTGAGCCGGAGTTCAACGCGTATTTTTCTGATCGAAGCTGTCCGATTTACGTCTCCAGAATTCCCAGCGGCAAAGAGGTGACGACTGATACTCTGGCGGAAATGGAAACCGCCTTGCCTGCCGCTGCCGATTTGTTGCCCAAGACCCGACCATATCGTGTTGTTGGTTATGGCTGCACCTCTGCCAGCTCGGTTATCGGCTCGGATCAGGTTGAACAAATGGTTCAAAAAACTTGCGAGGCGGCGATTGTTACAAACCCATTGCGCGCGGCCTCGGCCTGCGCCCACGAACTTGGCGTAGCAAAGTTTGCACTTTTGTCGCCATATATCGAAGAAGTGAACGATCCCTTACGCAGTGCATTTGCGCAAAATGGCATTTCGATGGATGTTTTTGGCACATTCGGCGAAGCCGAAGAGGCCAAAGTAGCGCGGATTTCACGGAAGTCTCTGATTGAGGCTGCAGTGAGTCTTGGGCAGGATGATTCAGTTGAAGCTGTTTTTCTAAGCTGCACGAATCTTAGAACTTTTGATGTTATTCCGATTGTGCAGGAACGCCTTAAAAAACCGGTGCTTTCCAGCAACCAAAGCCTTGCGTGGCACATGCGTAAGTTGAATTCTGCCTGAAAACTCTGCTGCCTCCTTTTTAATCGTTACCCACGTGTCATATTTTGGTTGCGTGTCGCACCCCGCATGTCCTTAAATGGCCTCGACAGGTCTTTGAGATCCGGATGAACCGGGCAGGCAAGGACTGCACAGGGGAGACTAATCGGTAAATGTCTAATGACGCAGCGTTCGTCGAGTTTCAGCATGTCCAAAAATCTTATGATGGCGAGATCCTTGTTGTAAAAGACCTTAACCTTTCCATGCCGAAAGGTGAGTTTCTTACAATGCTTGGGCCCTCGGGTTCCGGCAAGACAACTTGTCTGATGATGCTGGCAGGGTTTGAAACAGCCACCCATGGCGAGATTATGTTGGACGGGCGACCGATCAATAATATCCCACCGCACAAGCGCGGTATCGGCATGGTATTCCAAAATTACGCTCTTTTTCCGCATATGACGGTGGCAGAAAATCTGTCGTTCCCTCTGGAAGTGCGGAAAATTGGCAAGGACGCAAGAGAAGAAAAGGTCCGCCGGGCGCTTGATATGGTGCAGATGGGGGCCTTTGGCAGCCGTCGACCGGCGCAATTGTCTGGGGGTCAGCAGCAGCGGATTGCCCTTGCACGTGCGCTGGTGTTCGAGCCCGAGCTGGTGCTGATGGATGAACCTCTGGGCGCGCTCGACAAACAGCTGCGTGAGCATATGCAGTTTGAAATCACGCGTCTGGCCCATGAACTTGGGATTACGACGGTCTACGTGACCCACGACCAGACCGAGGCGCTGACAATGTCAGATCGCGTTGCGGTATTCGACGATGGGCGCATTCAACAGCTTGCGCCGCCGGATCTGCTGTATGAAGAGCCTGAAAACAGTTTCGTTGCCCAGTTCATTGGTGAAAACAATACATTGGAAGGCGTTGTTAAATCAATCAACGGCGACGAATGTGTTGTGGCGCTGGATGACGGATCTGAAATTGACGCCAAGCCGGTCAATGTCCACGCGGCAGGTGATCGGACCAAAGTGTCAATCCGGCCTGAGCGGGTGGAATTCAACAAGGATCGCCTGCACGCCGATGCGCATACACTGAAGGCAACGGTGAAAGAGTTCATTTACATGGGCGATGTCTTCCGCTTCCGTCTGTCGGTTGCCGGGAATGACGACTTCATAATCAAGACGCGAAACGCCCCGGACGCTATCAAGCTGTCACCGGGCCAGGAAGTCGAAATCGGCTGGCTTGCGCGCGACTGCCGGGCATTGGACGCCTGATCAGGAATAGCCCCGCTCATGGCACCATATTGTGCGGGGAAAGGCATGGGAGGGTTACCCCGTGGCCCAACCGCAATGATCAATATAAACGGGAAAAAACAGGGAGTTAACGATGAAAGTTACTAAAACCACTCTTATGGCGGGTGCGATTGTGGCTGTTGCCGGCGCCGCGTCAGCCGAAGAGATGACGATCGTCTCTTGGGGCGGCGCATATTCCAAGTCGCAGCTGAAAGCCTATCACGAGCCCTATTCGGAAAAGACCGGCGTAACCATTCTGAACGACGACAGCTCGAACGAAGCGGTTGCCAAGCTGCGGGCAATGAACGAAGCGGGCAACATCACCTGGGATGTTGTGGACGTTGTGGCAGCGGATGCCATTCGTCTGTGCGACGAAGGCCTGGCGCTGGAAATCGACTTTGACAGTCAACTGGCACCGGCACCTGACGGCACACCCGCGTCCGAGGATTTCGGCGAACTGCTGGTAAGCGACTGCTTTATCCCGCAAATCGTATACTCGACCACGTTCGGCTATCGCACCGATTTGGTCGGTGACAATCCTCCGACCGAGATTTGTGCCATTTTCGATCTTGAAGGCTATCCGGGCAAGCGGTCGCTTGAAAAGCGCCCGATCAACAACATGGAATGGGCGCTGCTGTGTGACGGTGTTGCCAAGGATGACGTCTATGACGTTCTGGCCACACCGGAAGGGCAGGATCAGGCTCTGGCAAAGCTGGACACTATCAAGGACAGCGTTGTCTGGTGGTCCGCAGGTGCAGACACGCCGCAGTTGTTGGCGGACGGCGAAGTCGTCATGGGCTCGACCTACAACGGTCGTCTGTTCAGCGTGATCGAAGAGCAGAAGCAGCCTGTTGCCATGCTGTGGGACGCACAAGTGTTCGACCTGGACGGCTGGATCATTCCTGCTGGCCTGAGCGAAGAGCGTCAACAGCGCGCTCTGGACTACATCATGTTCGCAACTGACACCCAGCGTCTGGCGGATCAGGCCAAGTGGATCTCGTACGGTCCGGCACGTGCATCTTCGGCACCGCTGGTTGGTCAGCACGCCGATCTGGGTATCGACATGGCGCCGCATATGCCAACCGATCCGGAAAACGCCAAGAACACGTTCCTGTACAACTACGAGTTCTGGGCTGACTACCGCGACGACATCGACGCGAAATTCCAGGCTTGGCTGGCGAAATAAGCCGGTTTTGAAAACAACGGTCGGGGCCGCCATTGGCCCCGACTTACCTAAGACCAAGGGACGCAGATGACTGACGCAACTCAATCCGGTCCGATGCTAGCTGCCGATGGCACGCCGCTGAAGAAATCCTTGGCGCGATCACTGCGCCGCCGAAAACTTCGGGCTTTGGCTCTGATCGCGCCCTTGCTGCTATTTGTGCTGCTGTCCTTTGTGATACCGATCGTGTCGATGCTGTTCCGCTCGGTCGAGAACGGTATCGTGTCCCAAACACTCCCACTGACTGTGGTCGAGTTGCAAAATTGGGATGCTGAAGGCGGAGAACTACCGGACGAGGCGCTTTACGCTGCCTTCACCAAGGACATGGTTGCCGCAATTGAGGCGAAAGAACATACCAAACTCGGGACACGTCTGAATTACGAACAGACGGGTATGTCGTCGATGTTCCGAAAATCTGGACGCCAGATCAAGCGGTTGGATCCGGAAGCTGACGCCCCGTTCAAGGAAAAGTTGATCGAAATTCACGATGGTTGGGGGGACGTGGACACGTGGCGCGTGATCAAGACGCACGCGGTGCCGATCACCAATGGTTACTTTTTAAACGCTGTTGATATGCAGCGCACACCCGAAGGGGCGCAAGCGCAACCCGAAGATAAGCGCATCCTCATCAAGCTGTTCGGCCGGACATTGTTCATGTCGCTGATCATTACCGGGTCCTGTATTCTGCTGGCCTATCCAGTTTCTTACCTGCTGGCCAATCTGCCGATGCGGGCTTCAAACATGCTGATGATTTTGGTGCTGCTTCCGTTCTGGACCTCGCTGCTTGTGCGCACCTCCGCCTGGAAAGTGATGTTGCAGCAGCAGGGTGTGATCAACGAAACGCTGGTCTGGCTGGGCTTTGTTGCCGATGATGCGAGGCTGGTGATCATCAACAATCAATTCGGCACGATCATTGCGATGACGCATATCCTGCTGCCGTTCATGATCCTGCCGATGTATTCGGTCATGCAGACGATTCCGCCGTACTATACCCGTGCGGCCAAATCCATGGGCGCCACCAACTGGACGACCTTCTGGCGGATTTACTTCCCGCAATCGATACCGGGTATCGGCGCGGGTTCGATCCTAGTGTTCATTCTGGCGATCGGCTACTACATCACGCCCGAGATCGTTGGCGGCACCAAAGGTGTCTTCATTTCGAACCGGATTGCGTACCACATCTCATCCTCTCTGAACTGGGGACTGGCTGCGGCGCTGGGGACGATCCTGCTGGCGGTCGTTCTTCTACTATACTGGTGCTACGACAAGATCGTCGGCATTGATAACGTCAAGCTGGGATAAAGAATATGGCTGCACTTACACCAATATCCCGCAAACCGTTGTCGGTGGTTCTGCCGGCTGTCGCAATCGCCGGAGGATTTCTGGGCATGTTCGTCGGTGCCGGGCAGGACAACGTTCTGCTGGGCATCCTGATCGGCGCTGCTTTGATGGCAGGGCTGGCATGGCTGTATATCAACGTGCTGGACAACGAACGCGTTGCGCGCTGGATTACGATACTTGGTCTTGCTGCAATTGGGTTTTTCTTCGCAGGCATTACAGGCTTGATCGTCGGGCTGCTGGCGGGGTGGTTCTTTGCCTTCTTCATCTTCTGGCTCTACGAGGGGCGCTATCGGCAAAAATTGCTGCCTTACATGACGTCTGGTCAGGTGTTGTGGCATTTTACTTTCCGGGTGATCTGCGGGGCAATCTTCGTGTTCCTGATCACACCGATCCTTGTGGTTCTGCCGCTGTCTTTCAATGCGCAGGACTTTTTCACCTTTACGCCCGAAATGCTGCGTCTGGACCCTGAAGGGTATTCGCTGAAGCATTACCGCGATTTCTTCACCAACAATGAATGGCAGCGTAGCTTCAAGAACTCGCTGATCATCGCACCAATTGCGACCGTCATTTCGGTATCGCTGGGCACTCTGGCGGCGATAGGTCTTAGCCAGTCGCATGTTCCGGGGCGTCGGGCCATCATGGGCATTCTGATCTCGCCAATGATCGTTCCGCTGATCATCTCGGCCACGGGTATGTTCTTTTTTTACAGCGACATCGGCCGTTTTTTGGAAGGTACGCTGGGCATGAACAAGAACTTCGTTGGCTATGTGAAAGTCGTGCTGGCGCACGCAGTTCTGGGGATTCCCTTCGTTATCATCACGGTGACTGCAACGCTGGTCGGATTTGACCAGTCACTGACGCGGGCTGCTGCGAATATGGGTGCGGGTCCGGTGCGGACGTTCTTCAAGATCCAGATGCCGCTGATCCTGCCGGGCGTGATCTCGGGTGGCCTGTTCGCCTTTATCACATCGTTTGACGAAGTTGTGGTGGTCCTGTTTGTCGGTTCGGCCAGCCAGAAGACACTGCCGTGGCAGATGTTCACCGGCCTGCGTGAGCAGATCAGCCCGACCATTCTGGCAGTCGCGACCATCCTTGTGGTGATCTCGATCGCGCTGCTGACCACGGTCGAACTGCTGCGGCGGCGGTCTGAACGCCTGCGGGGTCTCACCCCGGCTTGACGCGACTCAAAAGCTGATTTAGCGATTTCACCATGTACCCCGGTCACGATGGCGTCGTGACGCAACGCGGGGTGCATGGCTCTCGGATCCCGAGGCCGCTCGTCCTGAACGCCGGGACTTGTGGCCGGGCGATGCCAGTCCGGCGTTGAGGAGAGTCAAAGATGAAAGATCTGAACAACCGCCCCGAGTTTTTCACCTGCCACAACGGTGACAAAGCGCCGTTGCCATTCAGCCGGGCTGAATACGACCGCCGCCTTGCCAGCCTGCGCGCGACCATGGCGGCACGGGACATTCCCGCAGTTCTGCTGACGTCGATGCAGAACATCGCTTACTACTCGGGATTCCTGTATTGCTCGTTTGGTCGCCCTTACGGCTGTGTTGTAACGCAGGATGCCTGCACCACGGTATCGGCCAATATCGACGCCGGGCAGCCCTGGCGCCGATCGGTCGAAGAGAACGTGATCTACACCGATTGGAAGCGGAACAACTACTGGCGCGCTGTAGCCAGCCTGATCGGCTCCGCGCGCCGGATCGGTATCGAGGGTGACCACATGACCCTGGCAATGCGCGACACTGCGCTGGACATGTTGGGTGGGCCGGAACTGGTCGATATCGCGCCTGATACGATGGCTGCACGGATGGTGAAATCAGCCGAAGAGATCGTATTGATCAAAGGCGGCGCGCGTACTGCGGATGTTGGTGGCGCAGCTATCCACGCCGCGATCCGTGAAGGCGCGACCGAGATTGAGATCGCCATGGCCGGGCGTGACGCGATGGAGGCCGAGATTGCCCGCGCCTATCCGGATGCCGAATACCGCGACACATGGGTTTGGTTTCAGTCAGGCTTGAACACGGATGGCGCACATAACCCGGTCACCAAGCGCGCGTTAGAAAAGGGCGATATACTATCCCTGAACACTTTCCCGATGATTTCAGGTTATTACACAGCGCTGGAGCGCACTCTGTTTCTGGGCGAACCCGACGCCGATAGCCTGCGCATCTGGAAAGCCAACGTTGCCGCGCATGAGCTGGGTCTGAGCCTGATTAAACCCGGCGCGACCTGCTCGGGGATCTGCGAAGAGATCAACCGTTTCTTTGCCGATGAGGGTCTGCTGCAGTACCGGTCCTTCGGGTACGGGCACTCTTTCGGTATCCTTAGCCATTACTATGGGCGCGAGGCAGGTCTGGAATTGCGCGAGGATATCGACACGGTTCTGGAACCCGGCATGGTCGTCTCGATCGAACCGATGCTGTGGATTCCTGAAGGTCAGAAAGGCGCTGGCGGATACCGTGAGCATGACATTCTGGTGGTCGAGGAAACCGGTGCCGAAAACATTACCGGCTTCCCCTATGGCCCTGAACACAACACGATCAGTGCATAATTGATTTGGCAGGAAGGGCGATCAGCCCTTCTTGCCACGTTCGTGAAAGATGAACCCGATGAAGTTCAGCAGAACCTGAGCCGCCAATATCTGCGTGCTTTCGGTCGGGTCGTAGTTCGGAGCTACTTCGACAAGGTCAATTCCAACCACATCTCCGCGTTTCGCAAGCCCCTGAATGATCTCTAGGACATCATAGTACTGGAAACCGCCGTGGCTGGGCGTTCCGGTGCCAGAGGCGATAGAAGGGCAGAACGCGTCAATATCAATCGTCACATAGTACCGTGCGCCCTCGGGGATGCGCGCCAGAACGCCATCAGTACCAAGCTTGCGCACCTGTCGCACGGACAGGATGTCAGACCCACGGGCGCGGGCGTCCTCATACCCTTCTTTGGCGGTTGACGACACGTTCCGGATGCCCAGTTGCGTCATGCCCGAAACGTATGGCTTTTCAATTGCGCGCCGCATGGGGTTGCCGTGTCCGGCGGTCACACCATGCCGTTCGTCCACGAAGTCCAGGTGCGCATCAATCTGAACGACGTGGATAGGCCCGTTTTTCTCGCAATCGTTTTCGAAAGCGTTGATGCAAGGAATGTTGACCGAGTGATCGCCGCCGATGGTGACGGGCAGGGCGCCTGCATTCAGCATCTTTTCAACACCGAACTGGATGTTGGCGTGGCTTTCTTCGGTCTTGGTGTGGATGATATCCGCGTCGCCGATATCGACCATCCGGACCGAGCCATCCAAGTAAGTGGCGTCATCCTCGTGGTCATATGCGCCGGCATGGCCGAAGCTGAACAGAGTTGACGCTTCGCGCACCGCACGCGGTCCAAACCGAGCGCCGGATCGCCACTGAGTTCCGAAATCAAAAGGCGCACCCATGACGGCGACGTCAGCATCGATTTGATCCCAATCCTCGACGTACGGAGCTTTGCCAAAGGTCGATATGCCCACAAACGGCAGGTTCAGGCGACCGCCGGAATATCCATGAGACGTCATTGCAAGAATCCTGTTTATTGTTTTCCCAACGCAGCTTAATCGGGACTTCTAAATCAGGATAGGCGAAACCGGATACATATTGCTCAAGCGCGGACTTGATTGTCCGCCTTGCCAGTGTGTATCTGGCGTAACTGCTTGAAAGGAAACACCGTGGGACGTTACGAACTGCCACCAGAGACGGGTGCCTTTTTTATCAACCTGGATCGCGTTCCAGGGCGTCGCGCATTCATGGAAACGCAGTTCGATCATGCAGGTTTGGTAGGTGCCACGCGCTACAGTGCGACAGATGCACAGGTACCCGGTGTGCTGGATGTCGACGGCTACGTTCCCGGATCGGGCAGTCGCTGGGGTTTGACGCAAAGCGAAATCGCCTGTTTCGAAAGCCATCGCGCGGTTTGGCAGGCTGCGGTGGATCAAAACCTTAATGCCGTGGCCGTTTTCGAAGATGACGTCGAAATGTCTGTTCAGGCAGGATCGATAATCGCCGCCTTGCTGGAGGTCCCGGATGCCTTTGACATGGTCAAGCTGGACTATTCCCCCAAGCCCCTTCGTTTTGGGCCAGAGATGCGCATTGCGGGAGTTGACGTCCGGCCCATGCTGGAAATGGCCCCGAGTGCGGCCGCCTATGTGCTTTCTCAGCGGGCCTGCCAGAAGCTGCTGAATTGGTCCGAAAAGTATTCGGATCACCTGGATGATTTCGTCTCCATCCCACGGTCGGATTGGCGGATGTATCAGTGCTTTCCGGCTGTTGGGGTGCAGATGATCTGGTCGAAACAGCAAGATCACACGGTCGAAGAGGTGAAGGTCAGTGAACGATCCCAAGACCAGAAAACCAACAGCGGGCTGGATAAGGGGCCGCTTTGGTTCCGCCTTCGGCGGGAATTGGTCGCGGCGCGGCGCAAGCTGTATTGGCGCATGGGGGGGCAGACGCGATTGCTGGAACAGGGGGGATATGTCGGGTTCATCCCCTGCGCCGACGATCTGAGCGTGTAAATTCAAGCCTCACCAACGCCACCTAAACGAACATCCCGCGTTGCATCCGCGTCATAAGCGTTAACAAAACTGTCAATATGATATAATCTCGTGACGTTAGTGGTGAATAACGTTTGGGTTATGTGTCGTGGGGCAGACAATTTACGAAAGATACGGTGGTTTCAAAACGATCTCGCGGATCGTGATGACCTTTTACGAAATGGCGTTGGAGTCCGATCAGATCGGCGATCATTTCGAAGACATAGACATGCCCCGTTTGATTGATCATCAGACCAAGTTCGTTTCGTCCCTGGTTGGTGGACCTGCATCCTTTAGCGACGACAGGATCGAGGCGGTTCATCGTCACCTGAACATCTCTCACGCCGATTTTGATGAGATGGCTGCGCTTTTCAGCGAAGCCCTGTCGATGCATGGAATGGAAGACGCGCATATAAAAATTGCCCTTGATGCCATCGAGTCAAAACGAGCCATCATCGTGGCACGCGACGCCGCATGAGTATTCTGGCCATAAACGAACAGCTGCTCCGCGCGATCGGTGTAGGCGTCGCTGTTGTGCGGGCTTCGGATTTGGGTTTCGTGTTTCATAACGGTCCATTTACCGAGTGGTTTGGGGCACCGGCCGAAGGTCAGACCCTGTTGGATTATTTTCCCGACCTTGATCCAAAAGAGCTTGAAGACGTTAAACAATCCGGCCTCCGCTATTCGGCCGAGCTGCAGGTCAAACCCAAGCGCCGGACGCTGATATTTGCGGTCGCGGTGTCCTTGGCCAACGGCCTTTCCGAACAGGTGTTGGTGGTTGAATTTCAGAACATCACCCGCATTCGCGAGCTTGAGAGTATGATCGACAGTTATTCGACCATGGTCGAACGTAATACGCGCGAATTGGAACGCGAGAAGGAGCGGGTCGAACGGCTGCTGTTGAACCTCATGCCACGCGCCGCGTACGAAGAGTTCAAGACCTTTGGTGTCGTTACGCCGCAGCTCTACGATCAGGTCTCGGTCGTGATGCTGGATTTTGTGGGCTTTACGGATTTTGCGGCAAAGACCGACCCGACCGTGACACTCAGCGAGTTGAACGACGTTTTCACGGCCTTCGACCGGATCGTCGAACAATATGGGTGCGAACGGATCAAAACTATAGGGGACGCTTATCTGGCGGTCTCGGGTATGCCGGATGCAACACCGGATCATGCGACAGCCGTGGCCCATTGCGCGGTCCGGTTCTTGCGATACCTCGAACGGCGCAACGAAAGCCATCCGCATAAGTGGCAGGCCCGGATCGGTCTGGGAATGGGGCCTGCAGTCGGCTCGGTCGTGGGTATTCAGAAATACGTCTACGATGTGTTTGGTCCGGCCGTGAACATTGCTTCACGCCTGCAAGTCTTTGCAAACCCAATGAATATCGTCGCCCCGGAAGAGATGAAATACGCATTGATTGACGAGTTCCAGGTCTCGGATATTGGGCCGGTGGATATCAAGGGCATGGGGCAGATGGATCTGATTAACGTCACCTCGGGCCTTAGTGTTCCGGCACCAAGGCCCAGGTTCTAGCTCGAACCTCAATCGTCCTGCGGAACCAGACCTAAACCCCGCAAGTATATTCCAATGCCACTTTCCAACAGATCCTCTGGCGGGAATGGAGAGCTGGCACCTGTGTTTCGGGCATAAAGCTCAACAACGCCATGGCTCATGGCCCAGATATGGGCACTGAACATCGACGCAGGTGGCCGTTTCTCTGGCGGGATGTGTTGCGAAAGATCTGCGGCTGCTTTTTCCAGCACGCTCTTGGCCCGGTTCGCGGCCAGCGCCAATTCAGGCGTTCGGTTTACGGATATCCCACTTTCGAACATGGCGATGTAGTGCCCTGGGTGCTTGCGGGCAAAAGCCAGATAGGCCCGACCAGTAGACTCAAACGCTGCCAAGGCCGAGGGTTGGCCTGTGTCATAGGCGTACTGCATCAGGTCGGCGAACATTTCAAAGCCCTGACGGGCGGCCTCGGCGATCAGATCTTCGCGCCCCTGAAAGTGCCTGTATACCGCTGCAGGTGTCACGCCTGCGGTCTTTGCAGCCTCGGACAGGGTAAAGCCGGTCGGTCCCTTTTCTTCAATCAGCGAAAGGGCGGCCTCGATCAGGGCTTGCTTGAGATTGCCGTGGTGATACCCGCGTTTCGCCATGCCTGTGTCACGAGCCTTTTTGTTTAAGTTCTGAGGAACCAAGACATAATCCACGCCTGCCGGTTCGTCCAACCCTTGGCAGCATTGTAGCGCGAAAATGTCATCACGCGTCCAACACCTCGGGTCCGCCGCAAATCAATGGATCAATCTTGCCAATAGCCTTCTTGTCTTTTTCATCATAGTCCAACGCGTGCAAAACAGTTCGGATGGCTGCAATACGAGCGCGTTTTTTGTCGTCCGATCGAACGATGGTCCAAGGGCAAAGATCTGAGTGACTGCGGGTCAGAGTTTCCGAGATCGACTGCGTATACTCGTCCCATTTGCTAAGTCCCGCAATGTCGATTGGGCTGAGTTTCCATTGCTTTAGCGGATCTGTCTCACGCGCCAGAAAGCGGTTCAGCTGTTCTGCACGACCAACGTTAAGCCAGAATTTGAACAGTTTGATCCCGTCATTCACAAGTCCGGATTCAAGCGGCAGAACTTGCCTGAAAAAACGTTCGCGTTCTTCGGTTTCGCAAAAGCCAAATACGTTTTCGACCACACCGCGGTTGTACCAGCTGCGGTCAAAGAACACGATTTCGCCTGCCGCAGGCAGGTGTTGAACGTAACGTTGGAAGTACCATTGGCTGCGTTCGGTATCAGAGGGTTTGCTGAGCGCCACGTTGCGGGCGCCGCGTGGATTTAGGTTCTCGCGAAAACGTTTGATCGTACCACCTTTTCCGGCGGCATCGCGGCCTTCGAAAATGATCGCAATGCGGTTGCCCGTTTCCCTGATCCAGGATTGCATTTTGACCAGCTCGATCTGCAGCAAATCCATCTCTTTCTCGTAATCCTTACGCTTCATGCGTTCTTCGTAAGGATAGGTCGGGTTCAGGATGTCGTCTTTCTTTGCGTTTTCAATGGCTGACTGCACGTCTTTCGGGGCTTCCCTACGGAAGTATTTTTCAATGGAACCTTTGTCCGAACGGGCCATATGCTACCTCGCCATAAAATCCATATCCTACTATGGATTAGCTGGCGGTTTAACGCAAACCCGCTCGCTCGGCGGCGCGGTCGATTGCTGAGGCAACCTCGGGGGCGGCCACAACCTGCGGCATGTGACCAATACCCGGAAGCTCGATCAGTTCCGCGTCGGGGATTTGGTCGACCAGTTGTTCTGCATGCCAGGCAAATTTGACAGTGGTGTCAGCCGTTCCGTGAACAACTTCGGTCGGTACGGTAATTTCGCCATAGCGGGGTTGCAGGGCGCGAACTTCATCCAACAGATTGGCCCGCTGCTTGGCATTCGCATGCATCGAGGCGCGTCGCATCGTCAGGCCGGGGCCGAAATGCTGTGAATATCCTTCGGGTGCTGTCTGAGGGGCAAAGACCCGGTCCAGCGCCTGTTCCACATACCATTCGGGAACGAACGCGGTGATCAGGGGCAGGGCCAGCGTATTGCCCGCCTCAGTCGACGCCAGCTTGTTGAAACCGTCCAGCGGCGTCTCCCACGGGATTGCAGCCGGTGCGATCAAAACAAGGGCAGAAATGTTGTCGGGCCGGGTGACCGCCCAAGCCAGCGATACCGATCCGCCATAGCTTTGCCCTGCAACAATAGGTTTTTCCGCACCCAATTGGGCAGCGGCTTTTTGCAGGATTAACGCTTGTTCTTCAATGGTTTCGCCGTCCGGATTGAAGCTATCGCTATAGCCCAGACCGGGTCGGTCGAACACGATTACACGGAAGTTCTCGGCCAGGATCGGTGCAAGAGCAAAGGTCATGTCACGGGTGTTACCGCTGGATCCGTGGATCAGAACCACATCGGGGCCGTCGCCCATGACCACCGCATGGACGGCGATACCGTCGACCATCACCATTTCACCCTCGGGGGGAAACCGAGCCTCAGCCGCAGCTTCGTTCTGTGCTGCGCGCCAGACTGTGAGCAGAATCAGACCCGATAGGACGAGGCCAAGGAATATCAGAACTTTAATGACCAACGTCTTCCATGTTGAACGGTGTGGACTGGTAAATCTCGTTGATCCAATTGCCATAAAGTAGATGCGCATGGCTGCGCCATCTGTTTTGCGGCGGTTGTGATGGATCGTCGTCTGGATAGTAGTTCATCGGCACGTTGATGGGTGTCCCGTTCGAGACATCGCGATCATATTCCTGCTTCAACGTATCACTGTCATATTCGAAATGGTTGAAGATATAGATCGCACGATGCGAAGGGTCCTCGACCAGACAGGGGCCGACCTCATCGCTTCCCAACAATGTCGTCAGGCCGGGCGCGCTGTTGATCTCAGATTGGTTCATTGTGGTCCAGCGGCTGACCGGGATCACGCAATCATCGGAAAACCCACGCAAAAACGGGGAAGAAGGGGCCAGATTCTGGTGCCGATAGCAACCAAACGCCTTGGCATCGAGCGCCTGTTTGTCGATGCCGTGGAAATGGTTGATCATCGCCATCCCACCCCAGCAGACGCCAAAGGTGGAATGGACGTTCGTCTGCGTCCATTCGAATACTTCGGTCATTTCGTCCCAATATGTGACGTCATCGAACTCCAGATGCTCGATTGGCGCGCCCGTGATGATCAGGCCGTCGAATTTCTGATCCTTAACCTCTTGGAACGGTTGATAGAATTCGGCCATGTGATCAGCGGCGGTGTTTCTGGTGCGATGTTCGGTCATGCGGATCAACGACAGGTCAATCTGCAGAGGCGTGGCACCAATCAGGCGCGCGAACTGGTTTTCGGTCTGAATCTTTTTGGGCATCAGATTCAGCAGACCAATCCGCAAGGGGCGGATGTCCTGACGCATCGCCTGATCCGCAGCCATGACCATGACGCCCTCTTTGGTGAGAACGTCGTAAGCGGGCAGGTCGGAAGGGATCTTGATCGGCATTAGGTGCAAGCCTTTGGAGTTACTGTGTAGAGGCGGTAATTAAGCCCGCTTTGCCCGGGTCTCAAGGGTGCGTTCGATCAACTCATCGAAATCACCCGCATCGCGAACCTTGTTCATGTCATCAGCGGTGACTGTGACACCCCAATTGTCCGCCATGGCCTGATAGCGCGGTTGGCGGTGCGCCAAGGCACGGGCATAGGTCCAGCGGATAAAGGCGTCCGGGTCGACGTCCTCGGGTGCGTAACCATGTTCGGTGAGGTATTCGTCCCAGACCCGGGTCAGAAACTCTGCCTGATAGGACATCGGCTTGGGGGCCTTATCGAAACGGCGGATCAGTTCAGCGGTGTGGTCCTCATCGCCCTTAATCCAGATCATCAGGGTTTGGCGGGACAGCTCGGACAAGACATGATCAGCCGGGTCCTCAGGATCGACCCATTCGCAAATTGACCCGCCGGTATCACAGATGAAGTTCGGGTATTGATACAAACGCTTGGCGCGGTCGATGAAATACTCGGTGTCCAACAGGGCGTGGATCTCAGCAAGGCGGAACTGTTCCTGCCTACGACGATATTCAGTAAGCTCAAGCCCGCCGTGCGCCGGGTTGCCCGGTTTGCCCAGATAGGTCGCAACCGGTGTCAGGTTTTCGAACGAGATATTTGAGCCGATATAGATCGAATCCGACAGCAACAGGTCGCGCAGGAATGGAATTTTCATCGCCTCGGCCTTGGCGTTGTCGATGATGTATTCGCCCATGTACCGGGTGCCGATGCGGTAGTCGATCGAGTAGTGGAACCAGTCCCCGGAATCGCGCAGCACGTTCGACACATAGGTCTTACCCAGCCCAGACATGCCGAAGAACAGCACTTTTTTCCGGGCCGCTTCGCGCCAGTCCTTTGCCGAGCTGTAGATCATTGTCCGCTGTCCCTTTTTCTGACCTAGCTAAAACGGGCAGGGGGCGGCGTCAATCACGTGAGCGGGACCAGTTCAGAATCAACAACCCGATCGCCAGCACGGCAAAGCCCAAAAAGGCCTGCGGCGGTAAGGTTTCGTCGCGCACCAGTGTGCCTAAAACGATGGCGACTGGCGGTATGACAAGCGTTACTAACATCAGGTTTCCGGCCCCGGCCATGGCAAGAACGCGGTAGTACAGCAAATACGCTCCTGCGGTTGCGATCAGAGCGTAATAGGCAATGGCCGCCCACGTGATCGCCGGCAGGTTCAAAACGGGAAGCCCGTCGACCACGAGGGAAACAGGCAAAATCAGAATGGTTGAGCCGGTCAGCATACCGGCAGCGGCAACTATGGGAGACAAACCTGACAACTTGATTCTGGCCCAGGCGCTGGCCAACGCGTAAGAAACTGTTCCGGCGATGATTGATAGTTGGGCTACGCTTTGAAGGTTGAAAGTTGCGAAATTCTTAAGGCCAATTGCAATTGCTACACCCAGAAATCCCAGACCGACGCCCACTCCGCGCGCGAGGGTCAATCGCTCGTCCTTGAAAAACATTGCAGCGATCAGAACGCCGAAAACAGCGGTTGCGGCATTCAGGATCGAGGTCAGGCCAGTTTCGATATATAGCTGCCCCCAAGCCATAAGCGAGAAGGGGATGGCATTGTTCAACAACCCCATCATCAGGAATGCGCCCCAGATACGCGGACTGGTGGGAACGCTCAGCTTTTTAACCCAGACAACGATCCACAGCGCCAGCATCGCCCAGAAAACGCGGTGCAGAACCGAGGTCATGACGGGGATCGTGTCCAATGCGACGCGGATCGAGATAAAGGATGCGCCCCAGATCACGCCCAGAAGCAACAGTTCGGCCCAAGCCCTTGGAGACAGGTGTTTTTGAGGTTCCATAGCCCGTTCTCGCATTCCCCAAGGCGATGTTCGACCCGAAACTTGCGCAAAGAAAAACCCCGCCAAAAGTGGCGGGGTTTTTGTAGTTGGTTCGGTAGGCGGGATCAGTTCAGCGTGTAAGTGAGCTGAAGGCCGACGCTCCATGCCGAGTTGCCCGAGAATTCGCCACCTGTTGTGGTGGTCGCATCGCCGATATCGGTATAGCGGATACCGCCAGAAATCTGCGCCTGCTCGAAAGTATATGTACCACCTACGCCAAGGCTCCAGAAACCGTCGGTGGGGCCAAGGTTCGAAACAGTGGAACCTGAGGACGTTTCATAGCCCGCAGAGATCGCGCCGGAAAACTCTTCGGTGAACTTGTAGCCAAGACCCAGTGTATAGGTGAAGGTGTCGTCCGCGTAATCAACCAGGTTCTGTTGTGCAGCGGCAGTATAAACCGGCGGTGCCAGAACTGTCTGCGGCCAGTCAACCCAGCGGATCGAGCCGAACAGCAGCGTTTTTGGTGCCACACCAGTCTGGAAGTCCAGATTTACCGATTGAGGCGTTACAACTTCGGTTTCGGTCTGTGCGGTCACAAGCGGTGCAGGGACGGGCGGTGGTCTCCGGTTGATGGACTCCGTCGAGTCGAAATCGTGTGTGATTTTCGAGTTGTAGGTAAGTGCGACACGTGCCGCGATCTCGGGACGTTCCCATGCGACGCCTACGACGTAACCGAAGTCAACCTCAGAACCGGATTCAAATTCGTAACCGGCAACAACCGGGACAGCAACGGTTGCCTTGGCTCGCTGCGCGCGAATACCGCCGATTGCGCTGAAGCCGCCATCGAACTTGTAACGCACCAGGGCAGTAATCGCATCAACATCCGCTTTAGCGCGCAAAACGTCCGTGCGACCACCAAAAGCGGCCAAGGGGTTCTGCGACAAAGGATAGTTCGACGGGTACTCGACATCGGCACCGTACGGTTCATCATAGATGAGAGCAAAGTCCAACTGATCGGTAAAAGAATGCTTGTATGCTAGGTGTGGTGTCCAGAAGCTTTTGGCGATGTTTCCGGAATCAACACCGTTCTGCTCACCGCTCACGTCGGGGTTTGCGTAACCCAAACGGAACTGAACAACAGAACCTTCCTCAAACAGAATGTTGACGCCCTGGCCGCTGCGATCAAGACCGCCTGCGTAAGCACCGGTTGCGCCAACGCATACCGCACACGCCTGTAGAAGCGCTTTTTTCATTAGTTCCTCCCTCTAGGTCTCCTGGAGGTCAGCGCCTGTTGATATGTGGTGCGGACTGACCTGCATTGTGGTGCTCGTTATTTTCTTGAGCTTTACCTTATCGTCAACTGGTGACCGTGCGTTACTTGTGTTGAGTGTCGCGTAGAGGTGTTGCCAAACTGTTACGATTCTCGGCGTGAACGTTCAGGAAAATACCTACGAAAATTACCGCAGCGCCTAATAGGGTCCAGTGATCCAGCGGTTCGTGATACAGGACCATACCTATGACCGCGATTGTGGGCAGGCGTGCAAAGTCAAACGGCACCACAACGGTTGCCGGGGCAATCGCCAGCGCATTTGTGATGCAGTAATGCGCCAGCAACCCGGCCAGCCCCACCAGCAACAAAAACGGAGCTGTGCTTGCCGAGGGCAGGGTGATTTGTCCGTCGATACCCGATGCGATCAGCCCCAGCACGGCTTGCATTACTGTCAGCCAGAACATGATGCATCCGATGCTGGCAAAACGAGTGAGGGACTTTGTCGATATCGTTGTTAAGGCAAAGAAAACAGCGGACATAGCAGCGGTCATCACACCTGCACTGAGAGGCACGGTGCCCGGCCGGGCGACCAGTAGAATTCCCGCAAATCCGATCAGCGCCGATAACACGCGCACGGTCGTCAGGCGCTCTTTCAATAGAAGTGGAGACAACAGGATGACCCATATCGGCTGTGTGAATTCCAGCGCAAATACCTGCGCCAACGGAATGACGCTGACCGCATAAAACCAAAGGTTTTGCCCGGTGAAATGCAATACGTTCCGGATGCCGTGCAAGCCGATCCGTTCGGTCGATACCTGGTGCCACTTTCGCGTCAGGGTCAGGATCAAGGCGACCACGCAGATACCGACGAGGCTGCGGTAGAACATGATTTCGAACGTGTCGTGGGTCACGCTCAGCTCACGGCCCGCGATTGCCATGGACGAGAATGAGGCAATCGCCCCGGTCATCCAGAGCGCTGCCTTGCCGATCTGTGGTCTGGCCGTTTCCATCCGCGCGCCTGTAGCTTTTGGTTATACCAATTTGATTGCTATCGATTTCTTCACGGCGTGAAAAACAAAAAAGCCGGGACAGAGCCCGGCTTTCGCATTATTCCCACTCGATGGTTCCGGGTGGCTTTGATGTGATGTCATAGGTGCATCTGTTGATGCCTTTGACCTCGTTGATGATCCGTGTGGCCGTTTCGCCCAAAAACTCATGGCTGAAAGGATAATAGTCTGCGGTCATGCCATCCACCGATGTCACCGCGCGCAGGGCACAAGCGTAGTCGTAGGTACGACCGTCGCCCATAACGCCAACAGTACGCACGGGCAGGATGGCAACAAAGGCTTGCCAGATGTCATCGTAAAGGCCGTGCTTGCGAATCTGGTCGATATAGACCGCATCCGCTTCGCGCAGGATATCCAGCTTTTCACGGGTGATCTCGCCGGGGCAGCGAATCGCCAGACCGGGACCGGGGAAGGGGTGGCGGCCAATAAAGCTCTGGGGCAGGCCCAACTCACGACCCAGCGCGCGGACTTCGTCCTTGAACAGCTCGCGCAGCGGCTCGACCAGTTTCAGGCCCATCTTTTCGGGCAGGCCGCCTACATTGTGGTGCGATTTGATCGTGACCGAGGGGCCGCCCGAGAAGGACACCGATTCAATGACGTCCGGATACAGCGTGCCTTGCGCCAGGAATTCGGCGCCGTCGATTGTGTCGGCGTGTTTCTGGAACACGTCGATGAACAGCTTGCCGATGATCTTGCGCTTGGTCTCGGGGTCGCTTTGACCTTCGAGTTCACCAAGGAAAAGATCGGTTTCGTTCGCGTGGATCAGCTGGATGTTGTAATTATCGCGGAACATGCCGACGACTTCTTCGGCCTCGTTCTTGCGAAGCAAGCCATGGTCCACGAAAACGCAGGTCAACTGATCACCGATTGCCTCGTGGATCAGGATCGCCGCGACCGAGCTGTCGACACCACCGGACAGACCGCAGATGACTTGTTTGTCGCCGACCTGCTCGCGGATCTTTTCGATCATCTGTTCACGGTAGGCACCCATGGTCCAATCGCCCTTGAACCCGGCCAGCTTGACGAAATTCTCATACAGTTTTGCACCTTTGGGTGTGTGGTGCACTTCGGGGTGGAACTGAACCGCATAGAAATGACGGTCGCTGTCCGCGGTGATCGCGAAAGGTGCGTTGGGTGAGGTGCCGTAAACGGTGAAGCCGGGCGCGATTTCGCTGACGTGGTCGCCGTGGCTCATCCAGACCTGCTCGTCGCCGTCCGAAAACCAGCCTTCCAAAATATCAAGCTTAGCCTGCGGGGTAACAAACGCACGCCCGAACTCGGCCGTGCCGTGTCCGCTTTCAACTTTGCCGCCCAGTTGGTGCATCATCACCTGTTGGCCGTAGCAGATACCAAGGATTGGAACGCCGTAATCAAAAATCTCTTGCGGTACACGGGGCGAACCCTCACGTGTCACGCTGTCAGGACCGCCCGAGAATATCACGGCCTTGGGGGCCATTTCCCGCACAAAGTCCATCGTGACTTTTTGATAGGGGTGGATTTCGCAATAGACGTTCAGCTCGCGCAGGCGGCGCGCAATAAGCTGCGTAACCTGGCTGCCGAAGTCGATGATCAGAAGGCGGTCATGGGTGTCTTGGGTCATGGTTGGCTATTAGGTCGCAAGCCTTGCATGTGCAAGCGCTATGACGTCATTTGTGCAATTGTGCCTCAGGATAATACAGAAAGAGCGCGAGATGCCCGAAATCAAACTACGCCGCGCATGTGCTGCAGATACCGAAGCCGCCACAACCTGCATTGCGGCAGCCTATGCGGATGCATTGCGTGATATTCCTGATCTGCCGGATGTCACGGACGGCGTTGGCGAGGACATCGCTGCGCATCAGGCTTGGGTTGCCACGCAGGATGAAGACATCGTCGGGTTTATTGTTTTTGACCAGGTCGATTCTGCGGTGATGATCTTTAACCTCGCCGTATCGCCAAAGGCACAAGGGGCAGGGTTGGCGAGGCGGTTGATCGAAATAGCTGAACAAAAAGCCAAGGGAACGGGCACCGCTAAGCTCAGGTTGCGAACGCATAAATTAATGCAAGCGACAGTCTCCATGTATCTCTACTTAGGGTGGCACAAGAAAGAGGTGAGCGGAAAGACCATCCTGATGGAGAAGGAACTTACGTGATCAGAGCAAGTGCCTGACGGTTTTGGTTCCTGCGGATGTCGCTTTTCCCCCTATAGCGCCGTAAATTAGATGCTTTGCCCCAAATGCTTGCTGTAACAAACTGATCAACTCAATCATTAGACGGGATCTTCTCATGGCAGAGGCAAACACCCGGCGTCGGGCAAGAGGTGGCGGTGGCGCCGCCCGCCGGGCCGAACGTACCGCGGTTCGCATCGAAACGGCGAAATACATCGAACGGAATATTCCGAACTTCGAGGTTCTCAACGAAGAAGCGTTGGAAATCATCGAAACCAATGCGGAAACCATTCTGGCCGAAGTCGGCGTGAACTTCGTCGACAACCCAGCCGCGTTGCAGCGCTGGAAAGATGTTGGCGCCGATGTCGATGGTGAACGCGTCCGCATTCCGCGCGGTTTGGCGCGTCAGCTGATCAAAACAGCGCCCAGCGAATTCACGCAGCATGCCCGTAACCCCGAGAAATCGGTTGTCATCGGTGGCCGCAATCTGGTTCTGGCCCCGGTGTACGGCCCACCCTTTGTGCGGGACGCACAAGGTGGCCGTCGCTATGCGAACATGGAAGATTTCAACAAGTTCGTGAAACTGGCGTATATGTCCAAGTGGTTGCACCATTCGGGCGGGACCGTGTGCGAGCCGACAGATATTCCGGTGAACAAGCGTCACCTTGATATGCTGATGGCGCACATGACCTTGTCGGACAAGCCGTTCATGGGCTCGGTCACCGATCCCAGCCGGGCGCAGGATTCGGTTGAGATGTGTGAGATTCTCTTCGGCAAAGAGTTCGTTCAGGAAAACACAGTGATGACCTCGCTGACCAACATCAACTCGCCGATGACCTTCGACGACGTGATGATGGGGGCGCTGGAAGTTTATGCGAAGAACAATCAGGCCTGCATCATCTCGCCCTTTATCGTGGGTGGTGCGATGGCGCCGGTTTCGATTGCAGGGACATTAACGCAGGTTCTGGCCGAAGTTCTGGCTGGTGTCGCTTATAGCCAGATCATCCGTCCGGGTGCGCCTGCGATTTTCGGTGCCTTTGTGTCATCGATCGATATGAACTCTGGCGCGCCGACATTTGGTACGCCCGAGGCTTCGATGGTTACCTATGGTGCGGGCCAGCTGGCGCGACGTCTGAACCTGCCGTTCCGCTCGGCCGGGTCGTTCTGCGGCTCGAAATTGCCTGATGCACAGGCGGCTTATGAGACCGCAAACTCACTGAACATGGGGCTGATGGCTGGCGTGAACTTTATGCTGCATTCCTGCGGCTGGCTTGAAGGCGGTCTTGTTGCAGACTTCGAAAAGTTCGTCATGGATGCCGACCAGTTGGGCGTTTTGCACGGTCTGGCCAAGGGCGTGGCCTATGATGAAAACGCGCAGGCGATGGATGCGATCCGCGAAGTTGGCCCTGGCGGTCACTACCTGGGCTGCGCCCATACGCAGGAGAATTTCAAAGAAGCGTTCTGGAAGTCCGAGGTCCTGGATTACAAACCCTTTGAGACCTGGGAAGACGAAGGCGGGCGCGACACACGCCAATTGGCCACGTCGCGGGTCGAGCATCTGCTGGCCAATTACCAGCAACCGCAACTCGACCCCGCCGTCAACGAAGCATTGAACGCATACGTGGCGGAAAAGAAAGCATCCATGCCGGATGCCTTCACCTGATCATTGATATTGCGCGGCGCGACTGGCTTTGAACAGTTGCGCCTCGCCCAACAGCGCGATCAGCAGGTCCAGATGGCGGACCAGCGAATAGGCGGCGTCTTCGGCCAGCCTTTGGGCGTTAACCTCTCGTTCCAATTCCAACAGACGAACCAGTGCAGATCCTGTGCCGGGCAGTGATCCGTATCCCAGAACACGCTGAAGATGCCGGTCCCGATCATACTCCTTCGCCCCAATTTTTGCGGCCCGAGCCAACAGGCGTGGGCGGCGGAGCGTTGTAATCATGGTCATCAGGTCCTGCATTTCGTTGATCCCTTGGTTGAACAGAAGATAGCCATTTGTCACACAACCTAAGCGAGTGTTGCCTTGTGCGGGTTCTCTCCGAACTCTGACTTCATGAGTGTTTATGATTTTGAATCAAATCTGGTCGTTGTTTCTCCCGGTTAACGAACGAGTAACGAAAGCGGCTCTAGTTAGGATTGGTTAACACATTCACCGGGGGCGATTGAGAACCGATTGTTTTGTCGACGAGGGCAAGTGACTATGCAAGAAAACATGGCTTTCACCATTCCGGCGTGGGTGCCTGAAGGGGCGCAGAGATACCTGGCGCATACCGAAACCGGTCAATCGATCCGCGACATCGCGCGATCCGTGGGGTGCCATGCGTCAACCATACTCAGACAGATCCGACGTATTGAAATGCGCCGGGACGATCCGTTGGTGGATGCTGCGCTGCAAGCACTGGCAGAGGTCCATTTCACGGATCAACAGGGGCGTGCAGGATCCCTGAACGAGCCTTTGGGCGTTCAGGTCAACGATGCAGCAAGCAAGGACGATGAGTTTAACCGCGAAGCTCTTCGAATACTGCGTCGCCTTTGCGAAACCGGCGCGGTTCTGGCTGTGGCGGAAGAGATGGACAAGGCTGTGGTCGTTCGGGATACCGGCGACAGCGGGACCGCAAGAACCGCAATCGTCGATTGCACGATTGCGCAAGCGCTGGCTCTGAATGATTGGATATCCTGCGACAATCCCGGACGTATTTCCCGGTATCGCATCTCTTCCTCTGGGCGGTCGGCCTTAAGCCAACTGATCGCCGAGGCCGAGAACAAAGCCCGCGCCAGAAACGAGTTCGGCATGGCCGAGGCGCAATCGCCGTTTCAGGCGCATGGCGAACAAAGACAGGGCAGGTCGTCGCACGGCGCCAGACGTATTCGGTACAGTGCTGCCGAAAGTCCGCTGATCGCGTTGGCGCGCAGGCGGGACAAGGACGGAAAGCCCTTTCTCGACGAAACTCTGGTCGGCGCTGGCGAACGGCTGCGCGAAGACTTTGAACTGTCGCAGATCGGTCCGCAGGTTGCCCAAAACTGGGATCACTTTCTAACGGCCGGGGGGCGGGGAAGTTTCGCAAATGGAACGTATGCAGGCCAGGGATCGTCAGATGCGCGCGCTCGGGTTGAACGTGCCCTGTCGGATCTGGGACCGGGGTTAAGCGACGTGGCACTGCGGTGCTGCTGTTACCTTGAGGGGCTCGAATTAGCCGAAAAACGCATGGGGTGGTCGGCGCGTTCCGGGAAGATCGTATTGCGCATCGCCCTGCAACGCCTCAAGCGCCATTACGAAGATCAGGCAGAGAAAACTCGCCTGATTGGATAGAAATCCCATAATTCGCAGTTGAGGTTTCAGGGGGTAGTGATAGGAATTGCCTATGAATTTTACCCTCAGACAGCTTCAGTATTTCAATGCGGTGGCGGATCAGCGCAATTTTGGCCGTGCGGCGCAGGTCTGCCATGTTTCGCAGCCAGCGCTGTCGGTTCAAATCAAAGCGTTGGAAGAAACGTTGGGCGGCCCGCTGTTCGAACGTCAGGCGCGTGACATCCTGCTGACGCCATTGGGACGCGATGTGCTGGACTACGCCCGTCAGGTGCTTGGCGCGGCAGACAGGCTGGACCAGTTCGCCAAGGATCATTCCGTTGGGCATCGGTCCTTGGCGATTGGGATCATTCCGACAATTGCGCCTTATCTTTTGCCTGGTGTGCTTGCCGGGTTGCGCACGGCAGATGTCTCCTTGCGGGTGCAGATCCGCGAGGCCCGGACCGAGCGCTTGCTGGCCATGTTGCGGGCCGGCGAAATCGATGCCGGTGTGATGGCCTTGCCAGCCGGAGGCAGCGAATTGTTCGAATTGCCGCTTTTCGAAGATCGTTTTCTACTTGCCGGCAGCGTGGGGCGTCTTGGGACGGTGCGCACCGACCCTGATGCCTTGCGCCCGGTCGATTTGCAGACCGCGCAGTTGATGTTGCTGGATGACGGGCATTGCCTGACGGATCAGGCGCTTGAGGTCTGTGGTCAGGACAGAAGCAGCGGTTTGATCAATATGGGGGCGTCCTCACTGGCGACCCTGTCGCGACTGGTTGCCGAAGGGTTCGGTCTGACACTCATGCCTGAACTCGCGGCCCGCTCGGAGACCGAAGCTGTTCCGGGGCTCAAGCTCATGCGGTTCGGGGCACCGCAGCCTGCGCGGACGGTGGGGTTGGTCCGGCGCCTATCGACGGGACATGAAGACTGGTTCGACAGTCTGGCGGAAGTTATCCGGCGTGTTGGCGAAGATATCGTAACCGCGACCCGCCATTAAAAAAGGCCCGCCAGAGGCGAGCCCTTGATACGTCAGCCTGACAATTGTTATGCCAGTGCCGGTTCTTTGGCTTCTTCCAGGTGCTTCATCAGGGTTTCCGGGGACGAAACGCCATAGGGATCTTCTGGGCAGTTGTCCATCAGGCCGGGCTCTTCGAACCAGGCTTCTACCACACCATCGGTTACGATGGCAGCGTAGCGCCACGAACGCATGCCAAATCCCAGGTTTTCCTTGTCGACCAGCATGCCCATTTTGCGGGTAAATTCGCCTGAACCGTCAGGGATAACTTTGACGTTTTTAAGGCCCTGATCCTGCGCCCATTTGTTCATGACAAAGCTGTCATTCACAGACATGCAGTAGATTTCATCGATGCCCTTGGCAGTGAAATCGGCATAGCCGTTTTCGAAACCGGGCAGTTGGTAGGTCGAGCATGTGGGCGTAAACGCACCGGGCAGGGAAAACAGGATGACGCGCTTGCCTGCGAAGTAATCAGCGGTTGTTTTGTCTTCCCAACGGAACGGGTTGGGTCCTTCGATTGCTTCATCCCGAACGCGGGTATGGAAGGTAACGGAAGGCAGTTTTGCGCCGGTTTTCATCTACGGACTCCTGTGATTCACATTAGAATTAGTGGTGATTTAAAACAGTTCTAAACCGCCTTCAACGCCAGAAATGCTGCAATTGCGATATAGCTTTAGATGTCTGTAAACGAAAGTTAATCTGCCTAGAGTGTTTGAAGTGCCGGGCTATTTTCTGCGAGTGCAAACCTACCGTGCATGGCGGGTATACCCGGGTGGCATAGTCTGCGCGTGCGTATTATGTTAGTGCAAAGCAAATTGACCCAAAGTCAGGAAAGCCAGCCGTGCGTGATCTGAAGATCCCAGAACAACGTCATCCCGAAAAAGCGCATCGTCCAGACAATGCGCAGCCCAAAAAGCCCAAGTGGATACGCGTCAAAGCACCCGGCGGTAAGGGTTATGCCGAGACGCACAAGATCATGCGTGAGAATAATCTGGTCACTGTCTGTGAAGAGGCCGGATGCCCAAATGTTGGCGAATGCTGGAGCCAGGGCCACGCCACCATGATGATCATGGGCGAGATCTGCACGCGCGGCTGTACCTTCTGTAACATTGCGACGGGACGTCCGGACTCGTTGGATGCGTTTGAACCAGGGCGCGTGGCGCATGCGGTTGAAAAGCTGGGTTTGAACCACGTCGTGATCACATCTGTTGACCGCGATGATCTGAAGGACGGCGGTGCCGATCATTTCGCGCAGACGATACGCGCGGTGCGGCACCGGTCGCCGAAGACGACCATTGAAATCCTGACACCTGATTTCCTGAAATGTGACTCTTCCGTTCTTGAAACTGTCGTCGAGGCCAAGCCGGACGTGTTCAACCACAATCTGGAAACCGTACCCGGTCTGTACCTCGAAGTGCGTCCCGGTGCGCGTTATTTCCACTCGCTGCGGCTGTTGCAGCGCGTCAAAGAGCTGGACCCGTCTATTTTCACCAAATCGGGAATCATGGTCGGCTTGGGTGAGAATGAGCAAGAAGTTCGGCAGGTCATGGATGACATGCGAGCCGCCGATATCGACTTTCTAACCATCGGTCAGTATCTGCAGCCCACGCCCAAACACCATGGTGTGGATCGGTTCGTGACGCCGGAAGAATTCGCATCCTACGAAAAGGCTGCTTATGGCAAAGGGTTCCTGATGGTGTCCGCGACACCTCTGACCCGGTCGTCCTATCACGCGGGGGATGACTTTGCCCGGTTGCGTGAGGCTCGCCAGAAAAAGCTGGGACAGGGGTGACACCCGAAGCGCACGCGCGGCTGACACGCCTGCGCCACAACCTGCACCAATATCCCGAACTTTCCGGGCAGGAGCACGATACCGCTGCCCGCATGACAGAGCTGTTGCAGGGATTCGGTGCGGACCATGTGCTTACCGGACTGGGGGGGCACGGTGTTGCCGCGGTTTTTGACAGTGGGCAAGCTGGGCCGACCGTGGGTATCCGGTGCGAGTTGGACGGACTGCCGATTCAAGAACTTGGCACGCACCCCTATGTGTCGAAGGTTCCGGGCAAAGGGCATTTGTGCGGCCATGATGGGCACATGACGATGGTGCTTGGCGTTGCCGAAGACCTGGGGCGACAGCGACCTAATAAGGGTCGGGTGGTTCTGATCTTTCAACCGGCTGAGGAAACCGGGCAGGGCGCCATCGCCTTTCGCACGGACCCCCAATTCGCGCAGATCGCGCCGGACTACGTGTTCTCTCTGCACAATCTGCCGGGATTGGAACTTGGCGCCGTTGAGTTATGTCAGGGTTCGGCTAACTGCGCCTCGCGCGGGATGAAGATAATCCTGACCGGCAAGACATCCCATGCGGCTGCGCCTCAGGATGGGAATTCCCCGGCTCGGGCAATGTCTGAATTGATGTTGCAACTGGCAGGTTTGGGCGCAGGCGGCGCGTTGGACGCTGATTTTGCGCTGACAACGGTGACGCATGCCCGTTTGGGAGAGCCGACTTTCGGCGTCGCTCCGGGGCAGGCCGAGATCTGGGTAACCTTGCGCACTGTTTCAGACGCCCGGATGCAAACGCTGATCACCGAGGCCGAGGCGCTGGCGCGCCGCGCTGCATCCACCGACAGTCTGGGTTTTGAGATCACCTATGACGATGTCTTCGAGGCCTGCGTCAATCACAGTGACGCGGTGAGCATCATCGCAACAGCCTGCGCCGAGCGTGGAGTGCCGTGCCATTCAACAAAGACGCCGCAAAAGTTCTCAGAAGACTTCGGGCAATTCGGCAAAGCCGCGAAAACGGCCATGTTCTGGCTGGGGTCGGGGCAGGATCATCCGCAATTGCATAACCCTGACTATGATTTCCCAGACGCACTTATCCCGGTAGGAGTAGACGTATTTGTTGCCGCAATTCGATCACTTAATGGCTGAAACTTCAGTTTACGAGATCGCTCACTATTCCAACGGCATCAATGACTGTCTTAGTGTCATCTGATATCGACAGGATTTCGTCATCCACGCGAATATATCGCTGACCGGCGGGTAGGGGCTTCAACTTCCAGCCGTCCAGGTCATCAAGATAATCAAAATTCAGATCGTTAGGGAGTTTCTGACCTCGCGTATAACGCTTGATCTGTCCGGGCGGTACACCAACGCCATTATTGGTCTTTATCGACTTTTCGATTTTCGACTTGTCTGGGCCTTTCCCTTTGCCCTTGTTGTCTTTTGCGTCCGCAAGACCAACCGTTGCGGCGACGGCGCAAGTCGCCAGAAGCCCAATAGACATTACTTTCATAAGCAGAATCCTCCCAAGATGGTCGGAGGGTAATCTGTTGTTGAGGGCGTTGTCCAATGGTATTCAATTAAGTGAATGAAAGGGTGCGCAGCTACTTTGACTATTGGAATCTGGGTTTGTTTTTGCCCCTCTCAGTCTTCGACAAATCGAACCTTACCAATAAACGGCAGGTTGCGATTGCGCTGCGCGTAGTCGATCCCGTAACCCACAACGAATTCGTCCGGAATTTCAAAGCCGATCCAATCGGAACGGAAATCGACCTCGCGCCGGCTGGGTTTGTCCAGCAAGGCAATGGACTTAAGTCGGCTTGGCTTGCGGCTGCGCAACAGTTTTGTGACGTGGTTCAGCGTGTGGCCGGTGTCGACAATATCCTCAACAGCCAAAACATCGCGCCCTTCAATCGCGCCGCGTAAGTCTTTGAGAATACGTACTTCCCGGCTGCTTTCCATCGCGTCTCCATACGAGGATACTTCGAGGAAATCGACTTCGATCGGCAGGTCCAGCTCGCGCACCAGATCCGCGATGAAGACGAAACTGCCGCGCAGCAGGCCGACCACGATCAGCTTGTCGGTATCTCCGAATTCTGCCGTGATTTCGCGGCATAATTCCTCGATTCGGGCTGCAATCGCCTTGGCCGAGATCATCGTATCTATCACATATGCGCGGTCGCTCATCGCTGCCCCCTTGATCTTTGGCGCGCAACATACGACATGACGCGCCATTGTCACCTGAAAAACCGGACGCCATGCCTACTCATTCGGAAACACGCCACCTTCTTTACACTGCGCAGCAGATGTACGAGCTGGTCGCCGATGTGGCCAAGTACCCCGAGTTTCTGCCGTGGTGCGCAGCTGCCCGCATTCGTCGGACCTATGCGGCGGGTGAGGCGCAAGTCATGGAAGCAGATCTGGTGATCTCGTTCAAAGTGTTCCGCGAACGGTTCGGCAGCCGGGTAACACTGTTTGCCGATCAGAAAAGAATCGACACTGAATATCTGGACGGTCCTTTCAAATACATGAAATCCGACTGGCAATTCGCTGACGCCGACGATGGCGGATGCAACATCACGTTCCACGTGGATTTCGAATTCAAGAACGCGATCCTTCAGGGGATCATCGGCGTGGTCTTCAACGAGGCTATGCATCGGATCGTTCAGGCCTTTGAGACCCGCGCGAAGGACTTGTACAGCTAGGTCTTTACCCCGGGTTGGCGGTCGCTAGACTGCGCCCATGACCGATTTTACCACATCACTGGCAGCCTTCGCGGCGGGGCCAATCACGACGACTTTGCAGACGCGGGTCGTTACGTCTCTTTCTGTTTTGGACTGGATTGCTGTCGGGCGTGCCGGAGTTGATGAACCTGTTTCGCGGACAGTGCGCGACCTTGTGCTTGGCGAAGGGGGTGCGGAACAAGCGCGCCTTTTTGGTGGAGGTGGGGCACCCCTGCGCGGTGCTGCATTGGTAAACGGAACCGTGTCGCATGCCATGGATTATGACGACACGCATTTTGCCCATATCGGGCATCCATCCGTTGCCGTCCTTCCGGCGGCGCTGGCCATAAGCGAGTGGGACGACCGTATTCTGGTCGATTTCCTTGAGGCAGCCTTGGTTGGGATGGAGACGTCCATTCGGATCGGCGTCTGGCTGGGGCGCGAACACTATCAGGCGGGCTTTCACCAGACAGCAACGTCTGGCGCATTTGGTGCGGCTGTCGCTGCAGGGCGCATACTGGGGTTCGACGTCGAACAGATGCGCAAAGTTCTGGGCCTGACAGCGACTCGGGCTGCCGGTCTAAAGGCGCAATTCGGAACGATGGGAAAACCTTATAACGCGGGTCTTGCTGCCTCTGCCGGGGTTGAGGCAGCTTTGTTGGTGGCATCGGGATTCGATCCCAATTCAGACGCGTTGGAAGGGTCCTATGGATTTGGCGCGACACATAAAGGACAGTCTCACATTGCAGCCTCATTGGATGGGCTGGGCGCGGAATGGCTTTTTGAAGGCGTCAGTCACAAGTTTCATGCGTGTTGTCACGGTTTGCACGCAGCACTTGAGGCCGCGCGCGACCTGGATATCGCCGAACCGGAAGTCGCCGAGATCAAGATCAAGACGCATCCAAGGTGGATGAGCGTCTGCAACCAGACATCCCCGACAACTGGCCTCGGTGCCAAGTTCTCTTATCGGACGGTGATTGCGATGCAGGCGCTTGGCTATGATACGGCCCTGCCGGGCAGCTATTCGGACAAGATATGCGCCGACCCGCGGCTAGTATCCTTGCGGGACCGAGTCTCTGTCGAAGCGGATGAAAGTTTGTCGGAAACGCAGGCGCAGCTGACCTTGTTGCGCCGGGATGGGGCAAGGCGCGAGGCCACGCATGACCTGTTGGCCCCGATGACGCTGTCGGACCGTGAGGACCGGGTGCGAGGCAAAGCCAACAAGCTGATCGGAACAGATGACGCGGACGCGATCTGGTCGATGCTGCGCACCGGAGGCCGCGCCCGCGATTTGTCTGCGTTGCTGGAGGGTTAAGTCACGCGCCAGTGTAGCGGGAAACCCGGTTCAAACACTGTGACCGGACCATCTTCGCAGTCGATCTTGTCCGGGTATTCGACCGGTTCGCCTTTGGTCAGGGTGATGGTTTCCTCATTCACCGGAAGGCGATAGAAGGCCGGGCCGTTCAAAGACACAAAGCCTTCCAGCTTGTCCAAAGCGCCCTCGCGGTCAAACATCTCGGCCACCAGTGACATTGTATTGGTCGCCGTGAAACATCCCGCACACCCGCAGGCCATTTCCTTGTTGGCGTCGGTGTGGGGTGCGCTGTCAGTACCCAGGAAATAACGCGCATCGCCAGAGGTTGCAGCTGCCAGCAGAGCCAATCGATGTTCTTCGCGCTTGGCAACGGGCAAGCAATAGTAATGCGGCTTGATTCCACCCACGAGGATATGGTTGCGGTTGATGATCAGGTGGTGCGCTGTGATCGTTGCACCCAGATCCATGTCATTGGATTTGACGTAGTCAACGCCGTTCGCGGTCGTGATGTGCTCCATCACCACGCGCAGGCCGGGTGTGGCCTTGCGGATCGGATCCAGAACACGGACGATGAACACAGCTTCGCGGTCGAAGATGTCGATCTCGGCGTCGGTGACCTCACCATGTACGCACAAGGGCAGGCCGATCTCGGCCATCTTTTCCAGCACCGGACGCACTTTGTCGAAGTCCTGCACGCCCGAGGCAGAGTTGGTTGTTGCGCCCGCCGGGTACAGTTTGACCGCTTTGACCAAACCGCTGGCATGGGCTGCTGCCATATCATCGGGGTCCGTATCCTCGGTCAGGTACAGCGTCATCAACGGGTCGAACGTCATGCCTTCGGGTAGCGCAGCCAATATGCGGTCGCGATAGGCGGCGGCCTGATCGCCGCGTACGACGGGCGGTACAAGGTTCGGCATAATGATCGCGCGGGCAAAATGACGCGCGGTTTCGGGCAGGACGGCCTGCAACATCGCGCCATCGCGCAGGTGCAGATGCCAGTCGTCGGGGCGGCGGATCGTGAGGGTATCGGTCATGGCCTTCCGCTAGCACAGCGGACCCGGCGGTGAAAGACCTTCAATTCGGTCCCAGACCTTGTCAACTTGTGCGATCGTCGTAAGTCCCGGAAAGAACACAGCCTTGACGCGCGCGAGCGCCCATGACCTGTTGTGCCAAGGGAGAGATCGAAACATGACACAGCCAGATTCCATCGACGCCGTTCAATCCACGCTGGGCGCGCAAGGTTATGTCTGCGGGCGCGCGCTGGCGACGGTGGTGTTTCTGTCCCTGAAACTGGGCCGACCACTGTTTCTGGAAGGTGAGGCCGGGGTGGGCAAGACTGAGATCGCCAAGGCCCTTGCCGCCGGACTGAATCGTCGCCTGATCAGGTTGCAATGCTACGAAGGTCTGGATGCCTCTTCCGCTGTTTACGAATGGAATTTTCCGGCGCAGATGGTGGCGATCCGCACGGCCGAAGCCTCGGGCGGGGCGGATCGGGGCACATTGCAGACCGAGCTATTCTCGGACGAGTACCTGATTGAACGCCCGCTGCTGCAGGCAATGCGCCCGGACGAACATGGTGCGCCGGTCCTGCTGATCGACGAACTTGATCGCACGGACGAACCGTTCGAGGCCTTCTTGCTTGAGGCGCTCAGCGATTTTCAGGTCACGATTCCTGAACTGGGCACGGTCAAAGCACCGGAGCCGCCCATCGTGATCGTCACCTCGAACCGCACACGCGAAGTGCATGATGCACTAAAACGACGCTGCCTCTATCATTGGGTCGACTACCCCGATTTCGACCGAGAGATCGAAATCCTGCACGCGCGCGCGCCGGAAGCTGCCGAAGCGCTTAGTCGTGAGGTCGTGGCCTTTGTTCAGCATCTACGCACCGAAGACTTGTTCAAGAAACCGGGTGTGGCGGAGACGATTGATTGGGCCAAATGCCTGCTTGCGCTGGACGTCATCAACCTTAGCCCCGAAGTCATCGGTGATACCTTGGGTGCGATCTTGAAATATCAGGACGACATCCAGAAATTGCAGGGGTCCGAGGCCAAACGAATACTGGATCAAGCCAAAGCGTCGCTGGAACCAGCCTGATGGCTGAACAGCTTCCGATCGACATTCCTGACAACCCCAAGCTGGCGCAGAACATCACTCATTTTGCGCGGGCGTTGCGTAAAGCCGGGTTGCCGATCGGAACTGGGCGCGTTGTTGACGCCATTCGCGCGGTACAAGCGGCGGGGTTCACGGAAAAACAGGATTTCTATTGGACACTGCACGCCTGTTTTGTGAACCGCCCGGAACACCGCACTGTATTTGCGCAGGTCTTTCGCCTCTATTGGCGTGACCCCCGATATCTTGAACACATGATGTCGATGATGCTGCCGGCCATCCGTGGCGTACAGGAAGAACGCAAGGCTGACGCGGCCGAAAAGCGCGCGGCCGAGGCGTTGTTGGACGGGGTCGAACGTGATCTGCCCGAGGTGGCTGAGCAGGAAGAGGAGACTGAGTTAGAGATCGACGCCTCGCAAACGGCGTCCTCCGAGGAACGCCTGCGCAGTCTGGACTTTGAGCAGATGAGCACCGCCGAGATCGCGCAAGCCAAGCGCATGCTGTCGCGGCTTGCTCTGCCGGTAAAGCCGATAGAATCCAGACGTGGTCAGTCCAGCCATTTGGGCCATCGTATCGATCGGGCGCGAACGCTGCGCGCGGCGATGCGGCAGGGGGGAGAGTTGCGCGACATTGCCAAGCTCAAGCCCAAGCCGCGATGGCCCAACCTTGTTGTACTCTGCGATATTTCGGGGTCAATGAGCCAATACAGTCGGGTCGTTCTGCATTTCCTTCATGCCGTTTCGAATGCCAAAGGGGCGGGCTGGGCCAAGGTTCATGCGTTTACGTTCGGGACGCGCCTGACCAACATCACTCGCCATCTTCAGCAGCGCGACGTAGATGCCGCGCTGGCCGCCGCCGGGGCCGAGGCGCAGGATTGGGAAGGGGGGACGCGGATTGGCGAGTGTCTGCATGCGTTCAACCGCGATTGGTCGCGGCGGGTCATGGGGCAGGGTGCTGTGGTCCTATTGATCTCGGACGGGCTGGATCGCGGAGACCCCGAGGCGTTGGGTAAAGAGGTGGAGCGTCTGCACCTGTCCGCGCGCCGTCTGATCTGGTTGAATCCATTGCTGCGGTGGGATGGGTTCGCGCCCAAAGCGCAAGGCGTCGCAGCAATGCTGCCGCATGTGGACAGCTTCCGTGCTGGTCACTCGATCGCGTCGTTGGAAGATCTGGCCAATGTCATCTCAAAACCCGATGACGTGGGTGAGAAAGCGCGGTTGTTGTCCGCGCTTTCCGACTGAGTATCAGCTCAGCTGTTCTTCGTTACACTTGCGGGCCATTTCCATGGCTTTGTAAGTACCGGTCAGATCAACGGTGAAGGCAAATTCCTTTTCCGGGAACACAACCATAACCTTTTGCTTGGCGAGGTCATCGGCGAATTGGGGATCGTCAGACAGGACGTACCCACCAGAGTAACCCTTGGTGATGTTGCCCTTCATACCGGTTGCTTCACCAACATAGATATTGTCGCCCAGCAGGACCGCGACAGCTTCTTTTTCACCGCGCTTGATGTCGGTCTTGGCCTTGGTGAAGACGCCGACATATCCGACGCTACGGTCTTCGGTCAGACCCATCTGAACGACATTTTCGGCGTCGTCTACAGCTTCGATCAGGCAGGATTTCTTGTCTTCGTCGATAAAGACTTTCCAACCTTCAACTTCGCCGTAACGCAGGAAAGTGTCCGCGGATGCAACGCTTGCGGTGAACAGGCCAAATGCCATTCCGAGTGTAATAATGCGTTTCAACTCTCTGTCTCCGTTGTGAAAAATTAATATGCGCATACTGGAATGCAGCAGCTATGCATGTAGGCTAGAATCTGGTTCAGGTGCAATCAATGATTAGTCGTTGGCGTGCTGATCTGGGCTTGTATACGCCGATTCAGGTCGTTGCGTAAGTGAGTGGGGAACATTCGATATTGGTCTTAAGGCTCACTTTTCATTGCGCCAAACCTGCCTATGTTGGATCAGAACAGGCCGGGAGGGTGCAATGGACAGATTCGACAACAGCCCAGAGACGGCTCTTAAATGGCATGACGAAGGTCATCCAACCGCGCTGGCCACGGTGGTTGAAACCTGGGGCAGCGCGCCGCGCCGTGTCGGGGCTCAGTTGGTGATTGCTGCAGATGGTCGCATCGAAGGCTCGGTGTCCGGTGGCTGTGTCGAAGGGGCGGTCATCGTCGAAGCGCTTGAAGCGATGGACGAGGGTGAGGCACGTCTGTTGGAATTTGGCGTCAGCGACGAAGATGCCTTTGCTGTGGGTCTGGCCTGTGGCGGAACGATCCGTGTTTTAGTGGAACCTATCGGTTCGGTCCTGCCAGAATCCATGTTGCGAGATCTGGTCAAAGCCCGCGCTCAGCGGGAACCGGTGGCCTATGAAGTTAATACCGAAACCGGTCATCGGGCTTTGCGGCGGAAAGCCTATTCAGACCGAATGCGCAAGGACCGATCAGGTTTTGAGGAGGACGGACAGACATTTGTTGCGGTCCACAACCCTCCGCTGCGATTGATAATTGTGGGAGCAGTGCACATTGCGCAGGCGCTGGTTCCGATGGCCCGGATCGCAGGATATGATCCGGCCATCATCGACCCGCGCGATGCCTTTGCCTCTGGTGCCCGTTTCCCGGGCGAAACCATCCTGACTGATTGGCCGGACGAGGCGGTGGCCAAGCTGGGTATGGACACGCGAACCGCTGTTGTCTTGCTGACGCATGACCCCAAATTGGACGACCCGGCTTTGGAATCCGCCTTGAAGGCGGGCGTGTTTTTTATCGGGGCTCTGGGGTCCACGCGTACGCATGCCAAACGAGTTGCTCGCATGAAAGAGGCGGGTTTTTCGGACGAACAGATTGCCCAGATCCACGGACCTATTGGATTGGATATCGGCGCGGCGGATCCGTCCGAGATCGCGGTGGCCATCCTCGCCCAGATGACGGCCGTGCTGCGGGGCAAGGCGTGAAATTCGGTCCCGTTCCTGTCGCTGAGGCCACCGGCGCGATCCTTGCACACTCCGTCCAGGTGCAGGATGCCAAGTTGCGCAAAGGATTGCTGCTGACGTCCGAACATGGCGCTCAGCTGGGTGCAGCTGGATATGATGAGGTCACGGTTGCGCAGCTTGAGCCCGGCGATTGCCACGAAGACGAGGCTGCTGAAATGTTGGCCGCAGCGCTTGCGCCTGATCCAGACGCTGCCGGTTTACGGGTAACGCAGCCGTTTACCGGGCGCGTGAACTTGCTGGCCGACGGGCCAGGTGTTGTCGAATTGGACGTCGCGGCCCTGCAGGAGTTCAACTGCGTCAACCCGATGATCACCGTAGCGACGGTGCCGCAATATCAACAGATGGGCCCGGGCGGGATGGTCGCCACGATCAAGGTGATATCCTATGCCGTTCCAAAGGATGACGTCGTGCAGGCCGCTGGTCTGGCCAGGGCTTCGATTCGTCTGATGGCACCGGTCCATAAAACGGCAGGGCTGATCGTCACGGATATTCCCGGAGGTCCCCCCAACGAAAAGGGTATTGCAGCCATTCGTGGCCGGGTGGAAACCCTTGGCATGGACCTCAGCGATGTACGGATCGTTCCACACAAAGCCGAACCGCTTTCGCAGGCTATTTCAGAGGCTGCCGGTGACATTGTGATGATCCTGACCGGCTCTGCCACATCTGATGTTTTTGATGTTGCACCTCAGGCCGTGCGGGCGGCTGGCGGTCAGGTGGACAGGTTCGGCATGCCAGTCGACCCCGGCAATCTGCTGTTTCTTGGAACACTCGGCCCAAGGCCAGTAATCGGATTGCCCGGGTGCGCCCGTACGCCTGCATTGAACGGTGCGGATTGGGTCCTGTCGCGGGTTGCCTGCGGGATAGAAACAACCGGCGCGGACATTGCTGGGATGGGGGTTGGCGGGTTGTTGAAAGAAATCCCGACGCGGCCGCAACCACGTGCGTCGCGCAAAAGGTGATGTAGCAATTTAGCTTTTCTTCTTAGGCGGCTGAGATGGAAAAGACGACCCCTACGAACGTCGGATATTGGCGCTAAATATTTTTGTTCTCAAACAAATTTTCCCGTGTTTAACTCGGCGATAGCGATAAAAGCCAATAGGGGAGGATCTTATGACCAAGGTCTCAATGACCGTGAACGGTAAGACCGTGAGCGGTGAGGTGGAAGGTCGGACGCTGTTGTCCGGTTTTTTACGCGAGAATCTCAATCTCACTGGCACTCATGTGGGTTGCGATACAGCGCAATGTGGCGCGTGTGTTGTCCATGTGAACGGCGAGGCGGTGAAGTCCTGCAATATGCTGGCACTTGAGGCAGACGGGGCTGATGTGGGCACGATCGAAGGCCAGGCTAACCAGGATGGCTCGCTGAACGTGATTCAGCAGGCATTTCAGGACCATCACGGCTTGCAATGCGGTTTCTGCACACCGGGAATGGTCATGAGTGCTGCAGCACTGCTGAAGGAAAACCCGCGCCCGACCGAAGCCGAGGTGCGCAAGTATCTGGAAGGCAACCTGTGCCGTTGCACCGGCTACCACAACATTGTCAAGGCGATCATGGCCGCATCTGGTCAGGACGTCAGCAGCATCGCTGCCGAATGATGCCGCTACGGGCGTCCGATGAAGCGCCCGTGGGAAGACATAGGATGCACAGCATCCGTTTATGGGAGGAGAACAAGCAATGCCCAAAGACAGTGGCATCGGAGCCAGTTCCAAGCGGCGCGAAGACGTACGCTTTCTGACCGGAGCGGGCAATTATACCGACGACATCAACGTACATGGCCAGGCCTATGTACATTTCCTACGGTCCGACATCGCGCATGGCCGGATCAAAAACATCGACACCTCAGCCGCCGAAGCTATGCCGGGCGTGGTCAAGGTTTTCACCGGCAAGGATTTTGAAGGTGTGGGCGGGATGCCCTGCGGTTGGGAAGTGACCGACAAGCACGGCGCACCGATGCAGGAACCGCCGCACCCTATTTTGGCACAAGGCAAGGTGCGCCATGTGGGCGACCCGATTGCGGCCGTTGTGGCCGACAGTCTCGAACAGGCCCGTGATGCGGCCGAGGCGATCGATCTGGATATCGAAGAACTGCCGGCTGTCATGAACATGAAAGCTGCCGCTCAGGATGGGTCGACGCTGGTTCATGACGATCTGAAGAACAACATCTGTTATGACTGGCAACTGGGTGAGACGGACGACGCCAAGGTCGATGAGGTCTTTGCCAACGCAGCCCACGTGACGACGCTGGATCTGGTGAACAACCGCCTCGTCGCAAACCCGATGGAACCGCGTGTGGCGGTGGGTGAGTACAAACGTGGTACGGACGAATACACGCTCTTCACCACCTCGCAAAACCCGCATGTGATCCGCTTGCTGATGTGCGCTTTTGTTCTGGGCCTGCCCGAACATAAAGTGCGCGTGGTGGCCCCGGACGTGGGCGGCGGTTTTGGAACCAAGATCTTCCACTATGCGGAAGAGGCGTTCTGCACCTTCGCCGCCAAGGCCTGCAACCGTCCGGTCAAGTGGACGTCCAGCCGGTCTGAGGCGTTCATGTCCGATGCCCATGGCCGCGACCATGTCAGCAAGATCGAACTGGCGCTGGATGCAGACAACAACTTCATTGGCCTGCGCACCAACACCTATGCGAACCTTGGTGCGTATCTGTCGACCTTCTCCAGCTCGGTTCCGACCTGGCTGCATGGGACACTGATGGCAGGTAACTACAAGACACCGGTCATTCAGGTGAACGTGAAGGCGATGTTCACCAACACGGTTCCGGTGGACGCCTATCGTGGCGCTGGCCGCCCCGAGGCGACTTATCAGCTGGAACGTGTCGTTGACAAAGCTGCTCGCGAGTTGGGCGTCGATCCGATTGCCCTGCGCCGTCAGAACTTTGTCACCCAGTTCCCTTATGACACGCCGGTCGCGCTGACTTATGACACCGGGGACTACAACGGCACGATGGACAAGCTTGAGGCTGCTGCCGATCTAGCTGGCTTTGCGGCGCGTCGTTCTGCCAGTGAGGCCAACGGCAAGCTGCGTGGCCTTGGCATCAACTGCTATATCGAAGCCTGCGGCATCGCGCCGTCGAATATCGTCGGCATGCTAGGGGCCCGAGCGGGTCTTTATGATGCGGCGACAGTGCGGGTGAACGCCACCGGTTCGATCAGCGTCATGGTGGGCGCACACAGCCACGGGCAGGGGCATGAGACCGCCTTTCCGCAAGTCGTAGCCGACATGATCGGTATCGACGAGTCGATGGTCGAGATCGTTCATGGTGACACCTCCAAGATCCCGTTTGGTATGGGCACATACGGTTCGCGTTCGCTGGCCGTTTGTGGTTCGGCCATGGTCAAGGCGACGGAAAAGGTGATCGAGAAAGCGAAGAAGATCGCGGCCCACCTTTTGGAAGCGTCCGAGGCCGATATCGAGCTTAAGGACGGCCAGTTCAGCGTCGCGGGCACGGACAAATCGGTGGCCTGGGGTGATGTGACCCTGACGGCTTATGTTCCGCACAACTATCCGCTGGAAGTTGAGCCCGGGTTGGAGGAGACCTCGTTTTACGACCCGGCCAACTTTACTTACCCCGCCGGTGCATATGCGTGCGAGGTCGAGGTTGACCCCGAGACCGGTCAGGTGACCATCGAGGCCTTCACTGCCGCTGACGACTTTGGCAACATCGTCAACCCGATGATCGTCGACGGTCAGGTTCATGGCGGTATCGGTCAGGGTATAGGTCAGGCACTGTTGGAAAACTGTGCCTATGACGAAAACGGTCAATTGCTGAGCGCGTCTTTCATGGATTATGCGATGCCGCGCGCGGACGACGTGCCGTTCTATGGTGTCGACCATTCCAGCCAGACGCCCTGTACGCATAACCCGTTGGGTGTGAAGGGCTGCGGTGAAGCCGGAGCAATCGGTTCACCGCCTGCAGTAGTAAACGCGGTGCTGGATGCGCTGAACTCGGGCGGCAAGGCGGTCGATCACATCGATATGCCGGTGAGCCCGTCCCGCGTGTGGGCGGCGATGAACAGCTGATTGGTCGGGTGGTCTGGGGGCTTTGCCCCCAGACCCTCGGGATATTTTAGCCAGATGAAGGGCGGATCCGCGCCTTTCGGAAAGGAAAGCGAAATGTACAATTTCGAGTTTGAAAAGCCCTCGACCGTTGCTGATGCCGTTTCGGCGTTGGGAGGCGAGGATGCACAGGCGTTGGGGGGCGGCCAGACGCTGATCCCAACGCTGAAACAGCGATTGGCAGCGCCGTCTACGCTGGTGTCGCTGGGTGGGATTCCCGACATACAGGGCGTTTGCATCGAGGATGACGGGTCTGTGGCCATTGGTGGCGCAACAACCCACGCAACTGTGGCGTCAGAGGCCGCCGGCAGCTATCCGGCACTGGCCGCGCTGGCTGGACAGATCGGCGATCCAGCGGTGCGCAATCGAGGTACAATCGGTGGCTCGCTGGCCAACAATGATCCGGCCGCTTGCTATCCGGCGGGCGCTTTAGGATCAGGTGCGACGATCATCACCAATACGCGCCAAATCGCGGCGGATGATTTCTTCGAGGGCATGTTCAGTACAGCCCTGGAGGAAGGTGAGATCATCACCACAGTCAATTTTCCGGTGCCACAAGCGGCCAACTACCAGAAATTCCTGCAACCCGCATCGCGATTTGCACTAGTCGGAGTGTATCTGGCGCGTTTCGCGGACGGTGTTCGCGTTGCGGTAACAGGTGCCAGTGAGGATGGTGTGTTCCGCTGGTCCGAGGCCGAGGAAGCCCTGAATAAAGAGTTTCGGCAGGATGCCTTGACCGGGCTGAGCATCAATCCCGCGAATATGATTGCCGATTTGCACGGCAGTAAGGCGTATCGCGCGCATCTGGTCAGCGTGATGACCAAGAGAGCCATTGAAGCCTGCATGTAAGCTCAAAACTGTCAAAAAAGCCCCGGACCTTATGGCCGGGGCTTTTTTATTTCCGTCTTATTCTGGGCGGCTGGGATGGTTGCCAGTATGCGCCTGTGTCTTCTCGGGACTTTTGGTAATTGTCCACGCGATTGCGCGCGACGTCTCCGCCTGCTTGAAATAGGTGACCCAGTAGGCATTCCAGAACCGCCATGGCCCCAGCATAGTTCGAGAAGTGGTGCAGAGATCGCGTGCTGACGGGGAAAACCACGTCCGGCTCGATCCCGGGTGCGATCACTTCGCTGTCGGCAATCAGGATGAGCGGCACATTCATGCGTCGCGCCAATCGCATTGATTGAATGGTGTCGGCGGAATAAGGGTGAACGGTGATTGCAATCAGGCAATCGTTGGGGCTTGCGTCCAACAGATCATCTGCCGCGGACCCCATGTGGCGCGGAATAAGTTGCAGACCGGGGTGTGCCATGCGTCCCGCATATGAAAAATAGTAAGACAAGGCGTAGCTGGCCCGGGTGGCGGTGACAAAGCACCTGTCAGCAGACGTCATAATTTCTACGGCGCGCTTGACGCGTTCAGGGTTCATTAACCTCAGGGATCGCATAACGACGTTCTGTGCATTCTGGGCGAATTTTGCCTGGGCAGCGCTGAATGAATCACCGTCTTGCATGTCGGCAAGCCAACTTTGACTCAGATGATCCTCACCATCTGTGACCAACGCATCGCGGAACGGAGCGCGCAGGCTGTCGAAGCGGTCATATCCCATCCGGTCCGCCAGCCGGACCAGAACGTTCGAGCTGACGCCGATCTTTGCTGCGGTTTCCCGAATTGAGTCCAGCCCGAAATCTCCGGGATGGTCGAGGATGTATTTTGCCGCCATCTGCAATCCGGGAGGCAACTGGTCAATCTGCTGTCGCAGAGCTTCGGTAAGCTGGCTCAAAGACTTGGTCATCCGTGAAAGAAAACAAATGTTATGAAATATGTAAATTGAAAACGCGCCTAAGGTCCTTAACTGGGTTAAAAGTCTAAAAGGGTACTCTTATGTCCAAAACACTGCCGCAATCGCATACGCCCTATGTTCTGGTGGCGCCGAACGGTGCCCGCAGGCGGCATGCGGATCACGTTCAGCTTCCGGTGTCGGTGCAGGAGATCGTATCGACTGCACAAAGCTCTTTTCGAGCCGGTGCAGATGGAATTCACCTGCATGTGCGCGATGATCAGGGGCAGCATTCTCTGGATGCCGGGCGTTATCTTGAGACGATGGCAGAGTTGCGTCGTGTCGTGCCAGAGATGGATGTCCAGATCACAACCGAGGCAGCGGGTATCTTTGATGTCCCGGCCCAATTGCACTGTTTGCAAAATGTAAAGCCGAAATGGGCTTCGATCTCGGTCCGGGAAATCGCGCGCACGCCAGACCTCGCAGATAGTGTTTACGGTCTCTGTGCCGAGCAGGGAACGCGCGTTCAACATATTCTCTATGACGATGCAGATGCTGTGCTTCTGGCAGACTGGCAGGCCCGCGGGATCGTCCGCGACGGGCAAACTGATCGGCTGTTGGTTCTGGGGCGTTACACCTCGGGGCAGGAATCCGCACCAGAAGACCTTGATCACTTTCCGCAAACCCACTCCAGTTGGATGGTCTGTGCATTCGGAAAGCAGGAACATGCTTGCCTAAAAACGGCTGCGGACCGTGGAGGGGATGTGCGGGTTGGATTTGAAAACAGTTTGACCGACCAGGACGGAAGTGCCTGGGCGAACAACGCAGCGTCGGTTTCGGCGCTGGTCGCGGTTTTGAAAGGACCTCAGCAATGAGCCACGTTTTTCCTCGTCATACCAAATCGAACCTGCCGGTCGCCGTTGGGGGCGACGGGTGTTACCTGATCGACGATCAGGGGCAACGCTATCTGGATTGTGGTGACGCTGCGGTGTCATGCCTTGGGCATTCGAACCCGGCGGTTATCGAAGCCGTGCAGCGGCAGGTCGAACAGATCGCTTTTGCACATACCGGTTTCATGACATCCGAACCTGCCGAGGCGTTGGCTGATCTGTTGGTGGAACACGCGCCTGATGGTCTGGACCGTGTGTATTTCGTCTCAGGCGGGTCCGAGGCGACCGAGGCGGCGATGAAACTCGCGCGGCAGTACTTTCTTGAAATTGGTCAGCCCGAGCGTCGCCGGGTGATCGCGCGGCGGCAGAGCTATCACGGGAACACTTTGGGCGCGTTGTCGGCTGGAGGTAACGAATGGCGACGCGCGCAGTTTGCTCCGATGCTGATCGAGATGACACATATCGCGCCCTGTTTCGAATACGCTGAAAAGCCGGATGCCGAGAGCAGCTTTGACTACGGCCAGCGCGTCGCGAATGAGTTGGAGGCCGAGATCCTACGCTTGGGTCCTGAAACGGTTATGGCGTTCATGGCGGAACCCGTTGTGGGCGCAACGCTGGGCGCGGTTCCTGCCGTTGAGGGGTATTTCCAGCGTATTCGCCAGATCTGTGACCAATATGGCGTTCTGTTGATCCTTGATGAGGTGATGTGTGGCATGGGGCGGACCGGACATTTGTTTGCCTGCGATCGTGATGGAATTGCACCGGACATTCTGTGCATCGCCAAAGGGTTGGGCGCTGGTTACCAACCGATTGGTGCGATGATGTGTACCGGGAAAATCTATGATGCAATCTGCGACGGGTCCGGGTTCTTTCAGCATGGTCACACCTATATCGGTCACCCGGTTGCGACGGCAGCGGCCCTGGCTGTAGTCACCGAACTTACTACGCGCGCTTTGCCCGCGCGCGCCGGCGTCATGGGCGAAAAGCTGCAAGCGGCGTTGCAGGCCGAATTCGGACAGCATCCAAATGTCGGCGATATCCGCGGCAGGGGGCTGTTTCGAGGGCTGGAGCTGGTGGCTGATCGCGAAACAAAAACACCGTTTGATCCGGCTCATGGCGTTGCAGGCAAAATCAAGAAAGCCGCCTTGGCCGAGGGGCTGATCTGCTATCCCATGTCCGGTACACGGGATGGGCGAGTTGGGGATCATGTCCTGCTGGCCCCGCCATTCATCATTGAAGACGCGCGGATAGACGAGCTTGTGGGCAAACTTGGTCGGGCGATCTCGACTTCGATCCCCGGCTGAAGCGCCGCGTGGCCTGTTCCTAATAACCAACAAAAAAACCCTGTCAGAGCGGATCTGACAGGGTTTCGAATTCGATATGCACAGGGGCTTATTTCTGTGGCAGCGGTCCAATCAGCATGATCATCTGGCGGCCTTCCATCTTCGGCATGTTTTCGACCTTGCCGATGTCTTTTGTGTCGGCCGCAACACGTTCCAAAAGTTCACGACCCAGATTTTGGTGCGCCATTTCACGGCCGCGGAAACGCAGGGTCACTTTGACCTTGTCCCCGTTTTCAAGAAACTTGAACACGTTCCGCATTTTCACGTCGTAATCATGAGTGTCAGTGTTGGGTCGGAATTTGACCTCTTTGATCTCTATGATCTTCTGTTTTTTGCGGGCTTCGGCTTCGCGTTTCTGCGTCTCGTATTTGAACTTACCAAAGTCCATGATCTTGCAGACCGGCGGGTTTGCGTTGGGCGAAATTTCGACCAGATCAAGACCGGCATCAACTGCCATCTGCATGGCTTTGGCGGGATGAACCACCCCGACATTTTCACCTTCAGCGCCAATCAGACGAATTTCGGGGGCACGGATCTTATCATTGACGCGGGGGCCGGTGTCTCTTTGCGGCGGCGCGTTGTGAGGTCTGCGGGCTATGGGTTCATTCCTTTGATGATTGCAGAATTTCAAGGCCGGAATTTAGACTGGCCTGCACGCCGATTCAAGCGGCATAAGTGCAGGCGAGGCCGAAAAAACCGGGTTTTGTCATAGGTTTTTCGCCAGTCCGGGGCCAAATGCCCCGGAACCGGTGCATCGAGTTAATCAACAAAGGCTTTTTCGATGACAAACTCCTTGGGTTCGGAATTGGCACCTTCGCGCAGGTCGAACTCTTCCAGAATCTTTTTGATGTCCAGGTTGAAGGCCAACGACCCACAGACCATAGCCCGGTCGGTTTCCGGCTTGATGCCGCCTTCGATGCCCAGATCAGCAAAAACTGTGCCGTCTTTCAGCAACTCGGTGATGCGACCCATCTTGGGGCTCTCTTCCCGTGTCGTGGTCGGGTAGTAGCGAATCTTGTCGGCAAAGCCTTCGCCCATCAGTTCTGCCAGCATTTCGTCCTGACGAATGCTTTCGATCAACTGACGGCCATATTCCAATTCACCCACTTCGCGGCAGGTATGGGTGATGATGACTTCGTCGTAATCCTCATAGGTCTGCGGCTCGCGCAGCAACGAGGCGAAGGGCGCAAAACCTGTTCCGGTGGCAAAGAACCACAGGCGTTTTCCAGGCAGCAGGGCGTCGTGGACCAGCGTGCCAACGGGCTTGGGCCGCAGGATGATCTGATCACCCGGTTTGATGTGCTGCAGTTTCGATGTCAGCGGACCGTCCTGCACCTTGATCGAGTAGAACTCCAGCTCTTCATCCCACGAAGGCGAGGCGATGGAATACGCGCGCAGCAAAGGCTTGCCGTTGTCGCCCAGCAGGCCGATCATCACGAACTCGCCCGAGCGGAAGCGCAGCGAGGCGGGACGCGAGACCTTGAAAGAAAACAGGCTGTCGGTCCAATGTTTGACATCTGTTACGGTCTGGGCGTCCGGAAGGACGGGTGCCTTGACGGCGGTTGCTTCGGTCACGGGTTTCATCTCTGTCATCGTTTCACTATCGGCTGGGTAAACCGACATCTCCGTTTAATCTTTGATTCAAGTCAGGAAAAGGGGCTAAATGCCCCTTTGAAGTCACAAGCTGGCGATTGGCGGGGTTAGCCGCGCAGGCGGGCCTGATAGCTATGATCTTTCCAATTGGCGCGGGCTAGCCATTGATCTTCGGGCTGGCGATTGGCCAGTGCGTCGTCGATTTCGACCTCATCGAACCCGCTGCGGCGCGCCATGGCGTATTGGTCGGCCAGAACGTGGCCCCTGGCCCGCAGGCGACCTGTGAAACCCTTCAGGCGCAGCACGCGCGCGATGGTAAAGCCGCGGCCATCCGCCGAAGAGGGGAAGTCCACGCGGACCATGCGGGCGCTGCCCAGGCGGTCAACCAGTTCATCAGGATCAGCGTCCGAGGCCACGTCCAGCGCAACGACATCATTGGCCGCGTCTTCCAGCGTGACAAAGCCATCTGTCCAGTCGTCGGGGGCGAACCCCTCATCCGTTACGATTACGTTCATGTTTTCTCTCCAGCGCGCACCATCTTGCCGTCGACAAAATGGATGCCGCATTCTTCTTTGTTCTGATCGCGCCAGCGTCCGGCGCGGGGGTCTTCGCCTTCTTTGACCGGCGAGGTGCAGGGCGCACAACCGATCGAAGGGTAACCTTTGGCCACCAGCGGATGCCGGGGCAGGTTGTTTTCATCCATATAGGCGCGCACGTCTTCCGGCGCCCAATGGGTCAGCGGGTTTACCTTGATCCGACCGGTGCCGTCTTCGACCTCAAAGAAGTCAAGCGCGGCGCGTGTGCCAGACTGGAACCGCTTCCGACCCGAGATCCAGCCGTCATAGCCCGCCAAAGCACGCTGCAGCGGGAAGGTTTTGCGCAGGTTGCAGCAGGCATCCGTGTCGCTCAGGCGCAAGGCGCGGTATGGGTCTTCGCGCTGAACATCCTCATCATCTGCGCGGATGATGTGGACGTTCTTCAGGCCAAGCCGATCTGATACGTCCTGCTGATATTCCAGCGTTTCGGTGAACAACATCTGCGTGTCCACAAACAGGACCGGCGTGGCTTTGTCGACCACGGCTGCCATGTGCAACAACACCACCGATTCCGCCCCAAAGCTGGAGACCAAAGCAAGCTCTTCGATTGCCTCCAACGCGCCATGCATGACGTCATGGGCACTGTGGTGGCGCAACTGGGTGTTCAGCGCTTCGACCTTTTCGGTCAGCTCTGCGCGGTCAGCCCCCAGTTCCGTCTGGATCAGGTCAAGCGGCATTCGCTCGCGCCTCGGGGTAGAGGGCTGCCTTGAACGGCGCCATGCCTACGCGGCGATAGGTTTCAAGGAATGTCTCTTCGGCGCTGTCACGCTGTTCCAGATAGGTTTCGACGATGCGTTCGACGGCAGGCACGATCTCATCATAGGCAAAGCCCGGGCCGGTGCGGTCGCCAACGGCTGCAGTTTCGGTCGCGTCACCACCCAGAGTGATCTGGTAGTTCTCGACGCCTGCGCGATCCAGACCCAGGATGCCGATGTGACCCACGTGGTGGTGACCACATGCGTTGATGCAACCCGAGATCTTGATCTTCAGGTGACCGATATCATGCTCAAGCTTCAGATCATCGAAACGGGTCGCAATTTCCTGTGCAACCGGGATCGAACGGGCTGTCGCCAGTGCGCAGTAATCCATGCCGGGGCAGGCGATGATGTCGCTGATCAGGCCGATATTGGCGGTGGCCAGTTCGTACTCTTTCAGCTTCGCATGGATCGCAGGCAGGTCCGACTTGTGGACATGGGGCAGGATCACGTTCTGCTCATGGCTGATGCGCAGCTCGTCATAGGCGAACTCTTCGGCCAGATCGGCCATCACGCGCATCTGCTCGGCGGTCGCGTCACCCGGCGTCTGACCGTGCTTCTTGACCGAGATCGTGACGATCGCGTGGTCCGCGTTCTTGTGCGGTGCGATGTTGGTGTCGACCCACGACCGGAAGACGGGATCATTGGTATAGGCGCTTTCAAACGACGCAACCGAGGCTTCACGGAAGGTTGGCGGGGCAAAGTGGCCCTTGATCTCTTCCAACAGGTTCATGTCAGCGCCTTTGAACTGCGGGCGAACCTGCAGGAAGCGCTCGTTGACCTTGGCGCGAATGGCGTCGATGCCGTGCTCATGCACCGTGATCTTGATGCGCGCTTTGTACTTGTTGTCGCGGCGGCCGATCTGGTTCCACACGGAAACAGTGGCTTCCAGATAAGCCAGCAGGTCGTCAAAGGCGACGAATTCGGACAGTTCTTTACCGATCATCGGCGTACGGCCCAGGCCACCACCCACAATAACGCGGGCGCCCAGAACGCCGTCACGCTCAACCAGTTGCAGGCCGATGTCATGCGCCTTGATCACGGCACGGTCATTCTCGGACCCGGTGATGGCGATCTTGAACTTACGCGGCATGAACTGGAATTCCGGGTGGTCGGTCGACCACTGGCGCAACAGTTCGGCATAGGGGCGCGGGTCGGCGATCTCATCCGCGGCGGCACCGGCGAAATGGTCGGCGGTCACGTTGCGGATGGTGTTGCCCGATGTCTGAATGGCGTGCATGCCAACCTCAGCCAGCGCGTCCAGCATGTCTGGCACGTCGTTCAGCTTGGGCCAGTTGTACTGGATGTTCTGACGGGTGGTGAAATGGCCGTAGCCCTTGTCCCACTTCTCGGCCAGCAGGGCCAGTTGACGCATCTGCGCGCTGGAGAGCGTGCCGTATGGAATCGCGACGCGCAGCATATAGGCGTGCAGTTGCAGATACAGGCCGTTCATCAGGCGCAGGGGTTTGAATTCATCCTCGGTGAGCGAGCCGTCAATGCGGCGCTCGACCTGCGCGCGGAACTGCGCGTTACGTTCTGCCAAAAATGCTGTGTCGAACTCGGAGTAGCGATACATGATTAGCTGTCCTTAGTTGCAGCCCCGAACCTTGGGGCCTTGAGTAGGGGAGAGAGACGGGCCAGAGGTCAGGCCCGGGGCTGCGGGGAAGTTTCCTGTTTGCCGTGGGCATAGTTGGACGGACCAGTGCGGCGGAAGTCTTCCCGGAAATGGGTGGGCTCGGGGCCGTTGTCGCCGGCGACGGCATCGGCAAGATAAGCACCAACGATCTTGCTGGCCTGACGTGTTGCATCCAGCAGGCGGACCTGCGCGTGGGCTTCGTCGGTTATCAGTTCGGCCTCGGACAATTCGCGCGACCAGCGATCGTCTTCGGTCAAATAGATGACGTCACCTTCCAACAGGTCGTTGGCGGTCACCACTTTGGGGGTAAAAGCGCGGGCCATCAGGCGTGCTCCTTCTTGAAATCGGTCAGGGCCACGGCCGCTTGGCGCGGGGCGAGGCCATAAAATGTCAGGGTAGGGCCGTCCATTTCGGCGGCGTTCAAATCGGTGGGCAACTGGTCCAGAGTCGTTTCCAGAATGCGCTGATCGGGGCGCGTAGCGTTTTCAATCAACGTCACCGGCGTTTGGCGATCAGCACCGTGCATGATCAGGCGGCCCTGAATAAAACGAGCGGACTTTTTGCCCATGTAAATCGCAGCCACCGAACCGGTGCGCGCCAACGCGTTCCAGTCGTGATCCGCAAATCCCTTCATGTCGTGGCCGGTCAGAAAACGGACCGAAGAATTGCGCCCACGACGTGTCAAGCTTTGACCGATTCCGGCAACCGCTGCCGACGCAGCAGTGATGCCCGGAACGATCCGCCACGAGATACCAGCAGCCTCAACCGCCTCGATCTCTTCATCCAGACGTCCAAACACGGTCGGGTCGCCGGACTTCAGGCGCACGACGCGCTGACCTTTCAAGGCGTACTCAACCAGCAGGGCGTCAATGTCTTCCTGTTTCCAAGACGGGCCGAAACCGGCCTTGCCGACATCGACCAGTTGGGCGGTCTTGCCGGCCAGCGCCAGAACCTCAGCGCTGATCAGACGGTCATGAAGCACAACGTCCGCGCGCTCGAAGGCTTTCAGCGCCTTGAGCGTCAGCAATTCCGGATCGCCCGGACCCGCGCCGACAAAGTCGACATGTCCTGTGCCATCATATGATTGCGTAAGCTGCATTTCGTGTCCCGAGTGTGGTTTGACTTGTCTTGCAATATAGGAAATATTCCCGCCAATACGCCATATAGGCGAACAAATAAGGACAAATGTTCCGCGCCAACGGCAAAGCGGGACATTGGTTTCGAAACGAAGGGAAATTTGGAATGTCGGTGCGGATTGATGATACGGATCGGAAAATTCTGGTCGAGCTGCAGCGGGACGCCAGTCAATCGCTGGACGAAATAGCCGCTCGTGTTGGCAGTTCCAAGACCCCGGTCTGGAATCGGATACGCAAACTGAAAGGGGCCGGAGTGATCGGTCAACAGACCGTTTTGCTGGACGCCGAAGCGCTGGGATTTGAAGCTACGTTTTTTGTTCTGATCCGAACGTCGGAACATGAGGCTGACTGGCAGCATAAATTCCTGAAAGCTCTGCGGGACAGGCCCGAAGTGCAAGAGGCGCATCGGCTGGCCGGCGACATCGACTATATCCTAAAGGTGCGGGTCAAGAACGCGCGTGCCTATGACGACTTCTATCAGGCGCTGATTTCAGAAGTGCGCGTTCACAACGTGACTGCCTTGCTGTCGATGGAAGAAATCAAGTCCACCACCATGTTGCCTTTGAAAGCGCTGATCGAAAGCTAGGTCTGCACCATCAGTTTGGTCAGCCCGTGAAAATGGTAGGTATTCGAGTACTCGGGCTCGGCGCTCAGGCGCAGGTTCGGATATCTGTCGAACAGCGTGGACAGTGCGATGCGCATTTCCATCCGTGCCAGAGGGGCGCCAACGCAAAAGTGCAGGCCGCCACCGAAACTGGTGTTCGTGACGATGGCGCGGGTGGGATCGAACCTGTCCGGGTCGCTCCAGACCGCAGAATCCCGGTTCGCAGCGCCCAGTAGTAGCGCGACCTCATCACCACGTTTGAAACTGTACCCAAATGCGTCGATGTCTTCATAGGCATAGCGAGTGAACATGTGCAGCGGCGGGTCATAGCGTAAAATCTCTTCTACCGTGCGGTCGATGCTGTCCGGCGCAAAGTATTGCGGTCCGATGCCATTTTGCAAAACGGTCTTTACGCCGTTTCCAAGTGAATGCACCGTCGCTTCGTGCCCGGCATTCAAAAGCAGAATGCAGGTGGCGACCAGCTCTTCGCGTGACAGCTTTTCGCCATCCTCTTCGGCCGCGATCAACCGTGTGATCAGATCGTCCTGCGGATCGCTGCGGCGCTGCTCGATGTAGTCGATCAGAAAGTCGGAGAATTCCTGGGATGAGGCTGCGGCAGCGGTCTCAGTCTCGGGCGTACGGCTGGCTTGATACATTGCCACCATATCATGTGACCAGCGTAATAGGCTGGGTGACATATCCTCGGGCACGCCCAAGAGGCGGCAGATCGTGATGACCGGAACTTGGGTGCAAAAGGTAGAGAGCAAATCGAACGGCTGGTCGGGAAATGCGTCAATCAAAGAATGGGTTAGGTCGTGGATCGAAGGTTCCAGTGCCGCAATAGCACGGGACGTGAATGCCCGCATCACCAATGCACGCAGGCGTGTGTGTCTTGGCGGTTCGGCTTCCAGCAACGAATGCGCCTCGACCGCCAGCCAAGGGGCAAGATGCGCCGGACCTGGGGTTTGCATTTCTACGGGTACTTCCCGACCGAAGCGGCGGTCTTTCAAAAGCGCTGAGACCGCCCGGTGTGATACAGCCGCAACTTTCCCATAGTCCTCCCAATAGACCAGATTACCGCACGCGCGGGCCTGATCATAGAACGGGTAGGGGTTCTGCACAAATTCCGGATCGATTGGAGATTGAAATACCGTCTTCATGCGGCGCAGACTTGCCATGCGGCGCGCCGAATGCAAGACCCTATATCATGCAACGCGTTTGGGTCATTCTGGGATTTTTGTTTGCTGTCGGCCTGTTGACCGCAGGGGTCTGGTCCTATGGCTACCGTCAAGCGCTGTCGCAGCTCAGTGAAAAAGCCGAGGCTGACCTTGAACTGGCTGCCGACCGGCTCAGCACTCAGATGCAGGTCTATCAAGAACTGGCCGTGCTGATGGCCACGCATCCGGCCCTGCGCGCCCTAGAGACACCGGTGCAACAACGGGCAGCGCGCGCGATATTGCTGGACGTCGCCGACAAAACCTCGGCCGTCAACATGATGTATCTTGACCGAAGCGGGCAGGTGCTGGCCTCGGCGCAGCCGGTTGTGTGGCCAAACATGGCGGACCACCCCGCGTTTCGGCGCGCATTGCAGGGCGCCATGGGCAGCGCGCACGGGGTTGTGGAAAGCAGCGGAGATCGCACCTATTCCTACGCCGCCCCGGCCTTTGGTGATGCTGGTCAGGTCGAGGGTGTATTGATCGTCGTGGCCGATGTCCAAGATGTGGAACAGACTTGGCGCGGCAGTACCGAGGCGGTGTTCTTCACCGACGGGGACGGTGTCGTCTTTATCTCAAACCGATCGGATCTGCTGTTTTGGCATCGGGACAAAGGACAGTTGGGCCTGACACCGCCAGACGGTGGGGCAGTTGATTTCGCATCGGTTCTGGTCGGTCCGCACGAGGTCTGGCAGTTGAACTGGGGACGGTATCTGCCCAGTCGCGCATTACACCTGATGCTGGATTTGCCGGTGATCGACATGACGGCTGAGGTTCTGGTCGATGTGGCCCCTGCGCAGCGTTTGGCGAGGTTGCAGGCGGCAACCGTTGCTGCAATCTGTCTGGCCTTCGGCGCGCTGTTGTATCTGGCGACCGAACGCAGGCGCACATTGGCCGAAGCCAACGCTGTATTGGAAAGCCGGGTCGCACAACGGACACATGCTTTGACTGCTGCGAACACCGCTTTGCGCCGCGAGGTGCGTGAACGTGAAGACGCAGAAGCGGCTCTGAAACACGCTCAGGAAGAGCTGATCCAAGCGGGCAAACTCAGCGCGTTGGGTCAGATGTCGGCGGGTATCAGTCACGAACTGAACCAACCGCTAATGGCGATCCAGCAATTCGCAGATAACGGCGCGGCTTTTCTTTCCCGCGGCCGGGATGAGAAAGCCTCGGAGAACCTGACGCGTATCTCTGCTATGGCGGCGCGCATGGCGCGTATCATTAAGAACCTGCGAGCCTTTGCCCGCAATGAAAGCGAGCCGATGGGCAAGGTTAATCTGGTTCAGGTGATCGACACAGCGGTAGAGTTGACCGAGGCGCGGTTGCGAACCGAAGATGTCCGTATGGATTGGGCCCCGCCCAACAGCCCGGTTTACGCATGGGGTGGCGAGGTGCGGTTGGTCCAGGTATTCGTCAACCTGATCAACAATGCCGCCGACGCCATGAGTGGGCAAGACGACCGCCTCATTCGCATTGCGATCGACCGTGGCGACAAGCTGGCTGTGACTGTCCGCGATATCGGCCCGGGTATCGAAAACTCGGAAAAACTGTTCGAGCCATTTTACACGACCAAAGCCGTCGGATCCTCTGAGGGGATGGGGCTTGGGCTTTCGATCTCTTATGGTCTGGTGCAAAGCTTTGGGGGTAATATCCGGGGTGCAAATCTGGACACCGGGGCGTTATTCACGGTCGAGCTTGAGCCTTTCACGGAGCACGAGGTCGCATGACGCGGAAAATTCTACTGGTCGATGATGATGCCGCTGTCCGCGAAGCTTTGGCGCAAACGCTTGAACTGGCAGATTATGATCCGGTTACTGCGGGATCCTTTGTGGCGGCAAAAGACCATATTCGCGCCGACTTTCCGGGTGTGATCGTTTCGGACATCCGTATGCCGGGCCGGGATGGTTTTCATCTGCTGAACTACGCGCGTGAGGTTGATCCAGACTTGCCCGTTGTCCTGTTGACCGGAGAGGGTGATATCCCAATGGCGGTGCAGGCCATGGGACAGGGGGCCTTTGATTTTCTGGAAAAGCCATGCGCGGCGGCGGACCTGCTGTCCGTGCTGGAGCGCGCCTTTGACGCGCGCGCGCAGGTGATCGAACAGCGTGCCCTCAAATCAGAGCTTGAGCGCGGCGATCCGGCAGCGCGGCTTTTGTTCGGCCTGTCCGCGCAGGCCGAGGCCTTGCGTGAACGGGTCCGATCCGTCGCCCCTACCGGGGCAGAAGTTCTGGTAACCGGGCCACCGGGGAGCGGGATATCGAAAGTGGCCGAAGTCGTTCATCTGATGTCGCCGGTTGGGCAGGGGCCGTTCGTCAAGCGCCCGGCCTCAGGGTTGACGCCCGAAGGGTTGGTGCGCGTTTGCGAAGATGCGGCCGGTGGGTCGTTGTTCCTGGATGAGGTTTCGGCCATGCCGGATGCCACGCAGTACGCCGCGCTTGAAATGATAGAGCAGGGCACCGGTTCACGGATCGTCGCGGGAACGACCGCAGATCTGGCGGCGCTGTCAGAGCAGGGCCAATTCAATGCGGATCTTTTTTATCGCCTAGACGTCATGCGTGTGCGCATCCCTTCGCTGGCGGAACGACCCGAAGATATACCAGTGATCTTTCGCCATTATGTCGCGCAAGCGGCAGAACAGGCGGGCATTGCCGAGCCCGAGATCACCTCGGAGCACCTTGCGTCATTGATGGCCAGCGATTGGCCGGGCAATGCCAGATCGCTGATGTCGGCGGCGATGCGGTTCGTGTTGGGGATGCCGGAAGAGGTGGCACGTGCCGCTGATCTGGGGCTGAATGAGCAAATGGCGCGCGTAGAGCGGTCGCTGCTGATCGCGGCGCTTGGTCGGCACAATGGCAAAGCCTCGGATGCGGCAAAAGCGTTGAAACTGCCGCGCAAGACTTTTTACGACAAACTGGCCCGCTATCAGATTCGCCCAGAAGACTATCGGCGCTAACGGAGGCTCTCGCCGCCTTTGACTGCATTATCATGCATTTAAAGGCGTTGGGCCGGGCAGCCTGCATTAACAGGCTGCGTGTGGTCACCAGAGAATCAGGGGGTGATTCGCTCGATCTGATTCGAAGTGCGTGCGGAAATCCGCACAGCTGTGGAAATTAATGTGCGGATTTTCGCACAACAGGCAGCGCCACTGACTTTTGATGACGAGGAATGTCCATCTAACAAGCAGAAATAAAACGAAAATATTTGAGAGCTCTGAATTTCGAACAAAAAGTTGAGCGGTGCCCCTTGATTCGCTTCACTGCGCCACATGAGACGCCGATCTGGCGTTGACTGAAGGTTTCATGGAAGTCTGGGAGGAAAAGACAGATGAAATTCCTGACAACTGCCGCGACCGCGCTGGCGTTGAGTGTTACAGCAACCGCCGGTATGGCCGCGTGTGATGACGGCGAGATTGTCGTCAAGTTCGCGCACGTGACGAACACGGATAAACACCCCAAGGGCATCGCGGCATCGCTGTTGGAGCAGCGCGTCAATGACGAGATGAATGGCGTAATGTGCGTTGAGGTCTATCCGAACTCGACGCTCTATAATGACGACAAGGTGCTTGAAGCAATGCTTCAAGGCGACGTCCAGCTGGCCGCGCCGTCGCTGTCGAAGTTCGAGAAGTTTACCAAGCAATTCCGTCTGTTCGACCTGCCGTTCATGTTCAAGAACATCGACGCAGTTGATGCATTCCAAGCTTCAGCTGACGGTCAGGCGATGAAAGACAGCATGCAGCGCCGCGGCCTGCAAGGGCTGGCGTTCTGGCACAATGGCATGAAACAGATGTCGGCTAATAAACCGCTTGAGGCTCCGTCGGATGCCGAGGGCCTGAAATTCCGTGTTCAATCCTCGGACGTTCTGGTTGCCCAAATGGAAGCCATTGGCGGCAGCCCGCAGAAGATGGCGTTCTCGGAAGTTTACGGCGCGCTGCAACAGGGCGTTGTGGATGGCCAAGAAAACACCTGGTCGAACATCTATGGCAAAAAGTTCTTCGAAGTGCAGGACGGTATCACCGAGACCAACCATGGCATCATCGACTATCTGGTCGTGACATCGGTTGACTGGTTGGACAGCCTTGATCCCGAGGTGCGCGATCAGTTCCTGACCATTCTGGGTGAAGTGACCGAGACACGGAACAAGGAAGCCTTCTCGGTGAACGAAGCAGCCAAGGCTTCGATCACTGATGCCGGCGGCATCATCCGCGAGCTGAACCCCGAACAGCGTCAGGCCTGGGTCGATGCGATGAAGCCCGTTTGGGACCAGTTTTCCGACGACGTAGGTCAGGATAAGATCGACGCCGCTCAGGCCATCAACGCCGGGTTCTGATCCCGGTTGAGGCCGCGTGTCCAAAGACTGGGGAGTGGCGGACACGCAGGCTGGGCGGGCCGTAATTTGGCCCGCCACACCTAACTCTCATCACCAATAATGTGGGGACAGAAAAATGTCTGGTTCGAAACCCGGCCAAGGCGGGCTGGTCGACCATATCGAAGAGACCATGATTGCCGCCCTGTTGGGCGTGATGACGGTCGTAACCTTCGCCAACGTGATCGCGCGCTTTGTATTCAATTCCAACATCTTGTGGGCGCTTGAGCTGACGGTTTTCACCTTTGGCTGGCTGGTGTTGCTGGGCGCGTCTTATGCGGTCAAGAAACACGCTCATCTGGGTGTTGATGCAATCCTGAACATGCTGGCCCCGGCGCCGCGCCGCATTTTGGCGCTGATATCGGTGGCGTGTTGTCTGGTGTTCTCGCTTTTGCTGCTGAAAGGGTCGTATGACTACTGGGCTGTGTTTGCGGATCTGCCGCCCACCTCAGGCCGCTGGTTCCCGACCGGGTTCAATTTCGACGCACGCAGCCAGAGTTTCTACGAAGTTGACGATATCCCGATGGTCGCGCCACTGCGCTTCCTCGAAGATCTGATCAACTACGGCGAGGGGTATGAAAAATTGCCCAAGGTGGTGCCGTATCTGGTGTTGCCGGTGTCGATGCTGCTTCTGGTGATCCGCTTTGCGCAGGTCGCAGTACAAATCTGGCGTGGTGAGACCGACCGTCTTGTTGCCAGCCACGAAGTCGAGGACGAGATCGAAGAAGTCCGCGCTCAGCAAGGAGAGCATGACTGATGGACGTCGTACTTCTTTTCTCTATGGTCATCGGCCTGCTGCTGATTGGTGTGCCGATTGCGGTGGCTTTGGGCCTCAGCTCGACCCTGTTCCTGTTGATCTACTCTGACAGTTCGTTGGCTTCGGTCGCGGGAACCCTGTTCGAAGCCTTTGAAGGCCACTTTACACTGTTGGCGATCCCGTTCTTCATTCTTGCGTCTTCCTTTATGACGACCGGTGGAGTGGCGCGTCGGATCATCCGCTTTTCCATCGCCTGTGTCGGGCACTTGCCGGGCGGTCTGGCGATTGCGGGTGTCTTTGCCTGTATGCTGTTTGCCGCGCTGTCGGGGTCGTCTCCGGCGACTGTTGTAGCCATCGGTTCTATCGTCATCGCCGGTATGCGGCAGGTTGGCTATTCTAAGGAATTCGCTGCGGGTGTGATCTGTAACGCGGGTACGCTGGGCATTCTGATCCCGCCGTCCATTGTAATGGTGGTCTATGCCGCCGCCGTTGAGGTCTCGGTCGGGCGGATGTTCCTTGCGGGCGTCATTCCGGGCCTGATGGCGGGTCTGATGCTGATGGTCACGATCTACGTTATGGCCAAAGTCAAGAACCTGCCCAAAGGTGACTGGAAGGGTTGGGGTGAGATATTTACTTCGGCCCGCGAAGCTGGTTGGGGCTTGTTTCTGATCGTCATCATTCTGGGTGGTATCTATGGCGGTATCTTCACACCGACCGAAGCCGCTGCCGTCGCCGCCGTCTATGCCTTCTTTATCGCCAGCTTTGTCTACAAGGACATGGGGCCCCTCAGCACCAATGGGGATGGGCAGAACATTCCGCTGTTGAAAAAGCCCTATGCTTTGGTCACGGCGTTCTTTCACCCTGACACCAAGCACACGCTGTTTGAGGCCGGTAAGTTGACGGTGACGTTGCTGTTCGTCATCGCTAACGCGCTGATCCTCAAGCACGTGCTGACCGATGAACAGGTGCCTCAACACATCGCTAGTGCAATGCTTTCGGCGGGCCTGGGGCCAGTCACCTTCCTGATTGTGGTCAACGTGATCCTGCTGATCGGTGGTCAGTTCATGGAACCTTCGGGACTGTTGGTCATCGTGGCACCTCTGGTGTTCCCGATCGCCATCGAGTTGGGCATCGACCCGATCCATCTGGGCATCATCATGGTGGTCAACATGGAGATTGGGATGATTACGCCTCCGGTCGGACTGAACCTGTTCGTGACTTCGGGCGTGGCTGGTATGCCGATGATGAGCGTTGTGAAGGCGGCGCTGCCGTTCCTGGCCGTATTGTTCGTCTTCCTGATCATGGTGACGTACATACCGTGGATTTCGACCTTCTTGCCTAATACCTTTATGGGTCCGGAAATCGTGACGAATTAGCGGGTATACCTGCGACAAGAAAGGCCGGGTCTATGCCAGACCCGGCCTTTTTTATATGCCGCCATTTTTGAGTATTCCGCACCCAGAGCGATCCCGCGATAGGCAAGGTGACGGCGTGTCCTCCAGTAACGGATGCCGTCATCTGAGGGCAGGAATCACCGATGGGCGCAACAGATACTGGGTTTTTCGGGTCGCGCCGCGTTGGAGGTTTTGATCTGCACGCCGCGCCCTCTTGAATACAGGGCAAGAGAATTTATGTACGGGAAAGAGGACGACCTCGCCTTGTTGGCTGATCATTCGGGACGACCCGAAGAGATGTGAGGTGTCTCTATGCCCTGGATGTTTTTGTTATTCGCTGGCCTTCTGGAAATTGTCTGGGCCGTCGCCATGAAGCAATCCGCCGGTTTCACGCGCCTATGGCCTACGGCTTTGATGGGTGCGTCAATGATCGGGTCGTTCGGGTTGCTTGCCCTTGCGATGCGGGATTTGCCCTTAGGCACGGCCTATACGATCTGGACAGGCATCGGCGCCGTTGGTGCCTTCATGGTCGGCGTGATGTTTCTGGGCGAGGCGCTGACCGCGCCCCGCCTGATCGCGGCGGCCCTAATTGTGGCCGGGCTGGTGACGATGAAATTGGCTTGACCTCAGGCCTTTTGCAGGGCGTCGATAATGCCAGAAAAGTCTTCGGCTTTCAGGCTTGCGCCGCCCACCAGCGCCCCGTCCACGTTGGAGACTGCAAAGATTTCGGCTGCGTTGCCCGGTTTGACCGAACCGCCATAAAGTAACCGGACCGAGCGGCCGACACCTTCGCCAAATCGACGTTCAAGCCGAGCGCGGATGAAGTCGTGCACTTCTCCGATCTCGTCCAGTGTGGGGACTTTGCCGGTGCCAATGGCCCAGATCGGTTCATAGGCAACAACCAGGTTCTCACCGGTCGACTGATCTGGGATCGAGCCGGACAACTGTCCGCCGATTATGTCCAGCGTGTTCGCGGCCTCACGCTGCTCCAGGCTTTCGCCGACGCAAATGATGGCTTTCAGGCCCGCGTCCATCGCGGAACGTGCTTTGGCGCGGACATCCTCGTTCTGTTCGCCGTGATCTTCGCGCCGTTCTGAATGCCCAAGAATGACGGCGCTTGCCCCTGCATCAACCAGCATCTGAGCACTGACATCGCCGGTATGTGCGCCGGATTCGGCTGCATGGCAATCCTGACCGCCGACGGTAATTCCGGTACCTTTCACCGCCTCTGCCGCGCGATGCAATAGCGTTGCCGGTGGGCAAATCAGGACGTCTACTGATGCATCAGGATACGATGTAGCCAGCGACAGAAGCTCGGGCAATGCAGCCGCGGTTCCGTTCATTTTCCAGTTTCCAGCTGCCAGCTTGCGCCGCATAACGCGTACCCCCAAATAAGTCGTTGTTTGCTCATCGGATAGCACCACCAGCCGAGCCTGACAATTCCGGTTGCAAAGGTCCGACCACAACGGCAGGTTCCGCGTTATTGTGGAGGGCAGCATGATCGATGATCTTGATCTGAGAAAACTGGATGAACGCGAGGCTTCAGTGATGGCAAAGCTGCTGCATGCCATTGGTGAAGTTGGGTTTCTAACGGTGTCGAACACCGGGTTGAACGCCGATCAAGTCCGAAACGTGATCGAGGTGTATCGCGACTTCTTCCATTTACCGGACGTCCAGAAAAAAACCGTTGATATGGCGATGACGGGTTCAAACCGAGGGTGGGGCGCGCCGCGATCAGAACAGGTCGACCCCAAGGCCAATCCGGATTTCAAGGAAGTGTTCGACTGTGGTTTCGAATTGCCTGCGGGAAATTCTTATGCCGGAAAAGGGCTCAGTGTTTATGCACCGAACTTGTGGCCGAATAATCCCGTGGATTTCCAAAATATTATCAGAGCTTACTACAGCGACGCCTGCAATGTGGCGATGCGCGTTCTTCGGGCCATTGCGGGCGCTTTGGGCCGGGATGAACTCAGTTTTGATCGTGCCTTTGACACGCCAATGGCCCTGTTGCGCGGGAACTACTATCCAGAACGTCCGGCATGGGCAGGTGATCGGGATTTTGGCATCGGGGCGCACACTGACTATGGGTGTCTGACATTGCTGGCCACGGACGGGGTCTCAGGGCTTGAGGTCCGCATGCCGGATAGCAGCTGGCAACCTGTCTCTGCGGCGCCTGGTACATTCATCATCAACTTTGGAGAGATGCTGGAATTCTGGACCGCCGGAAAAGTCAAAGCCACCGAGCACCGCGTCATAGGCGGGACGCAGGAACGCATTTCGGTCCCACTGTTCTTTAACCCGTCCTACGACACCAACGTTGCTCCGCCAGGCTCAGGCAAAACGATCAGCGCAGGTGACCATCTTACACGGCGCTACAACGAAACCTATCTGCACCTGCAGGCGACTTAGTTTTGTGTGGAAAGCGTCTCGTCAAATTTGATGGATTCGCCGCAACCGCAAGCGTCCACAACATTCGGGTTGCGGAACTTGAACCCGGCTTCCAGAAGCGAGACCTCATAGTCGATTTCAGTTCCGAACAAGAACATCTGCGCCATTGGCGCGATCATGATGCGAGCACCGTCCTGTTCGACCACTTCGTCGTTGGTGTCAGCCTCATCCACGTAGTCCATGGTGTATTCCATGCCGGCGCAGCCGCCTTTTTTGACGCCAATGCGCAACCCGGCATGACCGCCGGTCGCCATCAGGCGCGCGATCTGCTCGGCCGCTTTGGTCGTCATTGTCACGGCCTGTTTGCCGGGAATGCCAAACATGGTGGTCTCCGTTGCGCTACGTTATCCCCAATCTAGGGCCGAGAGGCGTCAGGCTCAAGACATAGCAGACCTGCTGACCTAAGTTTTACCGGCAGTGACGCGGCCAAACGACCAATTGCCACAGCAAACTTGCGTCACTCCCGGTCTTCGCCTTAGCTTGACGATTGTGACCGGACAATTGAGCGAAGGGCGAATGAAGATGGTGAAGATCGGGCATTTCCGCAGAAAAATCATTACGATGCAAGCTGTAGTCGCAGTCATTCTGACCGCGGGCTTGGCGCATGCAACAACGGATGGCGCACGACATCCGGTGAATTGCGCAACAGCCGAGGGGGATCTTCGGGCCATCGCCGCAGAAAAAAAGCACGCAGAAGACCAGCAGGCAGAAAGTATCATTGCGATCACTCCTGCCGGTGCATTGCTGGGACTGGTCACGGGAACCGAGCAAAAAAGGCTCAGTATGTTGAATGGCGATTACGTCAAAGAGCTGGATCATCGTGCGGCCGAGATAAAATCGACCTGCGGCGTGAAATAGGCCGCCCGGGCCCTTTGATGTAAAAAGGGCTGCTCCGGTTCATAGACAGCTCTTTTTGTTATACTTCAATGCTTTACTTGGTAAAGCTGAGCGAAATTCTACATGAATCCCAGTTCAAGACGTGCTTCGTCTGACATCATCTCCATGCCCCAGGGGGGCTCCCATGTCAGCTCGACGTCAACCTCTTTGACGCCAGCGACCGGTTCGATGGCTTCGACAATCCAGCCTGGCATTTCACCGGCGACCGGGCATCCGGGCGCGGTCAGTGTCATGATGACCTTCACCGCGTTTTCCTTGGTGATATCGATCGTATAGATCAGACCCAGATCGTAGATATTCACCGGAATCTCGGGATCGAAGACAGATCTGCAAGCCTCGACCACGGAATCGTAGAGTGGATGATCGATGGTCGAAGGCGCGATCAGCGGCGTACCTTCGAACTGTTCACTTGGATGGGTCATTCGTGCCTCGGGGCTGTTACCTGAGAAATTATATAGGGAAAGGCTGGGGCAGCGTCCAGTGGTGCCGTGTGGCCCCCGGGACGCTGCGTCGATTTGGATCAATCGTTGATATCGTGGCGGAAGGTTTTCACCTGGCCATGGGGAAGGGCGAACATGCGCCGCAGGATCAGCCAGGCCACAAGCGATAGGGCCGCAAAGATCAACAGCAGAACTGCCAAGCTTGGGGCAAAACTGGGGATCACAAGCAAAAGCCCTGTGACCGCCGCGCCAATTGCAAAGCCAAGAAAGATGAACCCCGGCAAGACGATCTCAAGTATGCCCAGAGCCAGCGCTCCGGCCAGCCAGAGCCACCATGTCAGCCAGATGGGGTCAGCCATTACTTTCCTCCTTTCAACATCTTGAAGGCATCGCCAAAGGCCTCAAGCGCATTGGCGGGAACCACGATGGTCTGCGAACCAGTGCCGTTACCCAGCGCGTTCAGAGCTTCGACTTGCTTCAATGCGACCTGATACTGGGCGGCCTCGATACCATTGTCCTGAATGGCCTTGGCGACGACGCCGGTTGCATAAGCTTCAGCCTCGGCCTGAATACGGCGGGCTTTTGCGGTCTGCTCGGCCGCATAAAGTTCCGCGTCCGCATTCAATTCGACGGAACGTTTCTGACCTTCAGCCTCGGTCACCTGCGCGCGGCGGGCACGTTCCGCGTTCAACTGCTGCAACATAGCATCGCGTGTGGCCTGATCCAGATTTACGTCCAGAATCTCGGCGCGGGTGACTTCGATCCCCCAGTCGTCAACGGCAGTTTCGACGCTTTCCTGAATGCGTTCAATTAGTTGCGCGCGATTGGACTGCACCTCATCCAGATCCATTTTACCGATTTCGGCACGGACGATACCTGCAACGGTTGTTGCAATCGCTCCGTCGACGTCACGGATACGGTACACGGTCTTTTCCGGTTCAAGAATGCGGTAGAACACCGAAGTATCGATCTGAACCAGAACGTTGTCCTTGGTGATTGCGTCTTGCGTCGCATTCGGTAGCTGGCGTTCAAGAATGGATATCTTGTGACGTGCAACATCAAGAAAAGGAACGATAAAGTTTATTCCAGGGCCAAGCACCGAGTGCAGGCGGCCAAATCGTTCAACCACGTACTTTTCGGACTGAGGCACAATTTTGATGCCTTTGAAAATAACGACGACAATCAGAACTGCCGCAAGCAGGTAAATGATGTTCGATGTTAGCAACCCAATGATCTGTTCTTCGGTCATATCTGTCCTCTTTATTATTGTGTACTATGGTATACACTTGGGGATTGACTCGCCCATTTTCAACTCTGGTATGGCGGGAATGGGGATAGATGCAAATCTCTGAAAACCACAATGTGGCGTGGAATATTTTGAATGTGGCTGCTTTGCATCCGGTTGTGATTGCGCTATCGGGCGGGGATGAAACTGATAATTGATACAGATCCGGGCATCGACGATGCGATGGCCATTGCCTATGCCGCCGCTGCACCAGAAATAGACCTGATCGGCCTGACCACGGTTTTCGGCAACACGCATGTGCACCAATCCAGCCGCAACGCGCGGTTCTTGCTCCATAAACTGGGACTGGACGCGCCAGTAGCCGAGGGGGCGCCGCTTCCAGTTGGTGCGACCACATACGACCCGTCCGAGCACGTGCACGGCCCCGAAGGATTCGGTGATTTGACTGACATCCCGCAAATTGGGGAAAATCACCCCCTGACGGCGGCCGAATTCCTTGTCGAGCAGGCGCAGGAACACAAGGGTGAGCTGGTCGTCTGCGCCATTGGTCCGTTGACCAATGTCGCCGATGCCATGCGGTTGGACCCAGAGTTTGCAGGCAACATCAAGCGACTGGTGATCATGGGCGGTGCCGTGTTTTGCCCCGGGAACATCACAGAGCATGCCGAGGCCAACATCTATCACGATGCGCAGGCCGCGGATGCAGTGTTCGCGTCTCCGCCAGATACCGTTCTGGTCGGCTTGGATGTCACGCTAAAAACTCTGTACGAGACTGCGGATTTTGATGCATTGGCGGCGCGTTCCGCTGACATGGGCGGTTTCCTGCGCGACATCTCGAAATTTTATCTGAAGTTCTACAAGGATATCGGCGGATTGGAAGGGTGCGGCCTGCACGACTCGACGGCTGTGATTGCCTGTACCCACGAACCCTTGTTCGAGATAGTCGAAACCGGGCTTCAGGTTGAGGTAGATGGTCCGCAAATCGGGGCAACACGACCGGATGCCAATAGACCAATGGTGCGCGTATGCCGGGATGTGGATGGGGCAGGGGTTGTCAGCCTGTTCACTGACCGCGTTGCGTCCTTGCCCTGACGGCTTGCAATACCAGCGAAGATCGGGCAATTGCTGCCCGGTTCAGCGACCCTGAGGCATTCACATGACAGACCGTTTCTCTTTTGACCTGAAGGCCACGGACGGCAAGGCCCGTACCGGAGTAATCAACACTCCGCGCGGGGAAGTTCGCACGCCGGCCTTTATGCCGGTTGGCACGGCGGCAACAGTCAAAGCGATGATGCCGGAAAGCGTACGCGCCACAGGGGCGGACATCCTGTTGGGCAACACATATCACCTTATGCTTCGCCCGACAGCCGAGCGGATCGACCGTCTGGGCGGGTTGCACAAGTTCATGAATTGGGAACGGCCGATCCTGACGGATTCCGGTGGGTTCCAAGTCATGTCGCTGGCCGGGTTGCGCAAGCTGACCGAAAAAGGCGTGACCTTCAAATCTCATATCGACGGTTCGCGCCACGAATTGACGCCTGAACGGTCGATGGAGATTCAGCGCCTGTTGGGGTCCGACATCGTTATGTGTTTCGACGAATGCCCAGCGTTGCCCGCTGACCGGGATCGCATTGCCGAGTCGATGCGCCTGTCGATGCGGTGGGCTGAGCGGTCGCGTGATGCTTTCGGGGATCGCCCGGGTCACGCCTTGTTCGGCATTCAGCAGGGCGGACTAGAGCAGGATTTCCGCGAGGAATCGGCCGAAGCGCTGAAAGAGATCGGTTTTGAGGGCTACGCCGTCGGTGGACTTGCCGTGGGTGAAGGCCAAGAGGCGATGTTCGACGTGCTGGAATTTGCGCCGGACATGCTGCCGGTCGACAAACCACGTTATCTGATGGGCGTTGGAAAACCGGATGATATCGTCGGCGCCGTTGCGCGTGGCATTGACATGATGGATTGTGTGCTGCCGTCCCGCTCGGGGCGCACAGGGCAGCTATTCACGCGCTACGGCGTGGTGAACATCAAGAATGCCCGGCATTCCGACGATCCGCGCCCGTTGGATGAACTCTGTACGTGTCCTGCCTGTTCAAACTACTCCCGCGCCTATCTGCACCACGTGTTCCGCTCGAACGAGATGATCTCGGGTATGCTGCTGACCTGGCATAATCTGCACTATTTCCAAGAGATCATGCAGGGCATGCGCGACGCCATCGCCGCCGGAACATTCGATGCGTGGCAGGTCGAGTTCCACGCACAGCGTGCGCAGGGGGATATTGAACCAGTCTAGGCATGGCGAGGTTCGGGAAGGTTCCTCACCTTCCCAAAACAGACTGTTAACGCCTAAAACCAAGCAGTGAACGCCGTTTTTTGTTCGGCGCTTGACCGAAGTCATAACCAAAGCTCTCAAAAAAATCCCGGACTTCTTTTGTAAGCATTCCGCGACCAGTCGCGTATTGAGGTAAGTCGAAACCGCCGCCGTAATTCAATTCAACAACAACGGGGCCTAACTCAGTAATTGCGATGTCGGTGGATTGATAACGTATCGGCGCAAAGGTTCGGGCAGCACGGCTGTTTATCTCGCGCAATTCTTGCCAGTAGGGCAATTGCATTCCCATCAAACCGGCTGTTTCGGGGTGATCTTCCAGAAAGGTAACCTCCATGCCATCACGCCGAGTGACGGTAGTGATTTTTCCAGTCTCGGGGTCAATCGCACAAGCTAGATTACCGGGGCGCCAAAAGGCATCAGCGATATTGTCGTTTTGGGGCAGCTTGATCACTGCGATCGGACAAAAAACGTCGTCCTCGCGAAGCAGGTTCACCATTCTAATCGTGGCCAGAGCAGAAGCATACGGCCTGAGGGCTGAATGATTGTGAAGCAAAGGTTGCAAGACATACGAGTTCTGCCCAACGGTTTCTGACAAGAATTCTTCGTATGGTACAGGGTTCATCCCCGCGCATGTTAAAGTATCATTATCAGCGTTCTGGATTCGGAATGCGCCAAAGCTGACCATCCCTTCAGTAATTTTCCCAAACAGGCCCGTATGTAGATTATCCAGTGCCGTTTCGCGTAGATCATCCGCAGTGCAAATCTTTTTTATGCCTGGAAATACACGTGAGGTTTGGTCGATTACGCCCACAATGTCCGGGACCGGCACATCCACAGCATTGAGCAGAGTTGTCGCTACTACTTTGTCTTCAGCTGCGCTTTGCCAGCCAGTGTGGTTGCATATATGTGTGATTGGCCAGTGAAGATCGTTTGAAATGTACTCGGATCTTTGGGCGTCCGAGAACCGATCAGAATGATGCAGCCCGTTACGCACATATTCGGCCATGTTCAATCTGCTGTGCGACTTGGCTATCTTGTTAAACTCGCGCTGAATCTGAACTGGGGACCGGCCGGACGATTTTGCCGCGTGTGTTAGCAACGCGGTATGATCAGAGTCTCGGGCAGACAAATACTTTTCATAGTCAATATCCGCGGCGCTTGTGGGGTTTGACGTTGTCATGGCAGAGATCTCCACGTTCGATTTATTGGTTCCATTTTGGAAACTGTTTTGAGCGGAAAAATGGCAGTTTTATGACTTGTTGCCGGAATATTTGGTTGGGTTCCCACAGAGATTGCCGGACAAGGTTTTCTCTTCTATCCAGCTCGGCCCCAGAAATTAGCTTCTGTGGTCCTGTTATCGGCTTGCCGATCTTTCTGGTTCGCGTCATTGTGATGGTCAAAAGGGAAGGTTGAATTGTGTGCCCATGTGCACCATTTCTTCACTCTAAAGTACAGGAGACGGACAGGTGTTGCCTCGATGAGGGACTAGAGCCGTCTTGCCAATGATAAGGATAGAGCATGCAAGAGCCCCTGAACTCATCATACCCAGTGCTGCCGCTGCGCGATATCGTGGTTTTCCCGCATATGATCGTGCCGCTGTTCGTTGGTCGGGAAAAATCCGTCCGGGCGCTGGAAGAAGTGATGCAGGACGACAAGCAGATTCTGTTGTCCAGCCAGATCGACCCGAGCGACGATGACCCAACCGAAGACGGCATCTACCGGTCTGGTGTGCTGGCCAATGTACTGCAATTGCTGAAATTGCCGGACGGTACAGTGAAGGTGTTGGTCGAGGGCCAAGCCCGCGTGATGATCACGGAATTCCTTGAAAACGAAGAGTTCTTTGAGGCTCGCGCCGAGTATCTGACCGAGATTCCGGGGGACGTAACCACGACCGAAGCGTTGCTGCGAACGGTTACGGATGAATTCGAGCGTTACGCGAAAGTGCGCAAAAACATCCCCGAAGAAGCGTTGACCGCAGTTGGAGAATCCACCGAACCGGCAAAGCTGGCTGACCTTGTGTCGGGTCATTTGGGGATTGAAGTCGAACAAAAGCAAGACCTGCTGGAAACCCTAAGCGTCAGCGAGCGACTTGAGAAGGTCTATGGCCTGATGCAGGGCGAAATGTCGGTTCTGCAGGTCGAGAAAAAGATCAAGACCCGCGTCAAAACCCAGATGGAGAAGACGCAGCGCGAGTACTATCTGAATGAGCAGATGAAGGCCATTCAGAAGGAACTTGGCGATGGCGAAGACGGCAGCAATGAAGTTGCCGAACTGGAAGCTAAAATCGAAGAGACCAAGCTGTCCAAAGAGGCCCGTGAAAAGGCCGAAGGCGAGCTGAAAAAGCTGCGTAACATGAGCCCGATGTCGGCTGAGGCCACCGTCGTACGCAACTATCTGGACTGGATTCTGGCCTTGCCGTGGGGCACGAAATCCCGCGTCAAAAAGGATCTGGGCCGCGCGCAGGACATTCTGGATGCCGACCACTATGGCCTTGAGAAGGTCAAGGAACGGATCGTCGAATATCTGGCTGTTCAGCAGCGTTCGAAAAAGCTGAAGGGCCCGATTATGTGCCTTGTTGGCCCTCCGGGTGTGGGTAAAACCTCGCTTGGTAAGTCGGTTGCACGTGCGACGGGGCGTGAGTTCATTCGCATCTCGCTGGGCGGTGTGCGTGACGAGTCCGAGATCCGTGGCCACCGTCGGACCTATATCGGTTCGATGCCTGGTAAGATCATCCAGGCGCTGAAAAAGGCGAAGACCACAAACCCGCTCATCCTGCTCGACGAGATCGACAAGATGGGGCAGGACTTCCGTGGTGACCCGGCTTCGGCGATGCTCGAGGTGTTGGACCCGGAGCAGAACAGCACATTCATGGACCACTACCTTGAGGTCGAATACGACCTGTCCAACGTGATGTTCCTGACCACATCCAACAGCTACAATATGCCTGGGCCTTTGCTGGACCGGATGGAGATCATTCCGCTGGCCGGTTACACCGAGGACGAAAAAAGTGAGATCGCCAAACAGCATCTGATCAGCAAGCAGGTGAAGAACCACGGCCTGAAGGCCAAGGAGTTCGAACTGACCGATGACGCGCTGCATTCGATCATCCGCACTTACACGCGGGAAGCTGGCGTTCGGAACTTAGAACGTGAAATCGCCAAGGTGGCGCGGAAGTCGCTGACCAAGATCATCAAGAAAGAGGCTGAATCTGTAACGGTGACGCCAGACAATCTGGATGAGTTCCTGGGCGTGCCCAAGTTCCGCTATGGCCTGGCCGAACAGGACGATCAGGTTGGTGTTGTCACCGGTCTGGCGTGGACATCGGTCGGTGGTGATCTGTTGCATATCGAGGCGCTGAAACTGCCGGGCAAGGGTCGGATGAAGACCACCGGCAAGCTGGGCGATGTGATGAAGGAATCCATCGATGCGGCGTCGTCCTATGTGCGGTCAATTTCGCCTCAGATTGGGGTGAAGCCACCCAAGTTCGACAAGATAGATATCCACGTGCACGTGCCAGATGGTGCGACTCCGAAAGACGGGCCTTCGGCTGGTCTGGCCATGGTGACCTCGATCGTATCCGTGCTGACCGGTATTCCGGTTCGCAAGGACATCGCGATGACAGGTGAGGTTTCGTTACGTGGTAATGCGATGCCGATTGGTGGTTTGAAAGAGAAACTGCTGGCGGCCCTGCGTGGTGGCATCAAAACGGTCCTGATCCCGGAAGAGAACGAAAAGGACTTGGCTGAGATCCCGGACAACGTGAAAGAAGGTCTGAAGATCATTCCGGTAGAGCACGTGTCCGAAGTTCTCAAACTGGCGCTGGTGCGTGAGCCGGAAGCGATTGAGTGGGATGAGGCTGCCGAAGAGGCTGCCGCAGCCGCTGCAAAGGCCACTGAAAGCGCAAGCCCGTCTGCCACGACGCACTAAGCGATAGGCGATAGACAAAGAAAAGGCGGGGTTTTCCCCGCCTTTTTCTTTTTCAGAAGCCGATAACGGGTTTCTTCGGGTCCAGAACCTCTTCCTCGGCGACGTAAGTCTGAAACTTTTTGGCGGACAGGGAGGATCGGACCGCCAGACCAAAAATGACGATTGAAAACAGAACACACAGCAAAATATCCCAACCAAAGGGGATTTGCTTAAGCGCACCTTCCCCGAACTGTCCCAGGAACGAGATCAAGCCGATCCCTCCGAAATAGGGAACCAGCCACAGGGCCTCGGTCACGTCCATTTCGTCCAACCGATTGTGGAACCGTGCCAGAAGAAGAACAAACCCGACGATCAACGCGATGCCAAGCCGCCAAACGGTGTCCCATCCGCTCCAATAAACGATGAGCGTGGCGACAGCGAAGGCCGTGATGGCCACCACTTTGACGAAAGGGATACGAATGGAACGCGGGTGGTCCGGCATCAGGCGGCGCAGGCACACAACGGCGATTGGCCCAACGGCAAAAGATACGACTATGGCCGCGCCATTCAGGGCAATAACGGTGGTGAACGGGACCGGAAGAAGGAACAGAATTCCAATCAGAAAGTTCAGAGACAAGGCCCACAAGGGCACCCCAAATGAAGACAGTATTTGCAAACGCTTTGGCAGGAAACCGTTCTGTGACAAGGCCAGCGCGATACGCGCGTTCGAGCCGGTGGACACCAAACCGTTGCCAAAGGGGCCAATGACCGAGCCAATATTCAAAACACTCAGGAACCAGACGATCCCGACCGATAGTATAACCCCGTCCAATGGCCCCTGACCGCTAAAATTCAGGCTTGCCCAGCCGTTCTTCAGCATCACCGGGTCAAGTGCGCCGATAAACGCGATCTGTAATCCGACGTAAATGGCTGCACACAGAATGATGGACAGCACCAGCGCCGCAGGAATGGCCATTTTGGGGTTTCGAACCTCACCGGCCATATCGACCACATGGCGGAAACCGATGAAGGAAAAGATGACGCCTCCGGTTGAAACGGCCGCCATGATGCCCTGCAATCCGTAAGGCGCAAAACCACCCGGTTGGGTGAAGTTTCCGGTGTCAAATCGACTTGCGATCAGCAGAACCGACAGCACGATAGGAATGGCAATTTTGGCCCATGTCAGCGTCGCGTTGACTTGCGTGAAGAATTTTACCCCCAACGCATTAATGACAACGAACAACAACATGAAAAACAACGCCACGGCGATACCCGCGCCGGTCAGAGTGCCCGTATCGGCCGTGTGCAACCACGGAGCATAAGGCCCGAGGTATTTCAGCATCGCCTCGACCTCAATCGGGGCGGTGGTGTTGTACCCAATCCAGGCCGTCAACCCCATTGCCATCGAAACGATGTTGCCGTGCGAAAACTGGGGGACGCGGGCGATCCCTCCGGGAATGGGCAGCATGGCCGAAATCTCGGCGAAGGTTATCGCAAGAACGAACATGGCCACCGCGCCAATGATCCACGAAAGGATAGCGGCAGGACCTGCGTGTTGAACTGCGAGGAGGGGGCCGAACAACCAGCCGGAACCGATAATTCCACCGACCGAAATGAAGGTCAGGCCGACAAGGCCAATATCCCGTTTCAATTTGGCCATGCGAAACCCCATGCCTCAGCGCCGATTGATCACACGGCAGATGCAGGAACGATACGCAGCTGAAATGCAAGCTGGCAAGCATTGTAATTTCAAGGCCTTAGAGGGCGTTGATTCTGTGGAAGGGGAATGGTGGGTGATAAGAGATTTGAACTCCTGACATCTTCGATGTGAACGAAGCGCTCTACCACTGAGCTAATCACCCGTAGGCGGTGCTGTTACAGCGACTCGGATCGGTTGGCAAGATGGCCGGTGGTGAATTCGATCCTGCTCATGAAAAGCTGGTTTTCTGCCCCCGTGGGCAGGTGGCTCAATTGGAAAAAATCAGGTTCTTTGAAAAAACTTCAAAACGCCGCTTGACGATGTCGGGGCGTAGCCATAATACACCCAAACGTTCAGCGATGAACAGACAGCGGGCGGTTGTAGCTCAGATGGTTAGAGTACCGGCCTGTCACGCCGGGGGTCGCGGGTTCGAGCCCCGTCAACCGCGCCACTGCTGTCAGCCTGGATCCGGGTTAAGGGATCACGAAAATAGATGCGCGGTTGTAGCTCAGTTGGTTAGAGTACCGGCCTGTCACGCCGGGGGTCGCGGGTTCGAGCCCCGTCAACCGCGCCATTTTCCTTTAAGTCAGCGGCAAATTAGTAATTTGTACCACGCTTCCGCGTGTCAAAGGCGATGCTGCTTTGTCGGATCGGCGAATAGATGACAGTTCTTGCTTTGTTCTAACTTTTCTGTTGGAGTTCCAGCGTCGTTCACCTATTTCTAAGACACTTGTGTGTTGGGGGCCAAAAATGGCTGAGCTGAAGAATATCGAAGTGCGCGGTGCGCGCGAACATAACCTCAAAGGTATCGACGTGGACATCCCACGTGATCAGCTTGTGGTGATCACCGGGCTGTCGGGGTCTGGTAAGTCGTCTTTGGCTTTTGACACGATCTATGCCGAGGGCCAGCGGCGCTACGTTGAAAGCCTGTCAGCCTATGCGCGCCAGTTTCTAGACATGATGGAAAAGCCGGACGTGGACCACATCAGCGGCCTTTCACCGGCCATCTCGATTGAACAGAAGACAACATCCAAGAACCCGCGCTCGACCGTCGGAACGGTCACCGAGATCTATGACTATATGCGCTTGTTATTCGCCCGGTCCGGAACGCCGTACAGCCCGGCCACTGGGCAGCCGATTGAGGCGCAGCAGGTTCAGGACATGGTCGACCGCATCATGACGATGGAGGAGGGGACACGCGGGTACTTGCTCGCCCCCATCGTGCGCGACCGCAAAGGCGAATACAAAAAGGAATTCCTCGAACTGCGCAAGCAGGGCTTCCAACGCGTGAAGGTCGACGGAGAATTCTACGAACTGGATGAACCGCCGACGCTGGACAAGAAATATCGCCATGACATTGATGTCGTCGTCGACCGGTTGGTCGTGCGCGAAGGGATGGAGACCCGGCTGGCCGACAGTTTGCGTACTGCTTTGGACTTGGCCGACGGTATCGCCGTTCTCGAAACCGCGCCGCGTGAGGGCGATCCGGAACGGATCACGTTTAGCGAGAACTTTGCTTGCCCGGTCAGCGGCTTCACCATTACCGAAATCGAACCCCGTTTGTTTTCGTTCAACGCTCCGTTTGGGGCGTGTCCGGATTGTGATGGTCTGGGTGTCGAGCTGTTCTTTGACGAACGCCTTGTAGTGCCGGACCAGACGCTGAAACTGTACGACGGGGCGTTGGCGCCCTGGCGCAAGGGAAAATCGCCGTACTTTCTGCAGACGATCGAAGCGATTGCCCGACATTATGAGTTCGACAAGAACACGCCGTGGAAAGACCTGCCACCGAAGGTGCAGCAAGTGTTTCTGCGCGGTTCCGGCGACGAAGAAATCCAATTCCGCTATGATGAAGGCGGGCGGGTCTATCAGGTCACCCGCAGTTTTGAGGGCGTGATCCCGAATATGCAGCGCCGCTATCGCGAGACCGACAGCGCGTGGATCCGTGAAGAATTTGAGCGGTATCAGAACAACCGACCCTGTGGTGCCTGTGAAGGCTATCGCCTGAGGCCCGAGGCGCTGGCGGTTAAGATCGCAGGCGCGCATGTCGGGCAGGTTGTTCAGATGTCGATCCGCGAGGCCTTGGCCTGGATCGAAGATGCACCGAACCATCTAAGTGTCCAGAAGAACGAAATCGCACGCGCCATTCTCAAGGAAATTCGGGAGCGGCTGGGATTTCTGAATAACGTTGGTTTGGAATACCTTACGCTGTCCCGCTCAAGTGGTACCTTGTCTGGTGGTGAAAGCCAGCGCATTCGTCTGGCCAGCCAAATCGGATCTGGTTTGACAGGAGTTTTGTACGTTCTGGATGAACCGTCCATTGGTCTGCACCAGCGGGACAATGATCGCTTGCTTGGGACGCTAAAGAACCTGCGTGACCAGGGTAACACAGTGATTGTCGTCGAGCATGACGAGGAAGCAATCCGCGAGGCGGATTATGTTTTTGACATCGGGCCGGGGGCTGGAGTGCATGGTGGTCAGGTTGTCAGCAAAGGCACACCTGATCAAATCGCGGCTGATGCGGCCTCTGTGACCGGGCAATACTTGTCGGGAACCCGCGAGATCTCGGTCCCGGCTGAGCGACGCAGAGGGAACAAAAAGAAGGTTACGGTCGTCAAAGCGACCGGGAACAACCTGAAAAACGTGACGGCGGAATTCCCGTTGGGCAAGTTTGTCTGTGTCACGGGTGTCTCTGGCGGCGGGAAATCGACGCTTACGATTGAGACGCTGTTTAAAACTGCCTCCATGCGTCTGAACGGCGCTCGGCAAACGCCGGCGCCCTGCGAAACCATCAAAGGGTTGGAGCATCTGGACAAGGTCATCGACATTGACCAGCGCCCCATCGGGCGAACTCCGCGTTCAAATCCAGCGACTTACACCGGGGCCTTCACGCCGATCCGCGATTGGTTTGCCGGTCTGCCCGAGGCAAAGGCGCGCGGCTATAAGCCGGGACGGTTCAGCTTTAACGTCAAGGGTGGTCGTTGCGAGGCCTGTCAGGGTGACGGCGTCATCAAGATTGAGATGCATTTCTTGCCCGATGTTTACGTCACCTGCGAAACCTGTAAGGGCGCGCGGTACAACCGCGAAACGCTGGAGATCAAGTTCAAAGGCAAGTCTATCGCCGATGTCCTTGATATGACCGTCGAAGACGCGCAGGAGTTCTTTAAGGCCGTGCCGTCGATCCGCGATAAAATGGACGCACTGGCGCGGGTCGGGCTTGGTTATATTAAGGTTGGGCAGCAGGCGACCACACTTTCGGGTGGCGAGGCGCAGCGCGTGAAGCTTTCAAAAGAATTGTCCAAACGCTCGACCGGGCGGACTTTGTACATTCTGGATGAACCAACCACTGGCCTACATTTCGAAGACGTGCGCAAGTTGTTGGAAGTGCTGCATGAACTGGTCGATCAGGGCAATACGGTCGTTGTGATCGAACACAATCTGGATGTCGTTAAAACCGCCGACCACATCATTGATATCGGCCCGGAAGGCGGCGATGGCGGTGGTGAAATCGTGGCAACCGGGACGCCCGAGAACGTGGCCGAAGTCGACCGCAGCCATACCGGCAGGTATCTCAAACCGATGTTGGACGGTGCGCGCGTTGCAGCGGAATAGTGCAGTTCTTTAGTAAAGAATATCAGCCACTGCGCCGATCAGGTTCAGCACCTTTTGCGTTTCGGGGTCGACACGATAAACGTAATCGCCCGCGCGAATGTAGGATCCGCCGCGATTCAGACCATAACGGTAGGGATCATTGATCCAGCGGTAGTCGCGCGTGATATAGTCGCCCTTTTTGTACAGGTTTTTTACCTGACCCGGCGGAACACAGGGCACTGCTTTTTTTGCCAGGCCTGGCGGGCAATGACCCGCCTTACTCTTTCCGTTCCCTGCCATTGCTGTAGCCGGACTCAATGAAAGCGCGACAATGGTCAAAGTAACAGACAGAATTCGCGACATCATGTTTCCTTTCGCGTTAAAGCGCGGTTAGGAAACAGATGGCCGCTGTTTGTCCGCCGGTCAACCCGATGGGCAGGAAGTTGCCACCCTGCGGCGCCTAGCTCCTGGTACGGTTTTCAAAACGTGGCAGCATGGCGGAAAAATCCTTGCCCAGCCCGTCTTCGGATTCGACGAATTTCTCATAAAGCGCGGTTGCAACCTGTCCCATGGGCGTGTCTGCGTTCGAACTTTCAGCAGCTTGCTGGCTGAGGCGAAGATCTTTCAGCATCAGTTCAGCCGCGAAACCGGGCTGATAGTCGTTGTCCGCGGGGCTTGCAGGGCCGACACCTGGGGCAGGGCAATAGGCGTTCATCGTCCAGCTATAGCCCGAGGACGTGCTGACCACATCGAACATCTTTTGCCGATCCAACCCAAGCTTGTCGGCCAGCGCAAAGGCTTCGCAGGTGGCGATCATGGTTACGCCCAGGATCATGTTGTTGCAAATCTTGGCCGCTTGACCAGCACCGGATTCGCCGCAATGCACAGCCTTCTGACCCATGATGGCGAACAGCGGCGATGCCTTTTCAAACGCCGCGTCGCTACCGCCTGCCATGAAGGTTAGCGTACCCGCTGCCGCACCGCCGATGCCACCTGACACAGGGGCGTCTACTGCGAGAACGTCCGCTTCCTTGGCCTGCTCAGCGACGGCACGGGCGCTGTCGACATCGACCGTTGAACAGTCGATCCAGACCGCTCCGGGCACCATGGCGGGAATGATCTCTTTTGCCACCGCCCGCAGGATCTGTCCGTTCGGCAGCATGGTCACGACGATGTCGGCACCAGTCGCGGCCTCAGGACCGGAGCTGGCCATAGTGACACCCGGCACGGTGACATCCGCCATATCAAAGCCGCTGACATCATGCCCTGCTTTGGCAAGGTTGGCCGCCATCGGATTGCCCATGTTGCCCAGACCGATAAACCCGATTTTCATTCTTTAATCCTCCTCAAAAGTCAGCGTGTCCGCGCCCAAAGGTTGTAGCATCTTTGAAACAGCGACAGCCGGTACGTCTTGGTTTTGATGGCGCCAGCTCGGGTTGCGATCCTTGTCGATGATCTGCGCACGGATTCCTTCCAGAAAGTCCCCGTGTTCCATCGCGCGATAGGTGAATCGATACTCCAATTCCAACGCTTTGCGCATGGTCAGGTTTGGAGTGCGGAGACGGTGCAGCATTTCGACCGTGCAAGCCATGGAGAGTGGCGAATTGCGCCCGATCAACTTCAGCGCGTCACAGGCGGTGTCATTGTTCGAGTTGCGCAGGCGGTTCTGTATATCTGCAAGAGTTTCGCCACCGAAATCTGACTCAATCGCATCTTGCATTGCGCCCAACGAGCCTTGGGGCGGCGTTTCGGAATGGCTTTCAAGAATGCTGGCGTCGCCGGATGCTTCAAGCATGTCGATCAGATCCGGCCATTGCTGGATCGGAATGTAATGATCTGCGAAACCGGCCAGAATGGCATCTGCTGGACCCATACGATGACCGGTAGTGCCGAGATATTCACCTAACCGTCCGGGTGCGAGTGCCAACATCAGTGTGCTGCCGACATCCGGAACCAAACCAATCGAGCATTCAGGCAGGGCGATTTGCGACGTTTCACCCACGATGCGATGGCTGCCATGGCAACCGATGCCGACGCCACCACCCATCGTGAACCCCTGAAGAAAGCTGACTACTGGCTTTGGGTATTCGAAGATCAGAGCATTCAAGCGGTACTCATCGCGCCAGAACTTTCGGCCGTATTCAAAATCGCCCTTGGTGCCGGTCTCATAAAGCTCGGCAATGTCACCGCCCGCGCAAAAGGCCTTGTCGCCCTCGGCATCCAGAATGACCAGATCGACCGCGTCATCCTCACGCCAGTTGCGCATGGCGGTGTCGATGGCCAGGCACATATCATAGCTGAGCGCATTCAGCGCCTTGGTCCGGGTCAGGGTGATACGACCGGCACGGCCTGCGGTGCGAATATAGATGTCTGACATAAAGTCCTCAGCGCTGAGAGAGCATCTGGCGGGCAACGATGACCCTCATGATCTCGTTCGTGCCTTCCAAAATCTGATGCACGCGCAGATCGCGCACAAGTTTTTCGATGCCATAGTCGGCCAGATAACCATAGCCGCCGTGCAATTGCAGGCATTGATCCACCACTTTCGATCCCGTTTCTGTCACGAATTTCTTGGCCATAGCGCAGAACTTTGTTGCATCGGGCGCGCCCTGATCCAACTTCCACGCCGCCTGACGCAGGAATGTCCGGGCGGCCTGCAATTCGATCTCCATATCTGCCAGACGGAACTGCAGCGCCTGAAACTGGTCGATGGATTGCCCGAAAGCCTTCCGCTCGGACATGTACTGTAGTGTCATGTTCAACCCGGTTTGCGCGGCACCCAATGAACAAGAGGCGATGTTCAGACGTCCGCCATCCAGCCCTTTCATCGCGTATTTGAAACCGTCGCCCTCGACACCAACGAGGTTGGAAGAGGGGATCTTGCAATCGTCGAACTGCACCTGCGCGGTAGGCTGGCTTTTCCACCCCATCTTCTGTTCCAGTGCGCCAAAGCTAAGGCCTGGGGTGCCATCCTCGACATAAACCGTTGAAATGCCCTTGGGTCCATCTTGACCGGTGCGCACCATGCAGACATAGGCATCCGAGTACCCGCCGCCCGAGATAAACGCCTTGGTGCCGTTCAGGGTGTAGCCTTCGTTTGTGCGTTCAGCGCGGGTTTTCAAAGCGGCTGCGTCAGAACCTGAGCCCGGCTCGGTCAGACAATAGCTGAGCACGGTGTTCAAACTTAGAACATCGGGCATGATGCGGGATTTCAGCTCGTCACTGGCAAAGTTGTCCAGCATCTTGGCGCACATGTTGTGGATCGACAGAAAGGCCGCGACAGAGGGGCAGGCCATCGACAAAGCTTCGAACACAAGCGTGGCGTCCAGACGAGACAGGCCAGAACCGCCGCTGTCCTCAGAAACATAAAGGCCGCCGAAACCCAGCTCACCAATGCGCGGCCACAGGTCTTTGGGGATGGTGCCGTCGGCCTCCCACTGGCGGGCAAATGGGGCGATGTTTTCCTGCCCGAAATCATGGGCCATGTCGAAGATTGCGTTCTGCTCTTCGGTTGTTGCGAAATCCATGGATTGCCTCCCACGCTGCCCGTTGAATTGAACGAGTGTTTATTTCTCAATCCTTACAGAAATTTTGCACGGCCAGCAATCACGGGCACATTCTTGTGCGGGAAAACGTGCCAACGTTCAGAGGTCTTGATGGAATTCGTCAATCAAGTGTTGAACCACAGCCTTGCCGGGGTCATCGCCTTTTGCCGCTGCCTCGGCATGTACCCGGCGCTGGCGAGTGGCCGAGGTGCCGTTCTGGGCAATCTGCTGTAGTTTGGCCAACTCGGTCATGGTGCCCAGCGCTTCGGCATCTTCGGCCAGCAGACCCATTAATTCGCCCATGAGTTCCGGCATGGGTTTGATTGAGCGATCTCCGAAGTCAATCATCCCTTCGCCCACGCCATAGCGTTGCGCGCGCCAGCGATTTTCGCCAATCAAGAACCGATCATATTGCCGCCACCTGAGGTTTCTGTCTTTCAGGCGGCACAACATGCGCGTTAACGCCTGCACCATTGCGGCTAGTGAAAGTGCATGCTCCATGCGGGGTTGCACGTCCATGATCCGGGTTTCCAGCGTTGGATATTGGTGCGACGGTCGTAGATCCCACCAAATTTTCGTGGTGTCTTCGATCACGCCCAGTTCGACCAGAACGCCCGTGGTGCGTTCATATTCGGACCAGCCGGAAAAGATCGGGGGCAGACCGGTCCGGGGCAAGTTGTCAAATACCGTTAACCTGTACGAAGACAGACCTGTGTCTTCTCCGTTCCAATAGGGCGATGACGTCGACAAGGCCAAGAGATGCGGCAGAAAGTAGGACAGCTGCGGAATCAGGTCGGCGCGCAAGGCTGAATCGGCCACCCCGATATGAACATGCATGCCACAGATCAGCATACGCCGCGCCACTCCGCCCAACGCGTGTTGGAGGGCGTCATATCGGTCTTTGCGCGTATGTTGCTGCTTTTTCCAGTCGGCAAAGGGGTGGCAGGATACAGCGATTGGGGCAAGGTTGTGCTCGGCGGCGCGTTTCGAAACACAGGACCGCAAACGTCTCAGATCCTCGCGCGCAGAGCTGATGGTCACATGCGGTCGCGTACCGACCTCAATCTGACATTGCAGGAATTCGGGGCTGACCTGTCCTTCAAAATCGGCCTGGCAGGATTCCATTAACGCGGCAGGCGCTTCGGCGAGTTCCAGACTGTCTCGATCAACCAGCAGATACTCTTCTTCAATGCCCAGCGTAAATTCCTGCTGCATTCCGGCCCTCGCAACTATGTTCTGACCAGTGAATACGGAAATTGTCTTTTTGCCAAGTGTTTGCCAGCTGGGTTCTTGCGAAGCCCCCATACGCACAGGTAAGGAGGCGTCTAGACCGTCACCAAACCCGGAGCCCCCCCGTGAAACCAAGGAAATTCCCCCGGCTGAACGCCGCGTTTGATCGGTTTGGTGTTAAACTGATCGACAAAGTGACCGAACGGGACGAACGCGCGCGCCTTGAGGCGTTTGAACGTGCAGGGGGTCTGACCCGACCTGCCTATGCTCTGTCTCCGGGGATGGAAGGGTTCGACATCACTCACTTGTTGTCGGAATACCAAGAACACTCCGCTTCGCTGGAAGCTCTGAAAGACCCTGCGCGCAACAAGACCGGATATCGTATCAACAACGGGTACTACGACAGCCCGGATGCGGACGCGTTGTATCTGATGATCCGCCGGTTCAAACCCAAGCGTGTGATCGAGGTGGGCTGCGGCAACTCGACCCGTGTGACGCGACAGGCGGTAATTGACGGCGGGTTGCAGACCAAGGTTACCGCAATCGATCCGTATCCACGGGCAGATATCGCGCATGTGGTGGATGAGTTCGAACAAAAACGTCTGGAAGAAGTCGATCCGGCACTGTTCGAGCAACTCGAATCCGGTGACGTGTTGTTCATCGATTCCAGCCACGTTGTTCGCATGAGCAATGACGTCGCGCACCTGTTCTGCCGCATCATTCCGACGCTCAAACCCGGTGTGGTCATTCATGTGCACGATGTTTTTCTGCCCTACGAATATCCCAACCGGTTCTTCTATGATTGCCCGGGCTGGGGTGAGCAGTACATGCTGCATGCCTTGCTGCAATCTGGTGTATATTCAATGCTTTGGCCCGGATATTACCTGCAACAGGATCGCCCCGACGCGGTCGAAGCTTTGCCGTTTTTGAAAGACGGCCGTGCCCAAAGCATCTGGGTGCAGGTCAAAGAAAATTGATCTGATAGTGATCCGGTGCGACAAAGCGCCCGTACCCCTTTCCATAACAAGCTGGAGAGGAGATGACAGCCATGTTTCGTCGCACGTTTATGGGCGCCGCCGCCGCAATTGCACTGACCTTGCCTGTAAAGGCGCAGGCTGCAGATATCGTGGACACCGCAGTATCAGCCGGTTCGTTCAACACCCTTGTCGCCGCTGTTCAGGCCGCCGGTTTGGTCGATACGCTGAAAAGCGACGGACCGTTCACCGTTTTCGCGCCAACGGACGAGGCGTTTGCTGCATTGCCCGAAGGCACGGTAGAAACGCTGCTGTTGCCGGAAAACAAAGATCAGTTGGTCGAAATCCTTACCTATCACGTGGTCCCGGCCAAGGTGATGTCGGGTGATATCGCTGGCAAACGTGCGAAGGTGCTTACCGTACAAGGCGACCGTCTGAGCGTGAACGCCAAGAACGGCGTAAAAGTGAACGACGCTAAAGTCGTTCAGGCCGACATCGAAACCAGCAATGGTGTGATCCACGTCGTCGATGCGGTGATCCTGCCGGAATAAGACCCCCATCTGAGTAGAAGAAAGCCCCGGTTCTGATGACCGGGGCTTTTTCGTTAGACTAGTCTGACTTGGGTTCCGACTTTTACCAGAGGATAAAGCTCCTCGACATGTTGGTTATACAGGCCAATGCACCCTGACGAGCTTTGGCGTCCGATCTTTCGCGTATCATGAGTTCCGTGCACAAGATAAGCTGGCCAACCTAGATACATGGCGCGTGTACCCAGCGGGTTGCCGGGCTCCCCGCCTTCCATACGAACCGGCAAAAGCGGGTCGCGTTCGCGCATCGAGGCGGTCGGCGTCCAGCTTGGGTTTTCCGCTTTGCGCACAACTTTGGTATAGCCGCGCTTGGTCAGCTCTTCGCTCATCGGTACCGAACTGGGGTACAGCTTGTAGGTGCCATCGGGTCCCCAATAGTGCACCGCGCGGCTTGTGATATCGGCCAGCAAAGCGCCAGCGCCCAGCTGGTCAAAATGGTCCTGCCAGTTCTGTTGCGAGAAGGACGAGACATTGCGGCGCACCGGCAGTTGCGTGCTGATCGCCTCTTCTGTTGTTGGGAAAGCATCTGAACTTTGGGCGCGCAACAGCGTCGGTGTCGCAAGGACGGACGCAGCACCCAGCAAGGCGGTACGACGATTAATACGGGAACTGGACACGGATGCCTCCTGAAGGACTGCTCGAGAGTTTCCAGCAATTTAGTGACTGCGTTGCTTCAGGGCCAGATGCTTGGCTTAAATTTTCCGTGAGATTTACATGTTTCACGCGGTTTTTTGCCTGCTCGGACGGGGAATTGACCGGTGTCCGGACAGGGTTTTGCTGTTTGCCGGATAAGGCTTGGGGTATTTTTCTAACTTGGCCCCTCCATTTCCAAGGGACAGGCCCACAGATGTTCGGAGACCGCACGATATGACCAAGAAATCAGAAACCCTGGAAAGTCCCGTATCTTATGAGCTGAAAACCAAATTGGCAGATCTGAGCGAGCTCCTAAACAACTGATACCTTGACGAGGAACGAAAAAGGCCGCCCATTGAGGCGGCCTTTGGTCAATTTGACGCTAAAAATCAGTCCATCGCTTTGAAGTTGAACTCGCCACCTTCTTTGATGCCCGACGGCCAACGGGCCGTAACGGTTTTCGTGCGGGTGTAGAACTTGAAGCTGTCCGGACCGTGCTGGTTCAGGTCACCAAACATGGATTTCTTCCAGCCGCCAAAGGTGTGGTAGGCCAACGGAACCGGGATCGGAACGTTGATACCGACCATGCCGATATTCACACGGCTGGCAAAGTCGCGCGCAGTGTCGCCATCGCGCGTAAAGATCGCGGTGCCATTGCCATACTCATGGTCCATCGCCAGTTTCAGAGCTTCTTCATAAGAGCCTGTGCGCACGGTCGACAGAACCGGGCCAAAAATCTCTTGCTTGTAGATGTCCATCTCAGGCGTCACATTATCGAACAGGTGTGGGCCGACAAAGAATCCGTCCTCATAGCCCTGCAAGCTGAAGTCGCGGTTATCAACAACCAGCTTCGCGCCTTGTTCCACACCCGAATTGATCAGACCAAGAATACGCTCTTTGGCAGCGCCGGTTACAACTGGGCCCATGTCGACGTCATCACCGGCGGTGTAAGGTCCGACCTTCAGCTTTTCGACGCGCGGGATCAGTTTTTCGATCAGAGCGTCAGCGGTTTCTTCGCCAACTGGCACAGCAACCGAGATGGCCATGCAGCGTTCGCCCGCCGCGCCAAACCCGGCACCGACCAGAGCGTCGGCAGCCTGATCCAAATCCGCGTCAGGCATGACGATCATGTGGTTCTTGGCGCCGCCGAAACACTGCGCGCGCTTACCGTTCGCGGTTGCGCGGGAATAGATGTATTGCGCGATCGGGGTCGAGCCAACAAAGGACACGCCCTGAATGGTATCGCTGTCCAGCAGAGTGTCCACGGCCTCTTTGTCGCCGTTGACGACCTGGAAGACGCCCTTGGGCAGGCCGGCTTCGACGAACAGTTCAGCCAGCATCAGCGGTACCGAGGGGTCACGCTCAGACGGTTTCAGAACCACGGCGTTGCCGCAGGCCAGTGCAGGACCCACGTGCCACAGCGGCATCATGGCCGGGAAATTGAACGGCATGATCGAAGCAACAACACCCAGCGGCTGACGCATCGAATACATGTCAATGCCCGGACCTGCGCTGTCGGTGAATTCACCTTTCAGCATCTGAGGCGCGGCGATGCAGTATTCGATCACTTCCAGACCGCGCTGCAGATCGCCTTTTGCGTCAGGGATAGTTTTGCCATGCTCGCGGCTCAGCGCTTCGGCCAGCTTGTCCATGTCGCGATTCATCAGGTGAACCATTGCCATCATGACACGTGCGCGTTTCTGCGGGTTGGTTGCCCCCCAGGTCAGCTGCGCGGCGGCTGCGCTTTCGATTGCGGCTGTGGTTTCAGCAGCACTTGCCATCGGGCACTTGTACTGAACCTCTCCAGTGGCAGGGTTAAAGACGTCGTCAAATCGTCCTGAGGTTCCGGCGACATTCTTGCCGTTGATGAAATGGGACAGCTCGGTCATTGCAGATCTCCTCCGATGCATTTGTGCGCACAATAGGCTTGCATAAATTGCTTGAACAGAGGCAATGTCCCAAAGAGGTTTTGCAAAAATGCAAAGGGCAGGGCGTGACACCGAACTGGGATGATATGCGGGTCTTTCTGGCCGTCGCGCGAGAAGAAAGCCTTTCGGCTGCCGGGCGTCAGCTGAAGATCGACCCTGCCACCGTCGGGCGGCGGATTGCTCGGTTAGAAGCCTCATTGGAAGCCCCCCTGTTTACCAAGTCGCAGCAAGGCTACCTTTTGACCGCTGCGGGTGAGCGCCTAATGGAACACGGGCAAAAAGCAGAAGAGGCGATGCGCGCGGCGGCGGGTGCAATGGCGGGAACGTCAAAAACGCTCAGCGGACAAATACGGATTGGCGCGCCGGACGGGTCGGCCAACTATCTTTTGCCGCAGGTCTGCGCGAAAATCAGCGATGCAAACCCCGATCTGGATATTCAGATTCTGGCCCTGCCGCGCGTGATCAACCTGTCCCGGCGCGAGGCTGATATGGCGGTGACCGTCAGTGCACCAACAGCTGGGAGCCTTCTGGTCCAGAAAATCACCGATTACAAACTGCACCTTGTTGCGACGCGCGACTATCTGGCCTCTTACCCGGCAATCCGCACGGTCCAAGACCTGAGTGGCCATCGCATGATTGGCTACATTCCGGATATGATCTTTGACCGCGAGCTGGATTATCTAGTGGATATCGGTGTTGACCGTGTCGCGCTTGCATCGAATTCGGTGTCGGTTCAGCTGCGGCAGGCCACGCTTGGAACGGGGGTTTGTGTTGCGCATGACTTCACCTTGCCGTTTCATCCCAACCTGCAGAAAATCCTGACGGATCAGGTGAGTTTGACCCGGAGTTTTCACCTGGTGCGACATCAGGGCGATCAGCGGAATGAAAGGTTGAACCGGTTTGCGCAGGCCTTGTCTCAGGGTATTCGGGAAGAGGTTGAGCGGCTTGAGGCTCAAGTGTCACCTTGACAGGTTTAAGCATTCCGGCAACGCTTTGGAAAACAGGACATTATTTCGGAGGTTACGCTTATGCTCGTTCAGGCCATTCTGAAATCCAAGGCCACCGGAGGGGTCGAGACAGTCAGCCCGACAATCACTGTGGCTGACGCCTCGAAAATCCTAGCCGAAAAACGGATCGGGACGGTTGTTGTATCAGAAGATGGCGGCGAAACGGCATCTGGCATCCTTTCCGAGCGGGACATCGTAAGGGAGTTGGCCGCAAGCGGCAGTGGTTGCCTGGCGCAGCCAGTCAGCGCCTATATGACCCGTAACCTTGTGACAGCCACTCAGCAGGACACGGTTCAGGATATCATGACGCGCATGACCGAAGGGCGCTTTCGCCACATGCCCGTTGTTGAAGACGGCAAGCTGGTGGGGATCGTGACGCTGGGCGACGTGGTTAAGGCGCAGCTGGCGGAACTGGCTATGGAAAAAGACGCGCTGCAAGGCATGATCATGGGGCATTGACGCCCTTGATCCCCATAGCTGCCTCTTGCACCTGCGGCGAAGTTATGTTTGCTAACGCAGAAAGTTTATTGCGCAGGAGGCCACGATGAGGGTTGGATTATATCCCGGAACATTCGATCCAATCACCCTGGGTCATATCGATATCATTCGCCGTGCGGCTGCTTTGGTGGACAAGCTCGTCATTGGCGTCGCGATCAACCGCGACAAGGGCCCATTGTTCTCACTTGAGGAACGCGTTGCGATGATCGAGGCGGAATGCGCCCATCTGACTGAGCAAACGGGAACTGAAATCGTTGCGCATCCCTTTGAAAACCTGCTGATCGACTGCGCCCGCGATGTTGGGGCGCAGATCATTGTCCGCGGGCTGCGGGCGGTTGCGGATTTTGAGTATGAATTCCAGATGGTCGGAATGAACCGGGCATTGGACGACTCGATCGAGACGGTCTTCCTGATGGCCGAGGCGCGGCATCAGGCCATTGCCTCCAAGTTGGTTAAGGAAATCGCCCGGTTGGACGGGGACGTGTCGAAATTCGTCACGCCCCGCGTCAATGCTGCGCTGCGTGACCGTTTAGGATAGGGCTCCCATCGCCGCGGCGGTGTCTAGCATCCGGTTCGAAAAACCCCATTCGTTGTCATACCACGCCAGCACACGCACCAGTGTGCCGTCGGTCACCTTGGTTTCCGGCAATGAAACGGTCGAACTGTGTGGGTCGTGGTTAAAATCCACCGAGACCAACGGGCGGTTCTCTGCCGCCAGAACTCCGGGGATTCTGGCTGCGGCTTCGGTAAACAGCGCGTTGACTTCTTCTTCCGTTGTCGGGCGCGAGACTTCGGCGACCAGATCAACCACGGACACGTTCGGGGTTGGGACACGAATAGCCTGACCTGTCAGTTTTCCGGCCAATTGCGGCAAGACGAGGCCAACGGCAGAGGCCGCGCCTGTTGTGGTCGGAATCATCGACAATGCTGCCGCGCGGGACAGGTATGGGTCTTTCCCGGCAGTGTCGTGGACGGGTTGGCTGGCTGTGTAGGCGTGAACCGTGGTCATGTTGCCATGCACAATGCCAAGCCCTGCATCCAGTGCTGCGGCAACCGGTGACAAGCAATTGGTCGTGCAAGACGCGTTGGACACCACGTTATCTTCAGCCGTCAGCTCGTGATCGTTGACGCCGAACACAATCGTTTTTACCGCGCCATCGCCGCGGGCTGGGGCCGAGATCAAAACCTTCTTCGATCCGTTCGTGAAATGGCGGGATGCAGCTTCGCGTGTGCGGAATACGCCAGTGCATTCCAGAACGACGTCCACATCGGACCAATCCAGTTTTTCCGGCTCGCGTTCGCTGCTCAGGCGGATCGGACCGTTTCCAACGTCCAGGCCTGCCTCGGTTAAAGTGACCGGTTTGCCGTACCGGCCATGGACGCTGTCGAATTCGAACAAATGCGCGTTCATTTCCGGCTTCGCCAAGTCGTTTATCGCAACGATTTCAACGTCCGTCCGCCCGGATTCCATGACGGCCCGCAGCACGCCGCGTCCGATCCGTCCAAATCCGTTGATTGCCAGCTTGAGTGTCATGTCCTGCTCCGTGCGAATTGCGGCCAATATGAAGTTAGCGCTAACAAAGCCAGATCAGAGAAAAAGTCAAGCAAAACCTCAGTCAACGCCAGAAGGCGAGCCAGTCCAGAAAGAAGTAGAGTTTCTTGCCAAGGAACACGAATTGTTCGGTTCCAAAGAGGGCATAGCTGATAACGAACAAGCCCAGAATGAGCAGGGCAAGCCAAATGGCGATTTGATTTGTCATGCTAGCCCCGGACGAAAACGCCCGCCCAGTTAACCTGAGCGGGCGAAAAGGTTCAAGATTTCAAAGCAACCTTAGTTAAGGCGACCCATGGCAACTGCAACGTCTGCCATGCGGACCGAGAACGCCCATTCGTTGTCGTACCATGCCAGAACGCGGACCATGCGGTCGCCGACCACGCGGGTCTGATCGGGTGCGAAGATCGAGCTTTCTTCGGTGTTGTTGAAATCGGTCGAAACCAGCGGAGCGGGCTCATAGCCCAGAACGCGCTGCATCGAACCCTGCGAGGCCTCGCGTACGATGGCGTTCACTTCTTCTACCGTTACATCACGTGCGGCGCGGAATGTCAGATCAACCGCAGAAACATTCGGGGTCGGAACACGAATGGCCGAACCATCCAGGCGACCTTTCAGGTTGGGCAGAACCTCGCCCAGTGCTTTCGCGGCACCTGTTGAGGTCGGGATCATCGACATCGCGGCAGCACGGGCGCGGTACAAATCGCTGTGACGGCGGTCCAGGGTCGGCTGGTCGCCGGTATAAGCATGGATCGTGGTCATGATGCCGTTCTCGATGCCGATGCCCTCGTCCAGTACCTTGGCAAGCGGAGCAAGGCAGTTCGTGGTGCACGAACCGTTCGAGACCATTTTATCATCGGTCACAAGGCTGTTGTGGTTTACACCATACACGATGGTCTTATCGACGTTCTTGCCGGGGGCTGACAGCAGGACCTTTTGCGCACCACGATCTAGGTGCGTTTTGGCTTTCAGACCGTCATTGAATTTACCGGTGCATTCCAGAACGACATCGCAGCCATCCCAGTCCAGTTCATTCATGTCATAGGTCGAGAACATCTCCATCGGGCCTCGGCCCAGATCCATGGTTTTGCCGTCGATTGCGACATCGCGAGGGAAACGTCCGTGGACACTGTCATACTTTAGCAGGTGCGCTGTAGTTTCCAGCGGGCCGGTTGCGTTGACCTTGATCACTTCGATGTCGTTGCGGGCGGATGCCGCGATATGCGACAACGTGCAGCGGCCAATGCGGCCAAAACCATTGATACCGACCTTGATGGTCATGTGCTGTCTCCAAATGCGCTTGCTTTGGTCGCCATATAGCGGTCAAAGCGCATTCTCAAAAGACCAAAAGTGACATATTTTTAACGTGTTAGCGCAAACCTATACCGGTTGCGCTAACGCTTGCGCTAGCCGTCGGATCGGGTAGGCTCCGGGTGCGGCAGGTGAATTGAAAGGAAACACCATGAGCGGTCTGTTGGCCCTGTTGGATGACGTTGCAGGTATTGCAAAGGTTGCGGCCTCGTCCGTGGACGATGTGGTCGCGGCGGCCGGAAAGGCGGGTGCAAAGACCGCTGGTGTGATCATCGACGATGCGGCCGTGACGCCGAAATACGTTCAAGGATTCGCCCCGGCGCGCGAGTTGCCCATCATTTGGCGCATCGCGCGTGGTTCCATATTCAACAAGATTATCCTGCTGCTGCCGGTTGCTTTGCTACTGGCGAATTTTGCTCCGTGGTTGATTACGCCTTTGTTGATGATCGGCGGCTCTTATTTGTGTTTCGAAGGGGCCGAGAAGATATTTCATGTCCTATTCCCTCATGGCAGTCACGTTATCGACGAAGACATGGCCATTCGCGACCCCGGCCATCTGGAAGAGCAAAAGGTCAAAGGCGCGATCAAGACAGATTTTATCCTTTCGGCTGAAATCATGACGATTGCGCTGGCCGCGATTGAGGCCCCAAACCTATGGATGCAGGCCGCGACCTTGGCGGTTGTGGGGATCGGTGTCACCGTGGCGGTCTACGGGTCAGTTGCCCTGATCGTGAAGATGGACGATGTCGGGCTGTACCTCGCGCAAAACGCACCGACACCGATTGGGCGAGGGCTTGGGCGCGGGTTGGTCAAAGCCATGCCGGTTGTCATGAAAATCCTGTCCATAGTCGGCACCGCCGCGATGTTGTGGGTCGGCGGTTCCATCATCATTCACGGGATGGAGGTTCTGGGCTTTGGGTGGCTGGGACACCACATCCACGACTGGGCCTATGCCATTGGTCATTCCGTGTCTGAGCAGTGGACCGGCGTTGTTGAATGGGTATCCAAGGCGACGATGGACGGTGTGTTCGGTCTGGCATGGGGGTTTGTTCTGATCCCGGTGGCGACAAAGGTGGTCGGGCCGATGATCGGGTTGTTTTCAAAGAAGACTGATGCGCATTAAATTGATAATCCTGAAATGAGTGACCTGAGCCATTTACCGGCTTATCGACCGGTTCAGAGTTGGGTCCGCATACAATTGAAGGGGCGCGCAGCCAAACGCAAAACGGCGGCCTTGTCGGCCATGAACCTTGGCGCGGAACAAATGCCGTTTGAACCGCTCAGGCTTTACCAGGTACTGCATTTCCGGATCGACACGGCGGAGACTGCGGCCCGACGCGCCAAGTGGGCAGGGGGGCGATTGTTTAACCTGCTCAGCGGCCAGTCGGCGCAATTCATTCCGCTATATGGAACGCATGTTAGGCAGGTTTTGTCTGCTGCAGGGCTGAACGTGCCCGATGGGATTGTGCCAGCAGAACGGTATGAGTTGCGGTTGGATTATGCGAAACGGGCCTATACGGCGTTGAAGGCCGAGCTAAAGCAGCCAAAATAGGAAAGGGCGGCCAAAGCCGCCCTTTTTGTATCTGGCTGATGAGCCGAGCGTTTATTGACCCAGCAGTTCCTTGACCTTGGCCACTGTCGCCTCGGCGGTGATGCCGAACTGCTTGTACAGTTCACCGGCTGGGGCCGACGCACCGAAGCTGGACATGCCGATGAAACCGGCTTTGGCTTCGCGACCACGTTCACCCAGCAACCAGCGATCCCAGCCACCGGCGCGAACGGCGGCCTCAATACCAACGCGGACGGGTCCACCTGGCAGGACGCGCTTTCGATAGGCTTCATCCTGCTCGGCGAACAGCTCCATCGAGGGCATTGAGACGACGCGGGTGCCAATGCCTTCAGCCTCAAGCATCGCTTTGGCTTCCATCGCCAGCGATACTTCGGACCCGGTGGCGATCAGGATGGCCTGACGTTTGCTGTCCGCGTCGGCCAGAACATACGCGCCCTGTGCGGTCAGGTTCTTGGTCTTGTGTTCTTTACGCACCGTCGGCACGCCCTGACGGGTCAGCGACAGAACCGAAGGGCTGTCCTTGAACGTCAGCGCCAACTCCCAGGCCTCAGCCGTCTCAACCACATCGGCGGGACGGAACACATAAGTGTTCGGCGTCGCGCGCGAGATGGCCAGATGTTCAACAGGCTGGTGGGTCGGGCCGTCTTCGCCCAGACCGATCGAGTCATGGGTCATCACGAAGACCGTCGGCACCTTCATCAAGGCGGCCAAACGCATCGAGGGGCGGGCATAGTCGGTGAACGCCATGAACGTGCCGCCATAGGGGCGGATACCGCCATGCAGCGCCATACCGTTCATCGCGGCGGCCATGCCGTGTTCGCGGATTCCGTAGTGGATATAGCGACCCTTGCGGTTTTCCGGCAGGAACACGCCCATATCCGCAGATTTGGTGTTGTTCGACCCGGTCAGGTCGGCGGAACCGCCAACGGTCTCGGGCATGATCGGGTTCACTACGTTCAGAACCTTTTCCGAAGACGCGCGGGTGGCGAGTTTCGGCTGATCTTCCGACATCTGCTTTTTGAACGCACGGATGGCACCGGCCAGTTTTTTGGGCGCTTCAAACGCATAGGCGCGGTTGAATTCGGCCTGTTTGCGTTCGGAAATCTGCGCGAAACGCTCCTCCCATTCGGCGCGTTCAGCCGCGCCACGGGCCCCGATGGCCTCCCAAGCCGATTTGACGTCAGCAGGGACCACAAAGGCGTCATGGGGCCAGCCATAGCCGTCTTTGGCGGCTTTCAGCTGATCCTGATCGGTCAATGCGCCGTGACCTTTGGAAGTGTCCTGTGCGGCGTGACCCAGCGCGATATGGCTTTCGCAGGCGATCATGGATGGTTTGTTCGATGATTTGGCTTGCACAATGGCCGCATCAATCGCGATCGGATCATGACCATCGATTTCAATCACGTTCCAGCCCGAAGCCTTGAAACGGCGCACTTGATCGGTGCGATCGGCAATATCCACGGTGCCGTCGATGGTGATGTTGTTGTTGTCCCAGAAAACAATCAGTTTGCTGAGCTCATGACGGCCAGCCAGAGTGATGGCTTCCTGGCTGACGCCTTCCATCAGGCAGCCGTCACCCGCGATGACGTAAGTATAGTGGTCGACAACCTTTTTACCGTAATGGGCGCGCTGAATTTCTTCGGCCATGGCGAAACCAACTGCGTTGGAAATGCCCTGACCCAGTGGTCCGGTCGTGGTTTCAATCCCGTCCACCAGGAAGTTTTCCGGGTGGCCTGCAGTTTTCGCACCCAGCTGGCGGAAGTTCTTGATCTCGTCCAGCGTCACGTCCGCATGACCGGTGAGATACAGCAGAGAATAGACCAGCATCGAACCGTGACCTGCAGACAGGATGAACCGATCACGATCGGGCCAGTTCGGGGCCGAGGCGTCGAATTTCAGATGCTTTTCAAACAGCACGGTCGCAACGTCGGCCATGCCCATCGGCATACCGGAATGGCCGGAATTGGCGGCAGCGACGGCGTCAAGGGTCAGGGTGCGGATAGCCGCAGCCTTGTTCCAGTGTTCAGGATTGGCATTGCGCAGCGCAGTCAGGTCCACGGGCGTTGTTCCTTTGGATTACAGGCAGATGGGGCGCTCAATACCATCCACCCCCCAAAGTGCAAGTGGAACCGAGGGTGGCGTCGCATTCGTGGTTCAAGAATGCTGTCCAAGTGATTGAAAGCAAACAGTGGGTATTTTCCGTTTCATTCGGTTAGACTAGGCCAATACCCGGCCTGTATTGATTCGGATGGGCCGCGAAAAAGTGAACCTTGGTAAAGAGGTGGCGGGGGCATGAGCCAGATCGAAGAATTACAGCGCCGTATCGTTGCCGCGATGGAGAGGATCGGAACCGGGGTCGACGCCCTGCGTGACGCGGTGCCTGCAAGTGGCGGTGACGACACCGCTCTACACACGGCATTGGAAGACGAGCGCGTCGCCAATGCGCAGCTGGAAGAGCGGCTGAAATCCCTCAAGGAACGGCACGAGAAAGAAGTCGACGCGATGCGCGCCGACATGGATGCGCTGAAAGCAACGCCAGCCGAAGATCCTGAAAACGGCGCGTTGCGTCAGCAGCTGTCAGAGGCCACCGCCAAATTGGCGGCGGTCGAAGCGGCCAGGGCCGAGTTGGCAGAGGCTAAGGCTGCATTGGAAAACCAGGACGAACTGGTTGTTCTCAAGACAGAAAACGATGAACTTAAATCGGTTGTGAGCAAAACGCAGTCGCTTGAAGATGAGAATAGAAAGTTGCGGTCCGAATTGGCCGACAGCGAGCGTGTTGCGGAGTTAAGCGCAGAGCTTGAGATGCTGCGTGCGGAACGTGCCAGCCACGGCGCGGCCATGTCGCGTTTGGATGATGATCTTCAACGTATGCGCAAGGCGAACGAACAACTGCGCAACTCGGTTGATGAGTTGCGGGCGGCCAGCAAGGACGGTCTGGCCGATGCCGAGCTGTTGAACCGCGCGACTGTGGCCGAGCTTGAGGCGACGAAGGCTGCGCAGGCGACGGACGCTGCCGAAGCTCAGGCGGTACTGGCCCGGCTGGAACCGTTGCTGTCGCAGGCAAAGCTGGCTGAGGGGGAGGTAGAGTAATGCCCGAATTGACCATTCATATCGGTGGCCGTGGTTTTGACGTTTCCTGCCAGGACGGTGAAGAGCCATTTCTGCAATCTGCGGCGAAAATGCTGGATGACGAAGCGCAGGTTTTGTCTGATCAGATCGGTCGGATGCCCGAAGCACGCATGCTGTTGATGGCCGGGCTGATGCTGGCCGACAAGACCGCCGCTACAGATGACAAGCTCAAACGGGCAGAGTCCAGGTTGGCCGAAGTTGAAGCCGAATTGCAAAGCCTGCGCAACCGACCTGAGCCCGAGCCTGAAAGAATTGAAGTGGCCGTCGTCCCGCCTTCGGTCACGGACACACTGGCCGAACTGGCCGCACGCGCCGAAGCCCTGGCCTCGGTGGTTGAGGAGAAAACGGCAAAATGAATGTGTTGAAAACGGTAGCGTTGACCGGTCTGATTGGTCTACCGGGGGGCTTGGCCTGGGCGGAAATAGATATCCTACCGGTTACCTTCACCTGCCAGAATGGCGTTGAATTGCAGGTTGCGTATTTCAATGCGGCTGATGGGTCTGGTGCGGCGGCGATGATGGTGGACAACCAATTGGTTGCCCTGCAGCAAGTGCCCAGCGGATCGGGTATTCGCTATGAAACCGTAGGAGAGACCGGGTCGTATATCCTGCGATCAAAAGGGTGGGATGCGACAGTCAGCTTTCTGGCGACCGGAGGGGCCGCCAGTGAGCAGGTTGTTTTGGAGAATTGCAACAGTCGCTGATCAGGCGTTTGCTTCGCGAATTTTGTCAGCAGCTTCCTTGTTGAATTCGACACCGTTTTCGTCAAACAAAGTGTCCAATTCGCCCGACAGGGTCATCTCGGTGATGATGTCGCAGCCACCGACGAATTCACCTTTGACATACAGCTGTGGAACTGTTGGCCAGTCAGAATAATCCTTGATGCCCTGACGAACGTCTTCGTCGGCCAGAACATTAACATCGGCATATTCAACGCCCATGTAGTTCAGCACGCCGGCCACGCGGGACGAGAACCCACATTGGGGCATCTCTTTGGTGCCTTTCATGTAGAGCACCACATCGTTGGCTTTGACGGTTTCGTCGATCTGAGTCTTAACGTCGGTCATCTTGCTTGTCCTTTTCACCCGCGTCGGGGGCGGTCGTTTCATCTTGTGACGGGTCGGGACCCCATCCTTCTTCCTCAAGTCGCCGATGCTCGGCCTGTGCCAGAGCCAGCGGATCCAGCCCGTATCTTTCAATGCCGCCGACTTTGCTGATCTTGTCCGGATCGGGGCGCATGTCGGCCAGCTTACGCTTTCTGTTGCGCTTCACATAGGCTTCGATAAGCGCCGCGGCAACTATCAATGTCGCGAGTGCGCCTATCCAGAAGAGCCAGCCGGTCATTTTTTTGGAGCCATGGCTTTGGCGTATTCATGAGGGTCTCTAGGTATTAGCCCAGCTTGTCCTTGATCCCCATTTAGTCCGTTAAAGCTTGACGCAACCAGTGTAGCGTTCTGATTGGGTGTTGTTCCACGTTTGGTTGAATAGCGCGTTTTGCCAAACGTCGATTTGATGATGAGTACAATTCCGATGAACGTAAACACCCCGGAAACAGTATATACCCAAGCAGTAAACGTCATTCAGGCACTTTCGTCGTGAGCGCCAGAGCGTGCAGCTCTCCGTCCGAGCCGTCCATCTTGCCCTTCAGGGCGGCATAGACTGCGCGCTGTTGTTGCACCCGGTTTTTCCCGCGAAAGCTTTCGTCCACGACCATTGCGGACATATGCACGCCATCGCTGCCGCCAACCTGAATTTCCGCATCCGGAAAGGTTTCACGCAGTAGGGCTTCGATTTCGTGGGCGCTCATCGGCATGTAGGTTTCTCCTGAAGGTCTTTCTCAAGATGTAGAGCGCCCGGACGGGGCGTGCAAGAGGAGGATAGGGAACCTGAAACGACAAAACCTGCGCCGGGGCAGGCGCAGGTTTCATTTTGCAAAGATTGCTTCGGTGTTATGCGACGGCCTCAGCAAAGCTGGTGCGGAACGTGGTAGCCAGATCCTCTAACGCGGCCTCAGAGTTGCCAACCCGAATGCTATCGCCAGTGAACCGACCTACGGACACCAGAGGAACGCCTGCCTGACCAGCAGCGATCATCAGCGCCTCGGCCTGATCAAAGTTGCACGCGACCAGATAACGGGCCTGATCCTCGCCGAACAGGAACTCGGTCGAGGCTTCATCGAGGTGAACGCCGACGCCTGCGGATTCCGCCAGCTCAAAGGCTGCCAGCGCCAGGCCACCGTCACCTAGATCGGTGCAGGCCTTGATCATCTCGCGGTTGGCCCGGATGAACTCGCCGTTGCGTTTTTCGGCATCCAGATCAACATGCGGCGCGTCGCCGTCTTCGCGGTTGAACACTTCGGCCAGCAGGGCGGATTGGCCAAGATGGCCGTTTGTCTCGCCGATGACTAGCGCGACATGGCCCTCGCGAACCTCGTTGCCGATGATCTCGTCCGTGTGGTTCAGCAAACCTACTGCGCCAATGGTCGGGGTCGGCAGGATCGCCTGGCCATCGGTTTCGTTGTACAGTGAGACGTTGCCCGACACGATCGGCATATCCAGCGCGGCTACGGCTTCGCCGATGCCCTGGATCGCGCCGACGAACTGGCCCATGATCTCGGGCTTTTCGGGGTTGCCGAAGTTCAGGTTATCGGTGGTCGCCAATGGGTTGGCTCCAACGGCGGTCAGGTTGCGGTAGGCCTCGGCCACAGCCTGCTTGCCGCCCTCAACAGGGTTGGCGCGGACATAGCGTGGGGTTACGTCGCTGGTGAAGGCAAGTGCCTTGTCAGTGCCGTGCACGCGGACCATGCCTGCGCCCAGACCTGGGGTTCGGGCGGTGTCGGCCATGACCATGGTGTCGTACTGCTCATAAACCCACTGCTTGCCTGCATAGTTTGGAGAAGCGAGCAAGGCGCGCAGACCGTCGATCGGGTCGATTTGCGGGACTTCAGTCAGTTCTTCGGCTTCCGGCGTAGCCTCCCACGGGCGGTCGTATTCCGGCGCCGTCGAGGACAGCTTGGACAGGACCAGATCGGCTTTGACTTCGCCGTTGTGAAGGATCAGGAAGCGGTCTTCGGCGATGGTTTCGCCGACGATGGCGAAGTCCAGGTCCCATTTTTCGAACACGGCGCGGGCTTCGGCTTCAAGCTCGGGCTTGAGGACCATCAGCATGCGTTCCTGAGATTCAGACAGCATCATCTCATAAGCGGTCATATTTTCTTCGCGTTGGGGCACGTTCTCGAGGTCCAGACGTACGCCCAGACCGCCTTTGTCGCCCATTTCAACAGCAGAACAGGTCAGACCTGCGGCACCCATATCCTGGATCGAAATCACGGCACCAGTCTGCATCAGCTCAAGCGTGGCTTCCATCAGGCGCTTTTCGGTGAACGGGTCTCCAACCTGAACAGTGGGACGTTTTTCCTCGATGGTGTCGTCGAATTCGGCCGAGGCCATAGTCGCGCCACCAACACCGTCACGACCGGTCTTGGCGCCCAGATAGACGACCGGCATTCCCACACCGGAGGCTGCCGAGTAGAAAATCTTGTCGCTGTCGGCCAATCCGGCGGCAAAGGCGTTTACAAGACAGTTGCCGTTATAGGCTGGGTGGAAACGAACTTCACCGCCAACACATGGTACTCCGAAACAGTTGCCGTAGCCGCCGATGCCTTCGACCACACCATTGACCAGTTGGCGGGTTTTGTGGTGGCCCGGCTCACCAAAGGATAGCGCGTTCATGGATGCGATAGGGCGCGCGCCCATGGTGAAGACATCACGCAAGATGCCGCCAACACCCGTGGCCGCGCCCTGATAGGGTTCGATGTATGAAGGGTGGTTGTGGCTTTCCATTTTGAAAACTACTGCCTGCCCGTCGCCAATATCGACCACACCTGCGTTTTCGCCCGGTCCGCAGATCACCTGAGGCCCGGAGGTGGGCAAGGTGCGCAGCCATTTCTTGGACGATTTGTAGGAACAATGTTCGTTCCACATGGCCGAAAAGATGCCGAGTTCGGTAAAAGTCGGCTCGCGCCCGATGATTTCGAGGATCATATCGTATTCGTCGGGCTTCAGCCCGTGTGCGGCAATCAGATCCGGGGTGATGGCGGGCTCTTGCATCGTTTGTCCTTGTCCAGGTTGGCCGGGATTGCGGGCCTTTTAGGGCAAGGTGCCGTCTGTGGAAAGGGTCAAGTCAGCGCAGGCCAATTGTGAAAGTAAAAAACGGAACCGGCGATTGGGCCGGTTCCGTCTGTTGTTTTGAAAATGAGGGTGTCAGTCACTGTCCAATCAGCGGCTGAACCGATGCCGCTAGGCCGGGTTTTGCGCCTTGGACGCATCTGCAGCCGCAGCGCCAACTGCTGCTTTTTGTTCTTCGGTCAGGTTTTCAGCTTCATCCAGTCCCGGGATGGCGACACGAACTTCGCGACGGGCAAAGTCGATGCCATTTTCCTTAAAGGCGGCCTTGACCCGGTTGAAGATCTCCTTGCGCAGGGTGAACTGCTTACCCGGTTTGGCCATGAACTTGCCGCGGATGATCATGCCGACATCGTCAAAGTCGAACACGCCCTGAGATTTGAAGGGCTGCAGGAATCCGTCCTTGTGAACTTCATCCTCCATCATCTCGGCACCGATCTTCTTGAAGATTTTCTTCACCTTGTTCGGATCGGTATCGAAGGGCACGGTGAATTTCAGCTTCATGATGACCCAGTCGCGGCTGAAGTTGGTGATCTTCTGAATCTCACCATAGGGGATGGTGTGAACCAGACCGCGGTGGTGGCGCAATTGCATCGAGCGGATCGAGATCTTTTCGACCGTTCCCATGGTGCCGCCGATATCAACATATTCACCAACCCGGAACGCATCGTCGATCAGGAAGAAGATTCCGCCGACAATGTCCGAAACAAGCTTTTGCGCACCAAAGCCGATGGCCAGGCCAAGAATACCGGCACCAGCAAGCAGCGGCGTGATATCCAGACCCAGCGCGCCAAGCGCGAGCAGGACAAAGATCACCGCAATCGCGACCTGAGCGGTCACACGTAGCAGGGGCAGAACCGTCGCCAGACGTGATCCACCGGAACCGCCGCCTTCGCCCGCTTCTTGATCGGCACTTTGTTCAACCGCAGTTTGCTCTTTCGCAAGCCGACGGTTGATCCAAAGCGAAACGACCTCGTTCAGGATGTAGCCAACAGCAATGATGATGAAGAACTGGATGACCTTGCTACCGGATTCATCCCCACCACCCGCGATTTCACTGAGGTCGAGATCCCATGCCCGGGCAATCATCAGGATGACAAGAATGCCGGCCAAAACCCGACCAATCCGGATATAGCTGCGTTTAGTGGACTTGTATGCGCGCTCGGCCACCGGTCCTTCGCCGAGCATCGGCGGTTGCAGATGGCGAACCAGCCCACGTATCAGCGTATCCAACGCAGGTGCGATCAGCAGCCATGCCATGGTGGTGAAATGCGCCCCCTTGACCAGCAGCGCCAAGGACGAAGGATTGCGTTGCGCCACGATAAACTCGACCAGCAGCCAGATTACCGCCGACACGCCGATTGCGAAGTAGGGGTAGTAGTGGGCGACTTCCTCATCAAATTTGGAATGATCAGGGTCGGTACCCAACATCATCTGAGACAGGCCTTCGCGCGCGGTCCAGGCGATGACGCCGATATAGATATGGATCGCTGCGTTCAGCCAGAAACCAATGCGTGTTTCGCCGCTGGTAATGCCGTTCAGCCTGTTGAAATGAAGCAGGAACAGCGTGAAACCGACCAAAATAAGCAGACCGATCAGGTTGCGGTGTAGGTATTTCGCCCAGTGATCATCGATATTCACCAGCCGATAGTGAGGTTTGCTTGGTGCAAGTACGAACCGCGAGGCCGCTGCGCCCAAGCGCGGAATCCAGATCAGATAAAAAACGAAGGGTGCCGCGTAGGTGATTTGTTCCGGAGTCAGAAGGCCACGCCCGACCGCGCGGATGACGACATAGAACACGACCAATCCTGCGATCTCGCGGCAAAAACGGCGAAACAGATACCTGACGGCGCCCCAAAGGTCATTTTCATCCCCAACTTCAGCATGTTCGTGCCACCGCCGAGTAAGGAATTCGAACAGCTTTTCCGCGAGGAAGCCGACGACAAGTACGCTGAGGATCAGGCCCAACAGGGTAAACGCACCGGTTGTACCAAAGGTTGCCGAAAAGTTTTTGAAAGCGTCGGCTTGCGCACTGAAGATGTTCGGGACCGTGACGATAACCTGTGTCCACGACGCCACCATTTCGGCCCAGATCTCATTGATTTCCGTAATTGGGTCTTCGCGCTCTTCCGCTTCGGCGGCGTTTTTTTCCGCAACTGCGTCCAGACGCTCCAGCAAGATCGCGCGGACCTGGTCGTCGGACATACGTGCGACCATGTCATCGACTTGTTCGGGCGTCAGATCCTCGGGAATTGTGACGGTAGCCGGTGCACTAGAGGTACTAGTGACCTGGGCAAGTGCTGGCCCAGATAATAGCGCAATAGAGAGGAACGCCATTAACAGGCGAGTGAAGTGAAACATCGAATCTGTCCTCGACCATAAGTCTTAATGATTTTTTCGTGATCATAGGCTTAAGTGCAGGATTTTCCCAGATGTTTCACCCATTTCAGATATGAATTTAGTGTTGCGGGCAAAAAAAAGGCCGAGCACTAAGCTCGGCCGTAGTCCAACAGGGAGGTGAAGATGATGAGCGTTACAGCATCATCGCCTTCGATTGCTCATTTAGGGGGCGGATTGTGTACTATCAAGGTTTTATAGACTGATCGTAGGTCATTGCCGCTATGCCACTGGTGCATAGCTACAGTTTTCCCATCTGCTTCAACTGCTTGCGCTGCGCAATGATCTCATCCTGAACAAAGTCGCGGAATGCCGCGACGCGTTTGGAATGGCGCAGTTCCTCGGGGTAGGCGAGATAAACCGGGACATCGGCGGTTTCGATATCCGACAGGATCGACTGCAGATGCGGAAAGTCATGGGTCACGTAATCCGGCAACACACCGATGCCGAGGTTGTGCAATACACCCTGCAAAACACCAAAATAGTTGTTCACCGTCAACAGCGAGGTCGGATTATAGGTCATCAGGTGCCGGACCATCATTGCGCTTGCGCCGACCTGCGGGGCCGAGGGTGTCTGGCAGATCAACCTGTGTTTCGAGATGTCTTCGGGACTTTCTGGGCTGCCGCGTTCTTCCAGGTATTCCGGCGTAGCATAAAGCTGCATTTGCACGGTCATCAGGCGTTTTCGAACCAGATCGGCTTGGCTGGGTTCTTTCATGCGGATGGCGACATCGGCCTCGCGCATCGGCAGGTCGAGAACACGCTCTTCCAGCATCAGGTCGATATTTAGATCGGGGTATTGCTCGTATAGTTTCGGAAGGCGTGGTGCTAGCCAGAGTGTGCCAAAGCCAAACGTGGTGGTGACGCGCAGAACTCCGAACACTTCTTCTTCGCTGTCGCGAATGCGGGCAGCGGCAGCATCCAGGCGTTTCGACATGGCCGATGTCGCGTCGAACAGCAGCTCACCCTGTTCGGTTAGAATCAGTCCCCGGGCGTGGCGGTGAAAAAGTGTCGAATCAAGCGATTCTTCAAGCGCGCGGATCTGCCGGCTGACCGCGGATTGGGACAGATTCAGCTTGTCCCCCGCATGAGTCAGGCTGCCCGCATCCGCAACCGCGTGAAATATCCTTAACTTGTCCCAATCCATCGCCGCAACTTTCGTTATCCTTCCGAAGCCCTATATGAAATAGGTAACAAGTTCTACATTCAAACTGTTGAAACGTTACAATAACAGACTGGTAGGTCCTATACAGGTCAGCTTTTTTGACCTAAAATGCGTATGAATGAAGCACACTGATCTGACGAGGGGAGGCGTCCGATGAGTCAGCCACAAATATCGCTAAACGACCGGTTCGATCTTGAGAAAAACCCCGTTCTTTTGAACGGCACACAGGCGCTGGTGCGTCTTATGTTGATGCAGAAGGCACGGGACAATGAGGCGGGTCTGAATACCGCAGGTCTTGTGACCGGATACCGCGGCTCGCCCCTTGGGGCTGTAGATCAACAGATGATGCGAGCCCAGAAACATCTGGCTGAAAGCGATGTGACCTTTCAGTTCGGGCTGAACGAAGATCTGGCGGCCACGGCATTGTGGGGCAGTCAGCAGGCCGGCCTGCGCGGCGACGGCAAGTTCGACGGCGTCTTTGGACTTTGGTACGGCAAGGGGCCGGGCGTGGACCGTTCCGGCGACGTGATGCGTCACGCGAACATGGCCGGAACCGCCAAACATGGCGGCGTTCTGATGGCCATGGGTGACGACCATACCGGCGAAAGCTCGACCGTGTTGCATCAATCCGAGTGGTCGTTGGTCGACATGTATATGCCTGTGGTCAGTCCCGCTGGTGTGCAGGAAATCTTGGACTATGGCATCTACGGGTTCGCACTCAGCCGGTTTGCAGGCGTCTGGGTCGGCCTGAAGACGATGAAAGACACGATCGAGGTTACCTCGGTCGTGGATGGCAGCCCGGATCGCATGAACGTGGTGGTTCCCGAATTCGACATGCCCGAAGGCGGTTTGAACATTCGGTTGGGTGATACACCGCACCTACAGGAAGGGCGGGTCATTGACTATAAGCGTTTCGCGGCCGAGACGTTCTCGCATGCCAACAAGATGGACAAGCGCGTCTGGGGCAAACCGGGCGCGAAAATCGGGTTTGTAGCGGCCGGCAAGAATTGGCTGGACCTGACGCACGCCATGTCATTGCTGAATATTGATGAGGCCGAGGCCGAGCGCCTGGGCATTACGACTTACAAGATTGGTCAGACATTCCCGCTGGATATGGCGGGTTTCCATGACTGGGCCGAAGGATTGGACCTGATTGTAATCGTTGAAGAAAAACGAAAGCTGATCGAGGTTCAGGTCAAAGAGGCCATCTTTGACGACCGCCGCGGGCGTCGCGTCTACGGCTGGTACAAGGGCGGGGCCGGTACCTTGCATCGTGAAGAACTGTTCCCGACACGCGGCGCGCTGGATCCGATCATGATCGCCGAAAAACTGGGCGATATCCTGATTGAGGAAGGGCGCGATACTGACGGGGTGCGCGCTGGAATGGCCAAGCTATCCGAGGCGCGCCGGGCGGATAATGCAGAAGAGATTGCAACGCGTTTGCCGTATTTCTGCTCGGGCTGCCCACATAACAGTTCGACCAAACTGCCCGACGGCAGCCGGGCCTATGCGGGGATCGGCTGTCACTACATGGTGCAGTGGATGGATCGGGAAACCACCGGGTTCACCCAGATGGGCGGAGAGGGTGCGAACTGGATCGGCGAAGCGCCGTTCTCGACGACCGATCACGTGTTTCAGAACCTAGGTGACGGGACATACAACCACTCGGGCGTTCAATCGATCCGAGCGGCGCTGTCGGCAGGAACCAACATCACCTTCAAAATCCTGTTCAATGATGCCGTCGCCATGACGGGCGGGCAGGATAACGAAGGTGATCTGAGCGCAGAGCGGATCGTGGCCGAGGTCAAGGCCATGGGCGTTCAGCATGTGGCCGTGGTTTACGATGAAAAAGAAGACGTGAACTTCAAGGCAATGCCGTCTGGCGTGGAAACCTTTGAACGCGCCGAGCTGATGAACGTGCAGAAGAAATTCCGCGAGATCGAAGGCGTTTCGGTCATCGTCTACGTTCAGACCTGCGCGGCAGAAAAGCGTCGCCGTCGCAAGCGGGGTACGTTCCCGGATCCAGACAAGCGCGTGTTCATCAACTCGGACATCTGTGAGGGGTGCGGCGATTGCGGGGTTCAGTCGAACTGCGTCTCGATCGTTCCGAAAGAGACCGAGTTGGGGCGCAAGCGCGCTATCGACCAGTCCAGCTGCAACAAGGATTTCTCTTGCCTGAAAGGGTTTTGCCCGTCTTTCGTGACATTGGAAGGGGCCAAGATCCGCAAAGAGGCCACGACCGAGATCGATTTGCCGGACTTGCCGATGCCCGTTCTGCCGACGATCAACGGTACACATAACGTTGTCATTACTGGCATTGGCGGGACTGGCGTGGTCACTCTGGGCGCTGTGATGGCGCAAGCAGCTCAGATCGACGGCAAGGGCGCCGGGATGATGGAGATGGCGGGTCTGGCCCAAAAAGGCGGCGCGGTGCACATACATTGCCGTCTGGCCAACCGGCCCGAGGACATCAGTGCCATTCGTGTGGCCACGGGCGAGGCACATGCGCTGATTGGGGGCGACCTTGTTGTGTCCGCTGGGGCCAAAACGCTTGGACTGACTCGCACCGGACAAACTGGTGCCGTGGTAAACAGCCATGAAACCGTCACGGGCGACTTTACCCGCGACACCAACTTCCAAATCCCCGGCGATCGACTAGAGCTTGCGCTGCAGGCGCGGTTGAAAGAGGGTCTGTCGCTGTTCGACGCCACCGATCTGGCACGCGCGGTGATGGGCGACTCGATTTACTCCAACATGATGGTCTTGGGAGCGGCCTGGCAGCGTGGTTTGTTACCGATCAGCCATGAAGCGATGTTACAGGCGATCGAGTTGAACGGGACCGCGGTTGAGCGCAACAAACGCGCCTTTGATATTGGCCGTTGGGCAGTTCTGCATCCGGAAGATGTCACCGCGATTTTGAACCCTCAGGTGACCGAGCTGCCAAAAACTCTGGAACAGCTGATTGAATTCCGTGCGCAGCACCTGACCGACTACCAAGGCGCCCGTCTGGCAAAGCGTTATCGTAAGCTTGTCGATAGCTTCGAGGATGAAACCGTCAAAGAGGCCGTCGCAAGAGGGTATCATAAGCTATTGTCTTACAAGGATGAATACGAAGTTGCGCGTCTGTTGCTTCGCAGTCGCGAACAGGCAGAGGCCGAGTTTGACGGCGACTTCAAGATGACCCTGCACCTTGCGCCACCGATATTGGGTGGGAAGGATGCAGAAGGCCGGCCACGCAAGCGGGCATTCGGAGAGTGGATGTTGGGTCCGTTGAAGTTGCTTTCCAGGTTGAAAGGCCTGCGTGGTACTCCATGGGATATCTTTGGCTACAGCACCGAGAGACGGATGGAGCGCGCCTTGATCCGGCAATATGAACATGATCTCAAAGAGATAACGCCCTTGGTTACACCACAAACCAAGGATGCGGTTGTTGCTTTGGCCAAGTTGCCACTAGAGATCAAGGGTTTTGGCCCGGTTCTACTTGAAAACGAGGCTAAGGCCGCAAAAAGGCGCGAAGAACTGTTGGCGACCATTCGAAATGGCGGTCCAGAAATGCAAGCGGCGGCCGAATAATCCGTCACAAGCCTGTCACGATAGCTAGGCAAAAATGTTACTTGGTACTATCTAGCAGGTGCTAAGTATCGGAGTTCGAAATGCCCTCGCGCCGCCACGTTGCTCGTGACATCTCTTATGCCTATTCCGCCGAAACCAAAGGCGGGCGTATGGTTATTAAGTTGATGGAGAACACAACGGGTCGCATGCGCCTGATTAAGCGTGCAGACGGGTATGAAAAAGAAGTGGCCGACGGGCGTGATTTCTGGTCGGTCATGGTTGAGAGGTACGGGCTTACGCTGGACGTGGTCAGCGGGTCTTTGTCCAACATTCCCAAAACCGGGCCACTGATCCTGATTGCCAACCATCCATATGGTATTCTGGACGGGATGATGATGGGGCATATCTTGTCCGAAACGCGCGGAGATTTTCGCATTCTGGCGAACCACGTGTTTCGCAAGGCCGAAGACTTGGACAACATTGTCTTGCCTATATCGTTTGAAGAAACGAAAGAGGCGATGAAGCAGAATATTGAAACCCGGAAAACCGCGCTGAACTATCTGGGTGATGGCGGTGCCATTGGGATATTTCCGGGTGGCACGGTGAGCACGGGCGTAAAGCCGTTCTCACATCCGATGGATCCGGGGTGGCGTGGGTTTACTGCAAGGATGGTGGCCAAATCCGAGGCTACCGTAGTGCCCGTTTTCTTTGACGGTCACACCTCGCGCCTGTTCCAGATTGCCAGCCATCTGCACAACACTTTGCGCATGGGGTTGCTGATCAAAGAGTTCAAAAAGCGCGTCGATACGCCGGTAAAAGTGGTCATCGGTGAGCCGATTTCCCGCGACGTTTTGGACCCGTTAGCCACCGACAAACGCAAGATGATGGATTTCTTGCGCAAAGCCACGTATGAGCTGTCCCCAAAGCCGCTGAAGTCTTATGACTACGGCTATGAATTTGAGGAACGGCATCGCGCCTAAAGGGGCAAATGGCAGTAGGCATCTTTGATTCCGGATTGGGCGGTCTGACCGTCCTGAACGCCGCGCAGAAACGTCTGCCCGACGTAGATTTTCTATATTTCGCGGACAGCGCACACGCGCCCTATGGCGTGCGGGACGCTGAAAATATCTATGACCTGACACGCAGAGCCGTGAACGATCTGTGGAACCGTGGTTGTGATCTTGTGATTCTGGCTTGCAATACCGCCAGCGCGGCCGCATTGCGCCGGATGCAGGAAGAGGGTGTGCCCGAAGGCAAGCGCGTGCTTGGCGTGTTTGTTCCGCTTATTGAGGCGCTGACGGAACGGCAGTGGGGCGATAACAGTCCGCCTCGTGAGGTTGCGGTCAAGCACGTGGCCCTGTTTGCGACGCCTGCCACAGTGTCCAGTCGGGCCTTTCAGCGGGAACTGGCGTTTCGAGCCATCGGTGTCGATGTCGAGGCGCAGGCCTGTGGAGGTGTCGTGGATGCCATCGAAGACGGTGACATGATCCTCGCTGAAGCGTTGGTTCGGTCGCATGTGGATGCGCTGAAACGCAAGATGCCCGAACCGCAGGCGGCGATTCTGGGTTGCACCCATTACCCGCTGATGGCCGAAACCTTCCAGCGGGCTCTTGGGCCGGATGTTCAGGTGTACAGTCAGGGTGATTTGGTCGCCGAAAGCCTAGCGGATTACTTGCAACGGCATCCGAGAATGCAGGGTGACGGCGACGGTGGCTTTCTGACCACCGGCAAGCCCGCGTTTGTCAGCGACAGGGCGACGCAATTCCTCCGACGACAAATCACCTTTCAGGCCGCCTGACTTAGGTCAAGGACGCAGCCTGTTTGATCCCGTAGTTCAACGACCGTCACACCGGCGATCGTATCCCGTGTCACACTGAAACAAGAGGTCTCACATGACCCATAGAATCGCAATTCTGGGCGCATCTGGTTATACCGGCGCTGAACTGGTGCGGCTGATCGCCGAACACCCGAATATGGACATCGTCGCGCTGGCCGCCGAGCGAAAGGCCGGTCTGTCGATGGCGCAGGTCTTTCCGCATCTGCGGCACATGGACTTGCCGGATCTGTGCAAAATCTCCGAAATCGATTTCTCGAAAGTCGACCTTTGTTTCTGTGCCTTGCCGCACAAAACCAGCCAGGAGGTCATTCGCGACCTGCCCAAGACACTTAAAATCGTGGACCTGTCCGCTGATTTCCGGCTGCGTGATCCGGACGAATACGAAAAGTGGTACGGGAACCCTCATACGGCCTTAGAGCAACAGGAAGAGGCCGTCTATGGCCTGACTGAGTTCTATCGGGATGAGATCCGCAATGCGCGCCTTGTAGCCGGAACCGGCTGCAATGCGGCGACTGGTCAGTACGTGCTGCGCCCGCTGATTTCGACCGGCGTCATTGATCTGGATGACATTGTTTTGGACCTGAAATGTGCGGTGTCAGGGGCAGGGCGGTCGCTTAAGGAAAACTTGCTGCATGCAGAGTTGAGCGAAGGATACAACGCCTACGCGATTGGCGGCACGCACCGCCATTTGGGTGAGTTCGATCAGGAATTCTCGGCGCTCGCCGGGCGCACAGTGCACGTTCAGTTTACGCCACATCTGATCCCGGCCAACCGCGGTATTCTGGCGACAACATACGTCAAGGGCGATCCGGCCAGCGTGTACGAGACATTGGCCAAGGCTTATGAAGACGAACCCTTTATCCAGATGCTGCCTTTTGGTGAGGCGCCTTCGACCCACCATGTGCGGGGATCGAACTTCTGCCATATCGGCGTGGTCGCCGACCGGATCGAACGCCGGGCCATAGTGATCGGAGCATTGGATAACCTGACAAAAGGTAGCAGCGGGCAAGCCTTGCAGAACGCCAACCTGATGTTAGGTGAGGATGAAACCCGGGGCCTGATGATGGCCCCCTTGTTCCCGTGAGGACGGTATGAAAACGCTCAAGAAACGTCGTCGTATTCAGGTCATTGTTTTGGCCGCTGTCGCATTGGCGCTGTCGACGGCGTTGATTGGGTATGCCATGCGGGATGGCATCAATTTCTTCCGTTCGCCCAGCGAGGTGATCGCCGAGCCCCCGAAGCCGACCGAAGTGTTTCGGATTGGCGGACTGGTCGAAGAGGGCTCGATTGTGCGTGGGCAGGGAGAGACAGTGCGATTTGTTGTAACCGATGGCGGCGAAAGCGTTCCAGTGGCATTCACTGGAGTTCTGCCGGACCTGTTCTCGGAGAATCAGGGGATGATCGGCACCGGATCTTACGTAAACGGCGTTTTCGAAGCCACTGAAATTCTTGCCAAACACGATGAAACCTATATGCCGAAAGAGGTCGTCGATGCCCTGAAGGAACAGGGTGTCTATAAAGAGGTCGACGGAGGCTGATCCGGGCCTGATACCTAACTTCAAACAGGGGCGTTGCGTGCACATGGCACACAGCGCCCTTTTTCATTGCCACGGGTTAACTAATTTGCCCGAGCCTTTACGCAATCACAGGCGGAGGGTCCGATGCAGACGGTTCGGCAAATTGCGATTGAGATCGTGGGGCGTGAGGGTGGGTTCGTAGATGACCGGGATGATCCGGGCGGCGCGACAAACTATGGTGTGACCGTTCATACCATGCGGCGTCTGGGTCTGGATTTGTCCGGTGATGGAGTGGTGGACCGGACGGATGTTCGAAGGCTCAGCAAAGCGCAGGCCATTGATATTTTCGTCCGACATTATTTTGAGCTTCCGCGCCTGAGACTGTTGCCTCAGATAGTCCAACCCTCGGTGTTCGACATGTATGTCAATGCTGGTGCGCAGGCAGTCCGCATTCTGCAGCGATTGTTGCGCGAAATGGGTTTCGACGTGGTGGTGGACGGGGTTGTTGGGCCACAGACAGCTCGGGCATGCCGAAGCGCGGCCAAGTCTGACCCGGTTACCTTTGCAGATGCCTATGGGGTTGCACGCCGCAACTATTACTTCCGTCTTGCGGATCGAAGGCCCGCGTCCCGGAAATTCGCGCGCAGTAGGGCGGGCGGTAAAGGAGGCTGGATCCGGCGGGCGGAAGAGTTTGTTTCACCCTCCTATCACCTGACGGACACAGAGTTTCAAAAGAGGGTTTCACGATGGGATTGATCTCGGGTATTTTGGCTTTTCTGTTTGGAAACGAGCGCAACATCATACGAGAAACCGCCGAGGTCTTTCGGGAAAATGCAGAAAGCGGCGCCGAGAGGGGTTTGCAGATTCGACGGCAGGCTGTCAGTCAGTTCGGGGCAGAATTTCAGGGCTCTGGAAAAGCTCCGTTTGATCGGTTTATCGACGGTCTTAACCGCCTGCCCAGGCCCGCGATGGCACTGGGAACGCTTGGTCTTTTTGTGGCGGCGATGGTCGATCCGATCTGGTTTTCGGCGCGTATGCAGGGGATCGCCCTGGTACCCGAGCCGTTGTGGTGGTTGCTGGGGGTGATCGTGTCCTTCTATTTCGGCGCGCGGCATCAGGCCAAGGTGCAAGAATTGCAACGCGAAATTTCGGCCACCATGATGCGCACTCCGCAGGTGCTTGAAAGCCTAAAGGCGCTGGCTGAGATGCGTAGCGACGGCGTGGGCGTGGCCAAATCCGGCCCCGACGCGGCACTAACAGCAGCCGTAATAAAACCTGACGAAAACCTTGCGTTAGAGACATGGCGGCGCAAAAGGACCGGCTGACCCGCGACACTATGTTCGCGGCAAGGGGGCGAAAGTGATTGGTGCTGGTCACGCAACAGGATTATATCTGGGGCATGATTACAGAACTTGGCCATTTCGCCCTGATCCTCGCCTTCCTCGTCGCAATCGTGCAGTCGATCGTTCCCTTGATCGGCGCAGCCAAACGCTGGGTCGGCTGGATGGGGGTCGCGGAACCCGCCGCAATCGTCCAGTTCTTGCTGGTTTCTTTCTCGTTCGGAGCCTTGGTCTGGGCGTTCGTGACTTCGGACTTTTCCCTGCGTGTGGTCGTCGAGAACAGCCATTCGGCCAAGCCGATGCTGTACAAGATCAGCGGGACATGGGGAAACCACGAGGGCTCGATGCTGTTGTGGGTTCTTATCGTGTCATTGTTCGGAGCGATGGCTGCTTTTTTTGGGGGTGGCTTGCCACCGACATTGAAAGCGCGCGTTCTATCGGTTCAATCGATGATTGCGGTCGCCTTTTTCGCGTTCATCCTGTTCACATCGAACCCGTTTGACCGGCTGATTGTCGCCCCGTTCGATGGTCGTGATCTGAACCCGTTGTTGCAGGATCCCGGCTTGGCCTTCCATCCGCCGTTCCTGTATCTGGGTTATGTGGGGCTTAGCATGGCCTTCAGCTTTGCCGTCGCCGCCCTGATCGAAGGGCGCGTTGATGCCGCATGGGGCCGCTGGGTGCGTCCGTGGACCCTTGCCGCGTGGATATTCCTGACCATTGGCATCGCTCTGGGATCATGGTGGGCCTATTACGAGCTGGGTTGGGGCGGTTTCTGGTTCTGGGACCCGGTGGAAAACGCCTCGTTCATGCCATGGCTTTTGGCCGCCGCGCTGTTGCATTCCGCCATCGTCGTGGAAAAACGCGAAGCGTTGAAAAGCTGGACCATCCTTTTGGCGATCATCGCATTCGGCTTCTCGCTGATCGGGACATTCATCGTGCGGTCGGGCTTGCTGACTTCTGTGCATGCCTTTGCAAATGACCCGGAACGCGGCGTCTTTATCCTGATCATTCTGGTGCTCTTCATCGGTGGCGCACTGACCCTGTTCGCGGCCCGCGCGCAAGCGATGGAGGCAAAGGGTGTGTTCAGCGTGGTTAGCCGCGAAAGCGCGTTGATTCTAAATAACATCCTGCTGGCGGTCAGCTGTTTCGTGGTATTCTTCGGAACGATGTGGCCGATGGTGGCAGAGATGGCGTTCGACCGTAAGCTCTCGGTCGGCGCGCCATTCTTCAATGCGGCCTTCACGCCCTTTATGGTCGCCCTAGGTATCGCGTTGCCAATAGGGTCCATGTTGCCATGGAAGCGAGGCAAATTGGGCAAGACGGCCTATTCCCTGCGCTATGTGTTCATCTTGTCGGTCGCGTTGGCCCTGTTGGTCTGGGTTATGCAGACCGGACGCAGCGCCCTTGGGCCGATCGGACTGTTTCTTGGGGCCTGGATCACTTTAGGTGCGGCCGTTGATTTGTGGAGCCGCACCGGTCGCAAAGGCAGTATCCAACGTCTGGTCCGCTTGCCGGGCGCAGACTGGGGTAAAGCGGTGGCTCATACCGGTCTTGGCGTGACCATCTTTGCCATTGCCGGTCTGACCGCGTGGGAGGTTGAAGATATCCGCGTTGCGCAGCCCGGTCAGCCGTTTGAAGTTGGGCAGTTCACACTGACGCTTGAAAATGTCCGCGACGTGCAAGGGCCGAACTATTTTTCAACCACTGCTGATGTTCAGGTTGAAAAGAGCGGGCGGTCTATGGGCACGCTGCATCCCGAGAAACGCAATTACCCCGTTGCCCGGATGCCTACTACCGAGGCGGCGATCGACTATCGCTTTTGGGGCGACCTGTATGTCGTGATAGGGGACCAGCAAGCCGATGGTGGTTGGGTCATGCGGACTTACATCAAACCTCTGGCCAACTGGATCTGGGGCGGATGTATCCTGATGGCATTGGGCGGGCTTCTGAGCTTAACTGACCGCAGGTTCCGGGTGGCAGCGGGTGCGCGCAAAGCACCCTCGGGCGGAGTACCGGCGGAATGAAGCGTCTGATCCTGATTTTCGCCCTGATCGCATCGCCCTTGTTTGCGGTGCAGCCAGACGAGGTACTGGAGGATCCGGTCCTGGAGCAACGCGCGCGTGACCTGAGCACCGGCCTGCGCTGCCTTGTCTGCCGCAATGAAAGCATCGACGAAAGCAATGCCGAACTTGCTCGCGACCTGCGCCTGCTGCTGCGCGAACGGCTGGTCGCGGGCGATACCGATGAGGAAGCGGTCGATTTTATCGTGGATCGTTACGGTGAATACGTTCTGTTAAAGCCTACGGTTACGGGGGCGAACCTGATGCTATGGCTGGCCGGTCCGATCATGTTGTTGATCGCCGCCGTGATAGGCTGGAGTTTTTTACGCAACCGATCTCAGGCGGTGGGCACGGAAGTCAAGGACGGCCTCAGCGAAGCTGAGAAAGAACGCCTGCGCCAGATTCTTGACGACTGACCCACCGTATTTCTTTCCCTTCGTCTTGAATTGAGTCAGGGTTCCCTAATGCCGTGAGCATGGGGAGAGCACTACATGGACTATGAGGCTATACTGCTGGATATCACTGACAATCTGGCAGTGGTAACCCTGAACCGGCCCGACAAGATGAACGCGCTGACCGCACAGATGCGGGCCGAGGTCACCCATGCGATGACACATGCGGCCCGGCATGCGCGGGCAATCGTGCTGACAGGGGCAGGGGGCGCCTTCTGCTCAGGTCAGGATCTGGGCGATTCTTCCAGCACTGGCCGGATTGATCTGGAACGCACACTGCGCGACGAATATGATCCCATGCTGGAATCCATCTACAACTGTCCGGTCCCAACCATCGCAGCCGTCAATGGACCAGCAGCCGGGGCCGGGGCGAACATTGCGCTCAGCGCAGATGTGGTGATTGCGACTGAAAGCGCGTATTTCCTGCAGGCGTTTTCCCGTATCGGCTTGATGCCAGATGCGGGCGGCACATGGTTCCTGCCACGACAGATGGGGTTCGCCAAAGCCATGGGGGCGGCACTGTTTGCCGACAAAGTCAGTGCCAGACAAGCGGACGAATGGGGCATGATCTGGGAAGCGGTGGCTGACGACGATTTCGACGCGCATTGGCGCAAGCGAGCTGCCTATCTGGCAAACGGACCGACCACCGCGTTTGGCGCGATCAAACAGGCAATCCGCGGAACTTACGACAACACTCTGCCGCAGCAACTGGAGATGGAGGCGCATTTGCAGGGCTACTGTGGCCGTTCGCGCGACTTTGCCGAAGGGGTAGTAGCCTTCATGGAAAAACGCCCCCCGAAATTCGAGGGGCGTTGAACAGTTTAAGCGCGACGCCGGCGGCGATTGCGCCGTTCGGGCACTGCCGCATCGTCTCCGGTACCGTCCGAAGCTGAAGAGAACGGGCCCAAAGCATCCGTGATCTGATCCAGCGTCGGACGTGTCCCGCGGCTGGTTGTATCCAGTGCCTCACGCATTTTGCGCAGGTGATCTGGCATGGTGCCACAGCACCCGCCGATGATCGTGGCACCCGCATCCCGTGCCATCGCGGCGTACTGCCCCATCAATTCAGGCGTGCCGTCATAGTGGATATGGCCATCGACATATTTCGGGATACCCGCGTTGCCTTTGGAAATCACCGGACGTTCCGTTCCCTGAGCCGCAAATCCAAGCACAGTACGCAGGATGTCTGACGCACCGGTGCCGCAGTTGGCCCCAAATGCGATTGGCGGATTAGGCAGGGTTTCGACCAGTTGGGCCAGATCGGCCGACGTTACACCCATCATGGTACGTCCGGCAGTGTCAAAGCTCATGGTGCCACACCAGGGCATGTCGGCCAGCGCAAAAGCTTCCGCCGCTGCTTTGAATTCCTCTGGTGCGCTGATGGTTTCGACCCATAGAACGTCCGCACCACCTTCTTTCAGCGCTTCGGCTTGCTCGTGAAACATCTCAACGGCGCCGGCATGGGACAGGCTGCCAATAGGTTCCATGATCTCACCGGTCGGACCAACAGAGCCTGCAACAACAATGGTGCGCCCGGATTTGTCCGCCACTTCACGGCCCAGTTCGGCCCCGATCCGGTTCAACTCACCAACCCGGTTCTGGGCGTCGTGCAGTTTCAGGCGCGCGGATGTGCCGCCAAAGGTGTTGGTCAGAAACAGGTCGCTGCCTGCGTCAACCGAACCCTGGTACAAAGCGCGGATTTTGTCCGGTGCTTCGACATTCCACAGTTCGGGCGCGTCACCTGATTGCAGGCCCATATTGAACAAGTTTGTGCCTGTGGCACCATCGGCCAGCAAAGCATCATTTGTTTCCAGAAGTTTATTGAGCGCATTTGTCATGGGGGTATTCCCAAATAGCCGAATAGGGCCGTTAAAAATTCAGACGCCCCGTGTCTCATGACCGGGGCATCAAATCAAATTCATAAAACTCATGAAGATCATGAGCCGAGTGTTTTTTTATTCGGTTTCGCTCAGGACCTGCGCTTTGGCTTCAGGCAATAGCTCGGCCATTTTTGCGCGGATTTCCTCATCGGACGACAACGCGCCCAAATCTCCGGCGACCTTGCGCACGACATCTTCGTGCCCGGCCTCTTCGAAATCGGCGATTACTACGGTTTTGGCATAGGCTTCGGCGTCCTCGCCGGACTTGCCCATCTTTTCTGCGGCCCAGAGACCTAGCAATCTGTTGCAGCGCGCCTGTGCTTTGAACTGCATTTCTTCGTCATGGGCGAATTTAGCCTCAAAAGCGTTTTCGCGTTCGTCAAAAGTGGTCATTGGTTGCGGACCTCATAGATTACATCTTCTTTATTGATGATATGACTATAGCTGAGCGCCTGTGCAAGGGAATTGCGCTGCGTCAAAGCCTCTCGGTCCGCTGAACTTGCGGGAAAGGGGGGCTTGGACTATGAGGGCGCCAACGCGAAGGGACTCATTCCCTCGCCCCGGACTGGAAAGGTCGCTCATGGCGCGTCGCAAAAAGATCTACGAAGGTAAGGCCAAAATTCTGTATGAAGGCCCGGAACCCGGCACCATTGTCCAGTATTTCAAGGATGATGCCACCGCGTTCAATGCGGAAAAGAAAGATGTCATCGACGGAAAGGGCGTGTTGAACAACCGTCTGAGCGAGTTCTTCATGACTGGCCTCAACCAGATTGGTGTTCCGACCCACTTCATCCGTCGCCTGAACATGCGTGAGCAATTGGTGCGCAATTGCGAGATTGTTCCGCTTGAAATCATCGTTCGCAACTATGCGGCGGGAACAATGTCAAAACGTTTGGGCATTGCCGAAGGGACGCAACTGCCGCGCCCGATTGTCGAGTATTGCTACAAAGACGACGCGTTGGGTGATCCGCTGGTCACCGAGGAACATATCGCCGCTTTTGGCTGGGCCAGCCAACAGGACATGGACGATATCCTGAGCCTCGCGCTGCGCGTCAATGACTTTATGAGCGGCATGATGCTGGCTGTCGGCATTCGTCTGGTCGATTTCAAGATCGAGATCGGTCGCGTTTACGACGGGGATTTCCAGCGTTTGATCGTGGCTGATGAAATCAGCCCCGACAGTTGCCGCCTGTGGGATATCGAAACCGGTCAAAAGCTGGACAAAGACGTATTCCGCCGCGATCTGGGTAGCCTGACGGACGCATATTCCGAAGTTGCACGCCGGCTGGGCGTATTGCCGAAAAGCAACGTCGCTAAGCCCACGCTGATCAACTGATCACACGGGCGAACCGGATTTTATCAAAAGCACTGCTATACTCAAAGCGGTGCTTTTTTCTTTGTATCTGGCGGTTTGACAGGATTGCCGGTTGTCCGGCATTGTCGGGCAAATAGGAAAACGAGAGTAGCGCTATACATGGCCGAATTGTTTGATCAGGCAGTTTTTCTAAAGTTCCTTGCAGCCCTTCTGGCGATTTTCAACCCGCTCTACGGCATCCCGATTTTTCTTAGCATGACGAAAGGGTATTCGGCCCCCGAACGCCGGCGGGTAGCGTTTATCGTGACGGGTACGGTGATTATTATCGGTCTGATAGCGGTTGTGATCGGAGAAGAGATCCTGGCTGTGTTCGGGATCGACATACCCTCGTTCCGTATTGCCGGGGGTCTGATCATCTTCGGTATTGGTATGTCGATGCTGAACGCGTCGGACAGGCCACAAGGGGATCAGCAAGCTGTGGAGGAGGGGCATAAGAAAAAAGAAAACATCGCCGTTGTACCGCTTGCAATTCCGTTGACTATTGGGCCCGGCACTATTGCGATAACAATCGTCTACTCTCATACGCTTAGCGATGGTGCCGAAGTGGTGACGCTTGGCACGGCAATCGTAATCGCTTGTTTGATCGTTGGCTTAGGCTTGTTGTTCGCCGATCCGATCTCGCGCTTATTGGGGATGACGATGATTAATGTCATCACGCGTGTCATGGCTCTCATACTTGTGGCGGTCGCAATCGAGATGGTTTTGACAGGCACGTTCAATGCAATTGACGCGCACTATCCTGGTCTGATTTCCGGGGGTGGCGGGTAGCGGGCATAAGTGCGGTCATCTGCCCACTTCAAGAAGGGTTGTCGAACGCCTTTCAGCACGTTATCCCCCGCGCAACGGAACGGGCCGACAATATCGGCCCTCAGCTGGAGTTGCGAGAATGAAAGCACGTGTGCATGTGATGCTCAAAAACGGGGTCCTCGACCCGCAGGGTGAGGCGGTGCGTCACGCATTGGGTGCCATGGGCTTTGATCAGGTCGAAGGCGTGCGGCAGGGCAAGGTGATCGATCTTGAGCTGGCCGAAGGCGCGACCGAGGCGGACATCACCGAGATGTGCGAAAAGCTGTTGGCCAACACGGTCATCGAACGCTACGAAATCGAACTGGTCTGAACCTTATCCCCGGAGGCCCCGCCATGCGCGCAGCTGTCATCGTATTCCCAGGCTCAAACTGTGACCGGGATCTTGCCGTCGCTTTCGAACAGGCAGGTTTTGAGGTCGATATGGTCTGGCACAAGGACGCCGCGCTGCCTGAAGGTGTGGATATCGTCGGCGTTCCGGGTGGCTTTTCCTACGGCGATTACCTGCGCTGCGGCGCCATTGCTGCGCAGTCACCGATCTGCAAAGCCGTGGTCGAACATACCAAACGTGGCGGTTATGCCATTGGTGTCTGCAACGGGTTTCAGATATTGACTGAAACCGGCATCCTGCCGGGCGCTTTGCTGCGCAATGCCGGTTTGAAATACATTTGCCGCACGGTCGGTCTGAAGGTGGAAACCAGCGACAGCGCGTTCACCGAAGGTTACAATGCGGGCGATGTGATCGGTATTCCAATCGCGCACCATGACGGTAACTATTTTGCGGATGACGCCACACTGGCCAAACTGCAGGATCAGGATCGGGTCGCGTTCACCTATACCGAGAATCCGAACGGCTCGGTCGGGGATATCGCCGGTATTCTGTCTGAAAATCGCCGGGTGCTGGGAATGATGCCACACCCTGAACGTGCGGCGGATGACGGCCATGGTGGAACGGACGGAACGGCATTGTTCCGCGCATTGTCTGGTGTTCTTGCCCCAGCGTGACTTGAGGTTATGATCCAGCCCGCGTAACTTTCTGGGATGAGTTCCGAAGTTCGCTCTGGCTGGTCCTTTCTGACAAAACCGTTTCGTGGTGCGCCATTGGGTTGGCGGCTGCGCTTGGCGATTATCATTCTTTTGATCGCAACGGTCACCACGGTTTATGTAACCAACCGTCTTCTGACGGACCGGTTTACTGAATCAACACGAAACCGGGCCGAAGTGCGGCTGGCGTTGTATTCCGGCAACTTGCTGAGCGAACTGCGCCGAAACGCAATTGTTCCGCAGCTTTTAGCACGCGACCCGACGTTGATTTCCGCGCTGCAGTCCAGTGACTATTCCCTTTCCACCCAGCGTTTGATTTCGTTTGTCGAAGAGATTGGCGCGGCCTCGCTGATGTTGCTTGACGGGGACGGGCGAACTGTTGCGGCCACTGATCGTGCTCGCTTGGGAGAACCACACCGGAGTTCGCCGTATTTCATTGATGCAGTGCGGGCGAATTCGACGATCTTCACCGTGATTGAAAAGGAATCGGGCGGCTACAGCTTTGTCTATTCAAGACGAATGGAAGCCAATGCCGACGTTCTGGGCGTCATCGTGGTCGAGGTCGATCTGCAGAAATTCGAGCGCGCCTGGGCAGGTATTTCCGACGCTGTAATGGTGACTGACAGTACCGGAACGATCATTCTGTCGACTGAACCGCAATGGCGGGGGCTTGAAGAGAACGCCGCGTTGCTTCGCCAGCCGGCGCAAGGTGCCATTCAGCGGGCAATACGCGCCACAACAGACTGGACCGCGTTGCCGCCAGACGCCTATCTGCAGGGTGAGGCGGTGATGCGGATGGAAACGCGCATCCCGTTCCGGGGATGGAAAATGACGTCGTTCACCACTTACGAGTCGATTCGGGAAAAGGTTAACAGCGTTATCGCGCTCGAGATCATGGGTTTTGCGATTCTTCTGGCACTGGCCTTCTATGCGCTTAGCCGTCGAGCCACGTTCCGCATGGCGTTGTTCCAGCGCGAGTCGGCAGAGCTTCGCGCATTGAACTCAAGGCTAAAGCGGGAAATTGCTGAGCGGGAAAGGGTTGAAAAAACACTGGAAGTTGCCGAACAGACGCTGGCGCAAAGCTCGAAACTGGCCGCTTTGGGTGAGATGTCGGCGGCCGTGAGTCACGAGCTAAATCAACCCCTGGCTGCAATGAAGACCTACCTGGCTGGCGCACGTCTTTTGCTGCGTCGGAACCGGCCTGAGGAGGCGTTGGCAAGCTTTGGTCGGATCGATGGTCTGATCGAAAGGATGGGGGCGATTACCCGCCAGCTCAAATCCTACGCGCGTAAGGGTGCGGATACGTTTTCCCCAGTAAATCTTAGTGAAGCGCTGGCATCGTCGCTGTCCATGATGGAGCCGCAACTGCGCCAGCGTCACGTCAAGATCACCCAGATACTGCCCGACGAACCGGTGTCAGTTATGGGCGATCGGATGCGGATCGAGCAGGTGATGGTGAACCTCTTGCGCAATGCGTTGGACGCCACCAAATCTGTATCCGAACCGGATATCGAAATCATACTGGCAGCGGGCGATACGGCGGTGCTGACAGTGCGCGATAACGGCTATGGAATCGAGAACATCGAAAATCTGTTCGAACCGTTCTATACTACGAAACAGCCCGGCGACGGGGTCGGTCTGGGGCTTGCCATCTCTTCCGGGATCGTGAACGACCATGGCGGAAGGCTGACTGCACGAAACAGCCCACAAGGCGGGGCCGTGTTCGAGATGCAGTTGCCGATACTGGGAAGCGACGGCCTAGAGGCCGCGGAATAACGAGGAATGACTATGGCACAGGCCATGAAGATCGCCATTGTGGATGACGAACAGGACATGCGCCAGTCGATCAGCCAATGGCTGGCACTGTCGGGATATGACACGGAAACCTTCGCCAGCGCCGAGGACGCGCTGAAAGTGTTGGGACCGGAATATCCGGGTATCGTGATCTCGGATATCAAAATGCCCGGCATGGACGGCATTCAGCTCCTGAAAAAGCTTATGGGCGCCGACAGTACGTTGCCGGTCATCATGATCACCGGTCATGGCGATGTGCCGATGGCGGTAGAAGCGATGCGCGTTGGGGCGTTTGATTTCCTAGAAAAGCCCTTTAACCCTGATCGCATGTCGGAACTGGCCAAACGCGCCAGCAACGCGCGCCGACTGACCTTGGACAACCGTGCCTTGCGGCGCGAGCTGTCGGGCGGAACCCAAATCATGAACAAGTTGATCGGCGCCAGTCCGGTCATGGAGCGCCTTCGTGAGGATATCCTAGATCTGGGGCAGGCCGATGGCCATGTGCTGATCGACGGTGAGACCGGCACTGGTAAGACACTTGTGGCCCACGCTTTGCACGCGGTTGGCAGCCGTGCTGGCAAGAAGTTCGTTCTGGTATCCTGTGCCGCGCTTGAGGAGGAGGCGCTGTCGAAACGCCTGTTTGGCCCAATGATGCCGGAAGACGCGCAATTGCCAGCGATCGAAGAGGCTCGAGGCGGTACACTTGTGCTAGAAGACGTAGAGGCGTTGAGCGATACGCTGCAGGCCCGGTTACTGAGCGTGATGAACGATCAAGGAACGCCGGCCGAAACCCGGATCATCGCAATTTCGAACCTGCAAGAAGCAGGCAAGACCAGCGAAGACGTTCTGCGCCCGGACCTGTTCTATCGTCTTGCTGCATTGCGGATCACCATGCCGCCTTTGCGTCAGCGTGGCGAGGATATCCTGACGCTGTTCACCCGGCTGAGTGAGCAGTTCTCGGAAGAATATGGCTGTGACGCGCCACAGGTAAGTGCACAGGAAGCGGCTCAGCTTTTGCAAGCGCCGTGGCCGGGCAATGTGCGGCAATTGATCAACATTGCGGAACGGGCCGTTTTGCAATCACGGCGCGGTTCCGGAACGATTGCGTCGCTGTTGATGTCCGATCATGAAGAAATGCAGCCCGTGATGACGACTGAAGGCAAGCCGCTCAAGGAATATGTCGAGGCGTTCGAGCGGATGCTGATCGACAACACGATGCGGCGCCACAAGGGCTCGATTGCATCTGTGATGGACGAACTCTGTTTGCCACGTCGAACCTTGAACGAGAAGATGGCGAAATACGGGCTGCAGCGCTCGGACTATTTGTAAGAAAGAGAGGGGGCCAGCCCCCTTTTGAGCCTACGGCTCAATTCACCCCCGGGATATTTTTGGCCAGATGAAGCGATCCCGGGGCTTTGTGTTGTTCTTCTCGCAGTTTGCCCATTGTGTTTTCCACAGGACTGCTTTTATTGTATCTGGACGGGCAGGGCTAATTTGCGCCCAAAAGTCCCGAATCTTTGAGTTTCGCTGCTCTGTCGTTGATGGTGATCAATCCCGCAAGGCAAAGCAGACCGATTATGCCCCCAAGGGGGCAGTTGAACGCCTGAGCTCGCAAAAGCGAGCGAAAGGAATAAATGGGCAGGCAGCGGTTAGATCTGCGCCTGTCGGAGAAGAACCGCGATGACGCGCGCGCAACGATTGAGTATACGGGCAGGGGGCCACAGCGCCAGACCCTGCCGCGCGCCGTCCGAAATCGCCCTGACAAGACACCACCCCAAAAGCGCCCGTCCCCCCGGACGGGTAAGGATAACGTGTTTGGCGCGGTGCACCAAGGAAACATGGCTAAGAAAATGCTTATCGATGCCACCCACGCGGAGGAAACCCGCGTCGTGGTGGTTGACGGAAACAAGGTTGAGGAGTTCGACTTTGAATCCGAAAACAAACGCCAGCTTGCTGGCAACATCTATCTTGCAAAAGTAACCCGGGTCGAACCGTCCCTACAGGCGGCTTTTGTGGATTACGGCGGGAACCGGCACGGTTTCCTGGCGTTTTCGGAGATCCATCCGGATTACTATCAGATTCCGGTCGCAGATCGCGAAGCGCTGATGGAAGAAGAGCGCGCCTATGCCGAGGCAATGAAGGCGCGGGATGAAGCCGAAGAGGCGAAGCCTAAAAAGCGTCGCTCGCGTTCGCGTACGAAGGCTGCGGATGTAAAATCCGATGATGCCGTAGAGTCGATTGAGGTTTCATCCGAACCCACCGGCATGGAAACCATCGATCTGGACGAAGGTGAAGAAGGGGCCGACATGTCGGTTCCGGAAGGCACCTCTCCGGCTGATCGTGTGGCTGAAACTCCGGTGGAAGAGCCGGTCGATGCCGAAGTAACCAAAGAGCAACCTATTGAAGCTGAATCTTCGGAAGAGCCAGTTGATGCCGAGGTTGTGGCAGAAGCAGAAGGTGCTGCTGAGGTCGAGGAAGTGGCCGAAGCCCCTGCAGAAGCTGAGGAAGCAGCCGCCGATGGTACTCAGCATGACTCTGTCGAAGCTGCCGCAGAGGAGTCCGTTGAAGATTCCGAGGTTGGCGGTGACGAACCGGAGGAAGCCGTGGAAATGGTTGAAGCCTCTGAGGACACCACGTCTGAAGATGAAGAAAAGTCCGATGTCGAAGCGCGGGCTGATGCGACCTCGAAGGACGATTCAATCGAATCCGTCGCCGACGAAGATGACAGCGAAGACATTCGCCCCGTGCGTAAGCCGCGGCCACGTCGCTATAAGATTCAAGAGGTTATCAAGGTCCGCCAGGTCTTACTGGTGCAGGTCGTAAAGGAAGAACGTGGCAACAAGGGTGCTGCTCTGACCACCTACTTGTCTCTGGCAGGTCGGTATTGCGTTCTGATGCCTAACACGGCGCGTGGGGGCGGGATCAGCCGCAAAATCACCAATGCGCCGGACCGTAAGAAACTTAAGGAAATCGCGGCGGAAATCGACGTGCCTACCGGAGCCGGACTCATCATCCGGACCGCCGGCGCCAAGCGTACTAAATCCGAGATCAAGCGTGATTATGAATACCTGCAGCGCATGTGGGAGCAGATCCGCGAACTGACGCTGAAATCGATTGCGCCGGCGAAAATCTATGAAGAAGGCGATCTGATCAAACGGTCGATCCGCGATCTCTATAATCGCGAAATTGATGAGGTTCTGGTCGAAGGTGAAGGCGGTTATCGCATCGCCAAAGACTTCATGAAGATGATCATGCCTTCACACGCGAAGAATGTGAAACGGTATGAAGACGCGCTGCCTTTGTTCGCGCGCTATCAGGTCGAAAGCTATCTGGCCGGAATGTTCAACCCGACCGTTCAGCTGAAATCGGGCGGATATATCGTGATCGGCGTGACCGAAGCGCTGGTCGCGATTGATGTGAACTCGGGTCGGGCGACCAAAGAGGGTTCAATCGAGGAAACCGCGCTCAAGACCAACCTTGAGGCCGCAGAAGAGGTTGCGCGCCAGCTGCGCCTGCGTGATTTGGCAGGCCTGATCGTCATCGACTTCATCGATATGGACGAGCGCAAGAACAATCTGGCCGTCGAAAAGCGTATGAAGGAACGGCTAAAAACAGACCGTGCGCGCATTCAGGTCGGCCGCATCTCGGGCTTTGGCCTGATGGAGATGAGCCGCCAGCGTCTGCGTCCGGGGATGTTGGAGGCGACGACACAGCCATGCCCGGCCTGTCATGGCACTGGCCTGATCCGCTCGGACGACAACATGGCGCTGACCATCTTGCGTCAGATCGAAGAAGAGGGTACCCGCCGCCGCTCACGCGAGGTGCTTGTTCGTTGCCCAGTCAGCATCGCCAACTTTCTGATGAACCAGAAACGCGAGCATATCGCACAGATTGAGGCCCGTTATGGCCTGTCTGTACGTGTTGAAGGCGACGTACATCTGGTCAGCCCGGATTTCTCGATGGAGAAATTCAAGACGGCAAGCCGGATCGTTCCCGAAGCCAGCGCGCCCGTTGTTTCCGTGGATGCGTCCCTGATGGATCTTATCGACGCCAGTGAGGAAGAGCCGGTCGAAGAGGAAACCACCGTTCAGGCCGAAGAGGAGGCTAAGCCCAAGCGCAAGCGTCGTCGCCGCCGTCGGAAGAAGAGCAATGGTTCTGACGAAACCCCTGAGGTGAACGCTGAAGAGGGTAACGCGGCGGCGTCCGAGGAATCGGATGAAGCCAAAACCGAAGCGGCGGATGACGTAAAGCCTGAGGGTGAAGCACCTGAGCCTGCCGAAGAAGAAAAAGCGGCCAAGCCCAAGCGTCGCCGCGCACCGCGTCGCAAGAAGAAGGACGCGGAACCTGTTGAAGCTGCAGAAGAAGTCGCCGCTGAAGGGGTTGTGAGCAAGGATGCCCAGGCCGCAAACCCTGAAGCACCGGCCGAGGAAGGTGGTGTGACAGATGCACCTGTTGAAGCCCCTGTCGAAACTGCCGAAAAAGTTGAGCAGACTGAAACAGCGGCAGAGCAGCCCGCGCCCGAGGCGGAAAGCGTCGTTGAAGAACAGGTTGAACCTGCAGAGGCTGAACAACCCGAACCTTTGGCCGATGTGGTCTCAGAAGACCTGCAGGAACCAGCGGACATCATGGTTGAAGAAGCCCCTGAGCCAGTTCTGGAGGTCGTAGCCGAAGAGCCGGAGCAGCCCGCCAAACCCAAACGGCGTGGCTGGTGGTCACTGGGTCAGTAACAAGAAAAGGCGGGCCAGGTGCCCGCCTTTTTCTTTTTGGCCGATCTCAGTGGGATTTCTGGATCAAATAGATCTGATGGCCGTCTGCGTCTTCCTGCGACAGCAATTGGTGCCCGCTCTCAGAACAGAAATGCGGGACATCAATTATGGCGGCAGGATCATCTGCCAGCACGCGCAAAACGGCCCCGGCAGGCATGGATTTCAAACGCTTGCGCGCTTTCAGGACGGGCAGAGGGCACAACAGACCCAACGCATCGAGTGTTTCAGGCGGATTTGACATATGGTTCAGATATTTCCAACTGGGCAGGGTGTCCAGCATGCAACCACGAGGATGTGACCGAATGGCCCCGTGACGTTGGCCGTCTCATACCATATGTGCTGAGACATGTTCGGAATAGATATCATAGACGCGGGCCTGCTGCCTGCCATGTTCATCGCGATGTTGGGCGGATTGATCAGCTTTCTGTCGCCCTGCGTTCTGCCCATCGTTCCGCCATACCTGGCTTATATGAGCGGCGTGACGATCAACGAGATGCAGGATGAGGCGAAAGCACGCCGCAAGGCAACCTTGGCCGCCCTGTTCTTTGTTCTGGGCCTGTCTACGGTGTTTTTGTTGCTGGGTTTCACCGCTTCTGCCTTCGGGGTGTTTGTCCTGCAGAACCAGGTGTTGTTCGCAAAGATCTCTGGCGCAGTGGTCATCGTCTTTGGCCTGCATTTTCTGAACGTCTTCCGTATCCCGTTTCTGGACCGCGAAGCGCGGATTGAGACCGGTGATTCTGGTGGATCAGTGTTTGGCGCTTATATCCTTGGTCTGGCCTTTGCGTTTGGATGGACACCGTGCATTGGGCCGCAGCTGGGGGCGATCTTGTCACTGGCCGCGTCCGAGGCCTCGGTCGCGCGGGGAACCCTGTTGTTGGGCGTCTATGCGGCGGGCCTGGGTATTCCATTTCTGCTGGCTGCGATGTTCCTGAACCGGTCGATGTCGGTGATGAATCGGATCAAGCCATACATGGGCACGATCGAAAAGGTGATGGGTGGCTTGTTACTGTTCGTGGGCATCATGCTGATCACCGGTCTGTTCACTGAATTCAGCTGGTGGCTGTTAGAGACATTCCCGGCGCTGGCGAATTTTGGATGATCTGCTGATCTGACTTACCTTGGCCCCATTGCTGGGTTAACCTGCGCCGCAGAAGGTAAGGCCATGAGCAGTCAGAAAAATCAACCTCGGGTGTGTAAACGCCGGGTATTCTATATACCCGGCTACGACCCGATTCCGCCGCGGCGATATCGGGAGCTGTATCGAACCGAAGGCAAGCTGCAGGCCGAGATTTCCGGTTATGAAATTTCGACGTCCGCCAAGTCTGGCGATGGCCCTTATGGGTGGCATGTCACTTCACGTCAGGACGGGACCGAAGTTCACGTTGATGTGGATGTTCTTGTCTGGTCGGACCTGGTTCGTGACAGCATGTCCAACTCGATCCCAGCGACCTATCTGCAACTGGTGCGGACCGCGTGGATCTATATGTCGACAGGAACACTGTGGCGCCTGATGCGGTTGCGCAAGGGGCCGGTGGTTGCCGCACTATATCCGGTTGGAATGTTGCTGGCTCAACTGCTGTTGGCGATCTTGCTAGCCGGGGCCATGACATGGGTTTTAATGCCGTTTATCGGCTGGATGGGCGTAATCCTTGCGGTTGTGGCCGCTTACGGTCTGTTGCGCTGGTTTCGCCGGCAAGACGGTCAGCTTTTTGCCTATTACCTGATGCATGATTATGCCTATTCCGCAAAACTCAAAGGGGCGACGCCAGTTGAATTGCGCAATCGCCTGCGTGCATTCGGTGCGTTGATCCAAGAGGCGCTGAATTCAGACGCAGACGAGGTGCTGGTCGTCGGGCATAGCTCAGGGGCCCATCTGGGTGTCAGCGTTCTGGCCGATGTTATCCGCGACAACAGTCAACGTGATGACGGCCCTGTATTTTCGTTCCTAACGTTGGGACAGGTCGTGCCGATGGTATCTTTTCTGCCCCAAGCCCGTGAATTGAGGGCAGATTTGCAATTCTTGTCCACGCAGGAAGGCCTGACCTGGGTCGACGTCTCGGCCCCCGGCGATGGCTGTTCTTTTGCGCTGTGCGATCCGGTTTCCGTCAGCGGTGTCGCCACCGCCGAAAAGAAATGGCCGCTGGTTCTGTCTGCGGCCTTCACGCAGACCCTGTCCCCCGAGCGATGGCAAGCATTGCGTTGGAAATTCTTCCGCCTGCATTTCCAGTATCTCTGCGCCTTCGACAAGCCGGATCGTTATGATTATTTCCGCATCACCGCCGGCCCACTGACGCTTGGGCAGAGGTTCAAGGGCCGGGCGCCTTCTAAGTCGCGGGTGGAAAAGCCGGTTTCAAAATACAGTTCGGTGACGGCATGACGCCGCCCAAGCCACCTTCACGCCCTGATAAAGTATCGCTTTGGCGGTATCTGAGGTTGTTTCGCAAGGACGTTCTGTCAGCCCAACCCCGTAGGCTGTACCGCGCCTGGATGGCCGAATTTCGCACGCCGTTCTTTCGATCATACTTGGTGAATCAGCCAGAATTGATCGACACAGTTCTGAAAAAACGCCCTGATGATTTCCCCAAATCTAACCGCATAAGTGAGGGGCTGCGTCCGTTGCTGGGGGACTCTGTCTTCCTGACCAACGGGGACACCTGGAAGAGGCAGCGCAGGATCATTGATCCGGCGTTTGAAGGCGGCCGTTTGAAAGATACGTTTCCAGCAATGCATGCGGCTGGTCAAGCGGGCGTGGATCGGTTGCGCACGCAGGCAGGTGGTGTTGTTGAATTTGAAGAGGTCACCAGCCATATCGCGGCGGATGTCATCTTTCGCACTTTGTTTTCGGTGCCCATCGAACACGAAATCGCCGCTCAAGTGTTTGACAAGTTTCGCAGCTATCAGCGTGAACAACCCATTCTGAACATTGCGGCCTTTGTCCCCCTGCCAAAGTGGTTGCCACGACTGCATTCGTGGCGCACCAAGAAGAATGCAAAGGATATCAGGGCGCTAATCCAGCGACTTACGGCGGACCGGGCTGAACTGATCGCTCGTGGTAGCGCGCCGAATGATCTGGCAACCAAGATCATGACCACGCGTGATCCCGAAACCGGGCGTAGGTTTGACACGCAGGAAATGGTTGATCAGGTGGCGATCTTCTTTCTTGCCGGGCACGAAACCAGCGCGTCCGCACTGGCCTGGACGCTGTACCTGATTGCAATGTATCCCGAATGGCAGGACAGGCTGGCTGAGGAAGCTGTGGCGCTCGACTCGCCTGATTTTTCTGTATTGTCGCGGCTAAAGCTCAGCAGGGATGTGTTTCGCGAAGCGCTGCGGCTTTACCCGCCCGTGCCGATGATGGTGCGCGAGGCGACATGCCCCGAACATTTCCGGGACAGGGATGTCCCCGAAGGGTCGCAAATCGTGATCAGTCCGTGGCATCTGCATCGGCAGGAAAGGCTCTGGGACCGTCCCGACGAGTTCGATCCGACCCGGTGGGGAACTGAGAATGGAAAGACCTGTCAGCGCAACGCGTACATTCCATTCTCGACAGGGTCCCGCGTATGTCCCGGTACTGGGTTCGCCATGATCGAGGGGCCGCTTCTGTTATCCATGCTGCTGCGACACTTCCGGTTCGAGTTGGTCGCGGGACAAACGCCCATTCCGGTCGCGCATTTGACCGTCCGATCGAAAGACGGAATTTGGTTGCGCTTGGTTGAGCGCTAACAAACTACCATCCTATCACGCCTTGCTGTATGCGGTTTGAAATCGCGGAATCATATTGAACGGGAAAGTCTTATGTCATCAGCAGAACAGCGCACACAAATGTCCGACGGCGCAGGATTCATCGCAGCATTGGATCAAAGCGGTGGCTCGACCCCCAAGGCGCTGGCGCTTTATGGCGTTGACGCATCTGAATACGGCTCGGACGAAGAGATGTTCGGTGAAATCCAGAAAATGCGCGCGCGGATCATTCTGGCGGATGATTTCACCAAGGACAAAGTGATCGGCGCGATCCTGTTCGAACGCACTCTGGGCGAGCAAATTGATGGTCAGAAGGTCGCCGACTACTTGTGGTCAGTGAAAGGCATTGTACCTTTCCTCAAGATTGACAAAGGTTTGGAAGACGAAGCGAATGGCGTTCAGATGATGAAACCCATCCCGGGTCTGGCCGCAACATTGGCCAAAGCCGATGGTGTTTTCGGAACCAAGGAGCGCTCGGTCATTCATGAGGCAAACGCCGAAGGCATCGCGGCGGTTGTTGCACAGCAGTTCGACGTTGCGCGTGAAGTCGTGGCTTCCGGAATGGTTCCGATTGTTGAGCCCGAGGTGAACATCAACTCCGCCACCAAAGCCGAAGCCGAAGACATCCTGAAGGCTGAAATCCTGAAAAACCTTGATCAATTGGCTGACGGACAGGACATCATGCTCAAGCTGACGATCCCTAACCGAGCTAACCTCTATGACGAATTGGCCGATCATCCGCGTGTTCTGCGCGTGGTTGCACTGTCGGGCGGTTATTCGACGGAACAGGCCTGCGATCTGCTGGGCCAGAATGGTAAGATGATCGCGTCCTTCTCGCGCGCGTTGACCGAAGGATTGTCAAAAAAGCAATCAGATGCCGAGTTCAACGCGGCCTTGGGCGGAAACATCGACAAGATTTTCCGTGCGTCAATCTAAACACTATTGGGGTTTGGTGAATTCGCGGCGCAACTGCGCCGCTTTTTCACGCATGACGCAACCTTCGGCGTGATCATTCAACAGCCCCATTGCCTGCATAAAGGCAAATACGGTCGTCGGCCCGACAAACTTCCAGCCCCGTTTTTTCAGGTCTTTCGACATCGCCACAGATTCTGGCGACGTTGAAGCGGTTTGCGGGGCAGGCGGTGAGTCCGCCTCGTATCGCCATACATATGCCGCCAGAGACCCTTCGGCAGCGATTAACTCTTGCGCGCGACGTGCGTTGTTAATCACGGCCTCGATCTTTCCACGATGTCGCACAATCCCTGCATCTTGTAACAAGCGCTGTGTATCTGCATCATCAAACGCGGCTACTGCGTTGACATCAAAAGCTTTGAAAGCCTTCCGAAAATTCTCGCGTTTGGACAGGATTGTGCGCCAGCTTAGGCCGGACTGAAAGCTTTCTAGGCAGAGCTTTTCAAACAGGCGTTGGTCGTCACCAACCGGATACCCCCATTCCTGATCGTGGTAGTCAAAGAATTCGGGCGCGGCCTGACACCAGGCGCAGCGTGGTTTTCCGTCTGGACCTAGAACTGTATCAACCACCGCTTCGTACTCCTTTTGTTCCCCCTTACTGTAAGCGGTTTCTGGATGTCAGAGCAAGACTGATTTACTTGGATTGATACCAGTTCAGAATGAAAACCCGTATGGCCGATGCAAGTCCGATGTCCGGGTCACGCTCGACATCAATTTCGGCCGCCAGAGCGTTGATCGGTAGGTTTTTTTCCTTGGCAATGGTCCGGAACGCCTGCCAGAAGTCATCTTCCAGCGATACGGATGTCCGATGGCCTTTCAGCGTCAGGGATCGTTTGACCGGGCGTCCGCTCATTTGTCCAACTTACGGCCTTCGTGGTCTTGGTTCAGCTTGTGTTGCTGCTTTTTTGCCAGATCCTTTTCGGCCTTGGTGCGGCCAAAAGCGACGGCATTTTGGTCTGCGCGGGCCTTGTTTTCGGTCCGCGCTTTTTCTTTTCGAAACTTGTTCAGATTGACCGGTTCCGTCATTGCGCATGTCTCACGTTGGTCAGACTATCGAACAATTCCGCACGGCTGTCATCTGAAAGGCATTCGACATTCACGGTGTCCAGAAAATCGGCCTGCGACGCTGTTGAGACCGGTGGTTGATCCGACAATGTCTCAAGGATTTGCCCGCCCAGATCTAACAGTGCAGGGCGTACCTCGGTTGTCAGGTCCGCATAGCTTTCGGGAACAGAGGTTTGGTCTTTGGTCCACCGTTCAATCCAACAGGATTGAATCTCTTTCGCGGCTTCGATCTGCACTTCGAAAAACAGCTGCGCGCTGTCCGGGTCAATGCCCGAAAGCGCTGCTTGTTCCAAGGTCTTGTCAATTACGACTTTTTCACGCTCGAGGTCTTCGACCGGGCGGTCATTGGCGTGTTTGAACGCAGCAACGTCCTGCATCCATTCCAGCCGAGAGTCGATCAGGTTGAACAGGTCAGCCTGAGCTGAGGTCGCTGTGCCCGCAATAAGCAGGCACAGGCAGGCAGACTTACGCCTCGCGATCATTTGGGGCCGATCATGTGTTCGGGGCGTACGACCGCATCGAATGTCTCCTCATCGACAAAGCCCAGCGCAATGGCCTCTTCCTTGAGGGTCGTGCCGTTCTTATGCGCCGTTTTGGCGACAGTAGTGGCGTTGTCGTAACCGATGGTCGGAGCCAGCGCCGTGACCAGCATCAGGGATTCCTTCATCAGCTTATCAATGCGTGGTTCATTGGCCTTGATGCCCAGCAGCATACGCTCGGTAAAGCTGTCGGTGGCATCGCCCAGCAACTGAATGGATTGCAGCAAGTTGTACGACATCATCGGGTTGTAGACGTTCAACTGGAAATGACCCTGTGAGCCAGCGAACTTCATCGCCGCATCGTTGCCGATTACATGCGCGGCTACCTGAGTCAGCGCTTCGGCCTGTGTTGGGTTCACCTTGCCGGGCATGATCGACGAACCCGGCTCATTCTCCGGCAGGATCAGCTCACCCAAGCCCGATCGCGGGCCAGAGCCCAGGAACCGGATGTCGTTGGCGATTTTGTAGCAAGAGCCAGCAATGGTCGCCAGCGCGCCGGATAGGAAGACCATGGCATCGTGGGCAGCGAGCGCTTCGAACTTGTTGGGCGCGGTAACGAAGGGCAGGCCGGTGATGACGGCCATGTTCTTGGCGACAGCCTCATCCCAGCCATCATGCGTGTTCAGACCGGTGCCGACAGCGGTGCCGCCTTGCGCCAGTTCATAGATGCCAGGCATCGCGGCTTCGACCCGGGCGATACCTTGGCGGATCTGGTGCGCATAGCCGCCGAATTCCTGCTCCAGCGTCAGTGGGGTCGCGTCTTGTGTATGTGTACGACCGATCTTGATGATCCCGGCGAATTCCTTGGCTTTCGCTTCCAGTGCCGATGCAAATTTCTCAAGCCCGGGCAGCAATACGTCCCGCACGCTCATCGCCGTGGCGATATGCATTGCGGTCGGGAAAGTGTCGTTCGACGATTGCCCCATATTGCAGTGATCGTTCGGGTGCACAGGCTCTTTGGAACCGATCACACCGCCCATGATCTCAATCGCGCGATTGGCGATCACTTCGTTCGAGTTCATGTTCGACTGAGTACCCGAACCGGTTTGCCACACGACCAGCGGGAAGTTGTCGTCAAACTTACCCTCAATCACTTCGCCCGCGGCCTGAATTACAGCGTCGGCGATCTTGGCATCCAGCTTGCCGATGGCTTTGTTCTCTATCGCACAGGCCTTTTTGATGACGCCCAGCGCACGCACGATGGCGACGGGTTGCTTTTCCCAGCCGATCGGAAAGTTCATGATCGAGCGTTGAGTTTGTGCACCCCAATACTTGTCGGCGGGAACTTCCAACGGGCCAAAGCTGTCGGATTCGGTGCGGGTCTGGGACATCGGTCACTCCGTCTAGTATGCAGTCGTATGCCGTTTACCCGTGACGGCGTCATCGCGCAATCGGCCAGTTGCGCGCACCATAAGCGTAAGCCGACCAAAGGTATAGGCGTTGAAGCGGCGCATTTTTCTTTGATACACAGGTACTAGGACCATTGTGTGCGCCTGTGACTGGGGTAGAATAGCAAGATCAAAACGCTGGAGGGTCAGGTGCTGCAATTTAACGGGGTTAATCCGCTGCGGCTTATCGCATTCGCGGTGGGTGCCGTATTCTGGCTTGTCTTTGCCAATCTTCAGGCCCAGGCCGGGGACATCACGCCCTTTATCGGGGATTACGTCGGTTCAGCCAATTTAGTTGACGATGATGGTACCGAAACCCCACGCGATATGAGCGTTTCGATCCATGAAACCAAAGAAGGGTTCAACGTCAGTTGGAAGACCACGACCTATAAGCCGGATGGCCGGGTCAAAGATCAGTCCTTCTCGATCGATTTCAAGCAATCTGACAGGTCAGACGTGTATTCAGCGGCGATGAAGCGCAATGTGTTTGGTCACGAGGTGCCCCTGGACCCAATGCAGGGTGAACCGTTCGTCTGGGGCCGGATCGAGGGCGAGACTCTGACGGTGTTCTCGTTATTCATTGATGAAAACGGTGGCTATGAATTGCAGCAGTTCGATCGCACGCTGGCCGACGGTGGGCTTAACCTGTCCTTTTCGCGGTTCCGTAATGGGATTAAATCCCGCTCGGTCGATACGTTCCTCGAAAAACAGTAAACCCCGCGAGAGGCGGGGTTTGTAAGTCTGAGCTTACTTTCTGAAACTGTCCAGTGAAACGACATCCGCGTCTTGCTGGACCGGAGTTTCCTCAACCTCAATCGATTCTTCGACGATATGGGTCGCAACCTCTTCTTCGTCTTCGGGGCTCTCGAAACGCAACCCGAATTCAACCGACGGGTCCACGAAGGTTTTGATCGCATCATACGGAATATAAAGCGGTTCGGGCGCGTCACCGAAATTCAGTGTAATCGCAAAGCCGTTGTCGCCGACCTCGAGGTTTTCGAACCAGTGCTGCATTACGACAGTCATTTCTTCGGGATAGCGTTCGCGCAACCAGTCAGCTATTTCAACTCCGTCCTGCCGTGTATCGAACGTGATAAAGAAATGATGCGCCCCAGGCAGACCGTTTTCAGAAACGTTGGTCAGAACTTTCTGAATGAGGCCGCGCATGGCGGTGTGCATCAGGGTTCCATAGTCAATGTCCTGCGACATGTGTCATCCTCAAAAGTGGTTACCCCAAGCATAGGGGATTCGTTCGGAAACGAAAGACCGGGAGGGGGTGGATTGTTCAAAGAAAATGAAAACCGACTCCGGCCACGGCCATCAGGGCCAAGGTCATTCCCATGCCGAATTTTAGCTTGAATATCAACACCCCGGCCATGAACGTCAAAACCAGCGCTTTTGTGTTCAGTGTCGCAAGTTCAGGCCATGGGATGGTTAGGGGTCCCCATGCCAATTCCGGGATTGTTCCGAAAAGAACGTTAAGAGCAAACCACACGGAAAGGTTGAGAATCACGCCGACAACCGCTGCTGTTATCCCGTGTAGGGCTGCGGACAGCCGTGGACGGGCGGCCAGCTGGTCCAGATATGGTGCGGCTAGGAAGATCCACAGGAAACACGGGACAAAGGTGGCCCAAAGTGCCACCGCGCCGGCGGCAAGTGCCAAAGGGATGCCGCCCGAAATCTGTCCCGTCAGCATGGCCACAAATTGTGTCACCAGTATCAGAGGTCCCGGCGTTGTTTCGGCCAGCCCCAGCGCATCAATCATCTGATCTGTGCTGATCCACTGATATTTGTCCACGACGGTTTGGGTCATATATGCCAGAACCGCATAAGCGCCGCCGAACGTAACAACGGCCAGGCGGGCAAAGAACCACCCGAGATCGCTCAGCAATTTCTGACCAGTAACGCTCAGCAACACCAATGGGCCAAGCCATAGGGTCAGCCAGATGGCGCAGGTGCGCAGCGGGCGCGTCGCATTTGGGGCAGGGGGTGTTTGGGCGGTGTTGGCTTCACCCTTGAGACTCAGATACCCCCAAAGCGCTGCGGCCAGAATGATCAAGGGAAAAGGCAGGTTAAAGGCAAAGATTGCGACAAAACCCAATCCGGCTATTGCCCGGTGCTCCACATCGGTCAGGGCTTTGCGCGACAGGTTTCTAAGCGCCTGAAGGACAATGATGATTACCGTTGCCTTCACCCCAAGGAAAGCGGCCTGAACCAGTGGCAGGTCCCCGAAAGCTGCATAAAGCCCGACCAAAACGGCGATGATCAGCGCGCCGGGAATGACGAACAGGCCGCCAGCGATCAACCCTCCAGTCACGCCGCGCAGCCGCCAGCCGGCATATGTGGCAAGTTGCATGGCCTCGGGTCCGGGCAACAGCATGCAAAGCGATAGCGCCCGCAGATACGATTGCTCGTCCAGCCACGGGCGTTTTTCCACCAGTTCCTGATGCATCAGTGAGATTTGCGCCGCCGGTCCCCCAAAGGACAAAAGCCCAATGCGCCCAAAAATACGGACCAGCTCCGATAGTGTCGAGGTCATGACTTGCGATCCATTGGCCAGTCGTGTTGTTCTTCAAACCCGTCGCGCGCCCAGCGATACAGCGCATCATACAGGTGCATTCCCGCAGCAAGGTTTTCGTGATCGTCGCGGTATTGCCGGGACAATCCGACAGAGACCGCAAGCAACCCGGCAGCTTCTGGTGCAAGGTCATGGCGATTGGTGTCTGCGCCCCGAATGACAGTTGCAAGCCGATCCAGCGCGGGCGTGTGCAATGCGAATTCGTCCAGCATAGTGTCAAAGGTGCATTTGTCTTGCCGGTGGCTCCAATGAGCGCCTTCGATGTCAAAAGGGGTCGCGTCAAATATTGCAGCGGTGGCTTCGACTTCCGACGGGGCAACAAACAGGAACCGGGCATTTGGGTCCACAAATCGCCGGATCAGCCAGGGACAGGCGATGCGATCGATCTTTGGTCGGTGTCGGGTCACCCAAAGGGAACCTTTGGGCTGCATCGACAATGCTTTCGCAGGCACACGCGGAGCGTCCGGCATGTCTCGCCACGCAAACATGCCGCCTTCAAGATACTCGGCTTTTACACCTACGCCTCGCAACCACGAGACGACGGCCTGGCTGAGCTTCTTGCCTTTCTGGCAAATCACGACTGCAGGTCGGTCACCGATCAGGTTGACCAGCCCTTCGATATCCTTCGCAGGATGGCGCATAGAGCCTGGGATAAGATAGGGGTCAGCCTCAAAATCCGCATCCATACAGATGTCGATCAGTATGGGGGATTGCGGCATGCCGATCAGTCTTAACAATTGCTTTGGGGTGATCGAGTTTGGTGCGGGCATAGCATGTCTCCTGGTTTTGTCGGATACATGCGAAACTTGGGCTGACGCCTCACGGGGTGTTCGCAATCTTACCCCATGGCACTTGCTACCGCGTAAGCGCTGAGGGGGTCAAGATTGCTTGAGCGTTCAGGCCCAGTCCAGCCTTTGACCGGTCATACACACAGGCAATGTGTCCTGCGGGAACTGGCCGAGCTGTTCAAAGAGTGAGATGAAATCGAACTGGTTATACGCTTCAACCATGCGCCCGTTTTTAATCCGACCCATGACGCTGCCCGTGGCTTGAAGCGGGGCACCATTATCGGCGCGCGTTGTGCGCAGGTGAATGATGGCGGATACCCAATCGCCGTTTTCGATGATTTTGGGCATATCGACCTGAATGTCCCCAAGGATATGGCGAAAGGCCATGACCAGATCCCGGAAATCATCCGCACCGACCTGCATTTCCGGAATAAGCCCTTCAGCCATGGCTTCGGGGGCGAAATACTGGTCAATAGCGTCTGTATTGCCGTTTTCCCAAACCTCGGAATACCACTCTCTGAGTAGATCTGCGTGCGACATCCCGGCTCTCCTTATTCTGCTGGGGTAAGCATGAGACCAAATAGTGAAAAAACTCTGAACATGTACATGCTCAGCGAAAAACTCAGATTTCAAGTGGAAGGTGCAGGTTTCTGTTGCCAGGTACCTGCGAACCCCGCCTTACGCGGCTAGGCGCAAGGGCTTAAGTTTCGGTCTTGCTACTGCTTACGCAGCAACTGCAACCGGAGCACGATTGTCATTTGCAATTGTACTTTTCGGGCCGATACGGTGGCACCCCGCCGAGACAAAGCTAACCCCTTTAGACGTTCGTCGATCCTATTTCGGCCCCATGATCCCCAAATGAAGGATGTTGGTGGAGCCGCCGGGTACCGCCCCCGGGTCCGATCCGCTTATTACGAGCGCGTTTATGTCCATAGTCCCGAAGGACATACCCTATATAGGTGAGCGTGCGAGCAGATGCAAACTGGGAATTGAATCGGGTGTACTAAGCAATTACAGCGGGTTAAGTGGCCCTGTTGATGTTGGCCAGTATCAGCCAAAGTGCAAGGACCAGTTCGATTCCACCAAAAGTAGCCGCCTTGACCAGTGGTGGGTTGTCCAGAAAAACCGAAACAAACCGGCCCAATGCCGCGCCCGCGTAGACAACCCCCAGCATGGCGTAGGCCATCGGGTTGTTGAGGAACAAAACAGCCACGCCAGTGACGACGAAAAGCCCGCCGACCGAAGCACGCATCTCGCTCAGCCCCATGTTGCTGTTGGTGGTGCTCAAATCCAGCGCGCCCAAGGTAAAGCTGGGCGCCAGAAATCCGAATAGGCCGAACCCAATGGTCATGAGGGCTGCAATCACGTTCAAAGCGGTGGTCATTTCATTTTCCTTACGCCGGATTACGTCGCTGCTGCGCCACGTCTTGCGCCAATTGTCTTGTGTAGCTCTCAAGCTCAACTAGCGTCGCGTCCACTTTGGTCGAGTCGCGATCTTCCAGCGCGTCGGCGATCTGATTGTGGAAGGCAATAATTGCTTCCCGGGACCGCGCTGTGAAAGTGATCATGTTCATCAGCGGCTGCATGGCTTCGACCGCGCCGGCCAGTTGATAAGACAGTACGGGATTGCCGGCACCATCAACCAGCGCCCGGTGAAACGCCACGTCCGAGGCGCAGAATGCCTCATCCGTCAGGCCGGGTTGGGATTGGCGGTGAACTTCGGCTCGCATGGTGGCCAACTGATCCGCTGTACGGCGCTGTGCGGACAAGGCGGCGCAGGCGCGTTCGAGCGCGAAGCGCGCTTCGCAGGCGGTGTCGAAACTGACTGCATTCATCGACAGTAGCAGGGTCGAGGTCGTGATCTGTTGGGAATACGCGCCCTCGAAACTTAACCGGTTCACAAATGCACCACCGCTTGCACCACGTTGCGTGCGGATCAGGGATTGCGCTGCAAGACGCTTCAAAGCCTCGCGCACGGTTGGGCGAGATACCTGGAATTGCTCGGACAATTCCGCCTCGGAGGGCAAACGTTCATCCACGATCAATTCGCCCGAGATGATTGCGTCACGAATGGCCTGAGCGATCTGCGCAGACAGATCAGCAGGTTTTTTGGGGTCGATTTTCATATTCCGGGGACCGTCGGTGAATTTTTATTTGTCTGACATTTAAAAGTCTGACATTTGAAAAGCAAGGACTGAGTCGGGAGGAGCGCGTGAGTCGCACAGTTCTACGCACTGCATTTTGGCTGGGGTTTTATGCCCTGATCCTGTCCGCGTGGTGGGTCATGTTCACCATGAGCCGCGACATGGATCTGGATTGGATTGGTCGCCCCGGCCCAATGGGTCAGGCCATGGCGGCCATGGACCCGCGCATGGACATGTATATGCCCATGGCCGAGTTTGGCCCGCTGTTCTGGATGTGGGCTATCATGATGGCGGCGATGATGCTGCCGACGCTCGTGCCGACGTTGCGCAGCTATGACGATCTGATCCGCAGCGCCAATGGCTCGCGCTTAGGTTGGTTGGGTGTTCTGTCCGGGTATCTGGTCATCTGGGTTGGCTTTGCAGCTTTGATCACCTGTGTTCAGTTGGCGCTGTTGTTTGGTGGGGTCGTGGACATGCTGGGCATCGGCAAATCCGGGTATTTCGCAGGCGGCCTAATGATCGCCGTCGGCGCATTTCAGTTCACCCGCGCGAAAGAGGTCTGCCACGGCGTCTGCCACGCCCCTATGACCTATTTCCTGGGGCACTGGAAAACCGGGTTCACTGGCGGATTGCGCATGGGGCTGGGACTGGGCGCATTCTGTGTGGGCTGCTGCTGGGGCTTCATGGCGCTTGGTTTTGTTGGCGGTGTCATGAGCCTGTTGTGGATGGGTCTCGCGACCCTGTTCATGGTTTTGGAGAAACTACCCCAGATCGGGCACGCAGTGACCCGACCGATGGGATTTGCATTGATTGCGGGCGGTCTTGTTCTGCTCGTCTATCCAATAAGCTACGGAGGATAAGCCTATGGCTAAGAACAGAAAACCCGAGGCAGACAAGCTGCCGATCAGTCAGCGCATTGACAGCCGTATGCCTAATCCCAAGCGGCGCGAGATGAGCCCGACAGATTGGGCAATCAAAGGCGAATTGATCCTGAACTGCTCGTGCGATGTATTCTGCCCCTGCGTGGTTTCTTTGGGCGCGCACCCTCCGACCGAAGGGCATTGCCACGCGTGGATGGGTATTATCGTCGATGAGGGCCACTATGAAGGCGAAGACCTGTCCGGTCTGAACGTCGGGTTGCTGGTCGATATTCCGGGCCGCATGGGCGAGGGCCAGTGGAAAGTGGCCGCTTATGTCGATGAGCGTGCCAGCGGCAAGGCCTACAACGGGCTGTTGCAAATCTTCAGCGGTCAGGCAGGCGGGACCACCGGTTTGTTTACCATGCTGGTCAGCGAGATTATCGGGGCCGAGCGCGCGCCGGTTCAGATTGAGCGCGACGGCACCAAGCGCCGCATCGCGATCGGCCGCAAGATACAGGGTGAAATTGAGATGCTGGGCGGCAAAGATCCGGAACACCCGGTCATGGTGTCAAACTCGAAATACTGGATGGGTCCGGACATCATTGTGGCTCGTGGCACCAAGTCCAAGGTCCGCGATTACGGTCGTGTTTGGGACTTTGGCGGCAAATCCGCCGAAATCTGCCCAATCGACTGGCACGGGCCAAAGTGATGATCACCGCCGCCTATGCGCAAGAGATGGCCCGATATAATCACTGGCAAAACAGCCAGTTGAAGGGGTTTCTTACCGCACTTTCGAATGAGGAACTGACCCGCGAGCGCGGAGCGTTTTTTGGTTCGATCCTGGGCACGGCAAATCATTTGCTTTGGGGGGACTGGATATGGATGTCGCGGTTTGACAAGGGGCAGGGTCCCGGCGGCGGCATCCCGGAAAGCCCGTCATTGTGCGCCGACCTGGCCGAATGGTTGCCGCTGCGCGATCAAATCGACCTGCGGATCACCCAATGGGCTGCGTCCTTGAACGACGAGGACCTACGCGGCCCGTTCAAATGGTTCTCGGCCGCCAAAGAAGCCGATGTCACGAAACCGTATGCGCAATGCGTCATTCATTTCTTCAACCACCAAACACATCACCGGGGCCAGCTGCATCAGATGCTGACTGAGACAGGTTCGGCCGCGCCGGTGAGCGATCTGGTTTTTCTGCCTAAGGAGGCTTAAGTGGCTCAGATCTCACTCTCGCGTCGCCTGCGCCGAACACCTTTTTCTGATGGTGTCGAAGCTGCCGGAGTTAAGGGATATACGGTTTATAATCGTATGTTATTGCCCACTGTTTTTGAATCCGTCGAAGCGGACTACCGGCATCTGAAAACCCATGTGCAGGTTTGGGATGTTTCCTGCGAACGGCAGGTCGAACTGCGTGGGCCAGATGCCGCGCGGCTGATGCAAATGCTGACGCCACGGGACCTGCGGAGGATGTTGCCCGGTCAGTGCTTTTACGTTCCCATTGTCGATGAAACAGGCGGAATGCTGAATGATCCTGTGGCGGTGAAGCTTTCGGAAGATCGGTGGTGGATTTCGATTGCCGACAGTGACTTGCTGCTTTGGGTCAAGGGCATTGCCAACGGATACCGTCTGGATGTGCTGGTCGACGAACCCGATGTGTCTCCGCTGGCGATACAGGGGCCGAAGGCGGATGACCTGCTGGCCCGTGTTTTTGGCGACCGGGTGCGTGACATCCGTTTCTTTAAATTCGACAAGTTCGAGTTCCAGGGACGTGAACTCGCAATCGCACGTTCCGGGTATTCCAAACAAGGTGGTTTCGAAATCTATGTCGAGGGTTCGGACATCGGTATGCCCTTGTGGAAGGCGCTGTTTGCGGCGGGCGAAGACCTGCAAGTGCGTGCGGGCTGTCCCAATCTGATCGAACGGATTGAGGGTGGGTTACTGTCATACGGCAACGACATGACCGACGACAACACGCCGCATGAATGCGGTTTGGGCAAGTTCTGTAACACCCACACTGCAATTGGTTGCATTGGCCGGGACGCTCTGCTGCGCGTGGCCAAGGAGGGTCCGGTTCAGCAAATCCGTCCGATCGCAATCGAAGGAGACGCCGTGCCACCATGCGACCGCCCTTGGCCGATTGTTGCGGGCGGCAAGCGGATTGGCCAGATTACGTCGGCCGCATGGTCCCCTGATTTCAACACAAATGTCTCCATAGGAATGGTCAAACTGAGCCATTGGGAGCCCGGCACACGGATCGAAGTAGAAACTCCGGACGGGATGCGCGGCGCAGTCGTACGGGACAAATTCTGGATTTGAACGGCATATCTCAGATCAGCAAAGGCTGATGACTGATTGAAAACGAAAGGAAAGTTGAAATGTTCAATGCTTTGGTAATGGATAAGGACGAAGACAGCGGACTGGCAAGCGCTTCGGTCAAAAAGCTTTCCGATGGGGATCTGCCCCATGGCGAAGTGACAATCGCTGTTGAGTATTCAACCGTAAACTACAAAGACGGCCTTTGCATGTCGCCGAAGGGCGGCGGGCTGGTGCGCAGCTATCCGCACGTGCCCGGCGTTGATTACAGCGGCACGGTCGAGGCGTCCTCGGACGATCGCTATAAGCCGGGCGACAAGGTCGTTCTGACTGGCTGGCGCGTAGGTGAAGCGCATTGGGGTGGGTATTCCCAGAAAGCCAACGCCCTGGCGGATTGGCTGGTTCCCTTGCCGGAAGGTCTGGACACACGTCAGGCCATGGCAGTGGGCACTGCCGGTTTCACAGCGATGTTGGCGGTTATGGCGCTTGAGGATCAAGGCATGCAGCCGGGACATGGTCCGGTGCTAGTTACCGGGGCCGCTGGCGGTGTTGGTTCGGTTGCGACTGCCATTCTGGCCAATTTGGGCTATGAGGTGGCTGCCGTGACCGGCCGGCCAGAGGCGGGTGACTACCTGAAATCATTGGGCGCCACCACGATTGTCCCACGAGAAGATCTCAATGAAACCGTGAAACGCCCGTTGGAAAGCGAGTCCTGGGCCGGGTGCATTGACGCGGTGGGTGGCGAGATGTTGGCCCGTGTGCTGGGTCAGATGAAATACGGTGCCTCAGTCGCAGCCGTTGGTCTGGCCGGAGGGGCAGGGCTGCCTGCCAGCGTCATTCCGTTCCTGTTGCGCGGTGTCAGCCTGCTGGGCATCGATAGTGTGATGCAGCCCTATGACAACCGGGTTCGCGCATGGCAACGCGTCGCAACCGACCTGCCGATGGACAAGCTTGAGGCAATGGTTCATCCCGCAACCCTGGGCGATCTGCCTCAATTGGGTACGGATATCCTAAAAGGGCAGGTCAAAGGCCGTGTTGTTGTCGATGTAAACGCCTGATTCCTATGCACATGGTCGAACCGGCTGACATCAATGTTGGCCGGTTCAGTTGCCATTGAAAGAACCCGAAAATGCCAGAAACACCTCTGGTCATTGGCTCAATTCCAGATCATCATTGCTATACATCCCAATTGCGATGGACTATGAGCCATGCAAACAGCACCTGAAGACGGGGAGTGAGCAGCATGTCTGACGATTTTGAACTGGACACCGACGATCTGAAGCGCCGCATGGAAGGCGCGATGGGCAACCTGAGAACCGAGTTCGCCTCGTTGCGAACGGGCCGCGCGTCGGCCTCGATGTTGGAACCGGTCATGGTTGACGCTTATGGGTCGATGACCCCGATCAATCAGGTCGGCACCGTAAACGTCCCCGAGCCACGCATGGTGACGGTGAATGTTTGGGACAAAGGCCTTGTCGGCAAGGTCGAGAAAGCCATCCGCGAAAGCGGTCTGGGTATCAACCCCCAGCTGAACGGCACAATCATCATGCTGCCAATCCCCGAATTGAACGAAGAACGCCGCCGCGAGCTGGGTAAGGTTGCCGGGCAATATGCCGAGCACGCCCGTGTTTCGATCCGTAACGTCCGTCGCGATGGCATGGATCAGATCAAGAAAGCCAAAGCTGACGGCATGTCAGAAGACGATCAGAAGTTCTGGGAAAGCGAAGTCCAGGACCTGACCGACCAGATGATCAAGAACGTAGATGCCGCGCTTGAAACCAAGCAGGCAGAGATCATGCAGGTCTGATCCACGAAATGCCTGACACGTCGCAACCCTCACCCGCTACCGGACCACGCCACGTCGCCATCATCATGGATGGCAACGGTCGTTGGGCTCAGGCGCGCAACCGGCCCAGGCTGTTTGGGCATCAGGCCGGTGCCCGGCGGGTAAGGGAAGTAGTCGAGGCCTGTCCGGGGTTGGGTATCAAGTATCTGACAGTATTTGCTTTTTCGACTGAAAACTGGAAACGGACCCAGGTTGAAGTCGCCGGGTTGATGAGCCTGTTTCGACGGTACATCATCAAGGAAGCTCGCAACCTGACCAAAGCCGGTGTGCGCGTGCGCTTTATCGGCGATCGGGTTCGTCTGGATTCCAAGCTGGCCGAACTGATGGACACTTTGGAGGTAGCAACCCAGCACAACGATCTGGTGCACTTGACCATTGCGTTGAATTACGGCGGGCGGGATGAGGTTGCCCGGGCGACCAAACGGCTGGCGCGTGACGTGGCCGAAGGCCGCCTGCGACCCGATGACGTGGATGAGGAAACTCTGCCCAAGTATTTGGATACGCATGTTCTTCCCGACCCGGATTTGGTGATCCGAACCAGTGGCGAGGCCCGTATATCCAACTTTCTTTTGTGGCAGTCAGCCTATTCGGAATACGAATTCATCGACACGCTATGGCCCGACTTCACCTCGGCCGAGTTGGAACGGCTGTGCCGAAACTTTGGAAGCCGTGACCGGCGGTTCGGAGCGGTTCCGGCATGAGTGAGGGCCGATGGTCTGACCTAACCGCCCGTGTTCTGTCTGCTGCGGTGCTTGTGTGCATCGGCTCGGTCGAAGTGTGGCTGGGCGGCTTATGGTTCGAAGCCTTTATCGCAATCGCCTGCGGCTTGATGACCTGGGAACTGGTGCGGATGATCGATCCGGACCGCAATGGTGTCGCGATCCAGTTGGGCATTCTCACCGGTGTTGCGGTCGTGCTCAGCTATCATCTTCCACCGCTTTATACGCTGCCATTCCTGCTTGCACCGGCCTTGGTCGGGGCAGGGCAAATCAGTCGCTCCAAGGGGATCTATGCGCTTTTCGCTCTCTGGATCGCTGCGTCGGGTCTGGGCTTCATCTCAATCCGCGAAAGCATGGGGTTCGGCTGGATGGTCTGGCTGATCTCGGTGGTCGTGGCAACGGATGTTGCGGGATACTTTGTTGGCAAGACCTTTGGCGGCCCTAAGTTCTGGCCAAAGGTCAGCCCAAAGAAAACATGGTCGGGCACTGCAGGCGGGTGGGCTGCAGCAGTTGTGGTTGGCACGATCTTTGCCGTGCATGCCGGTTTTGGCATCATGTTTGTGGTGATTTCGGTGCTTGCGTCGATGGCCAGTCAGGCTGGGGACATTGTCGAAAGCGCGACAAAGCGCAAGTTCGGGGTTAAAGACAGCTCGAACCTGATTCCAGGTCATGGCGGGTTTCTGGATCGCTTTGACGGCATGATGGGTGCGGCCTTGTTCGTTTTGATAGCCGGGATTCTCTATTCCCCCGGAGCGATGTGATGCGCAAAATCTCAATCTTCGGCGCGACCGGATCAATTGGGCAGAACACGATTGATCTGATTGATCGCGATCCTGCCGCGTATGACGTCGTCGCTCTGACGGGCGGGGCGAATATCGAAAAACTGGCGGAAGATGCCCGGCGTTTGAACGCAGATTTGGCAGTTACGGCCTATGTAAACCGGCTGGATGATCTGCGCGCGGCCCTTGCGGGTTCAGGCGTCGAAGTGGCTGCTGGTCAAAATGCGCTGACAGAAGCTGCAGCGCGGCCTGCCGATTGGGTTATGTCGGCCATTGTGGGCGCCGCCGGTTTAGAGCCGGGTCTTGAAGTGCTCAGGCAGGGCGGCACGCTGGCGTTGGCCAATAAGGAAACGCTGGTTTGCGCCGGTGCGTTGGTTCTTGAGACGGCCAAAGCAAACAATGCGCGGCTTTTGCCGGTCGACAGCGAACACTCAGCCGTTTTTCAGGCGCTTGTCGGCGAGGATATGGCCGCGGTCGAGCGTATCATTATCACAGCAAGTGGCGGCGCGTTCCGCGATTGGCCGATGAGCAAACTGGCACATGCAACTGTCGAGCAAGCCTCGAGCCATCCGAACTGGGATATGGGGCAGCGGATCACAATCGACAGCGCGTCTATGTTCAACAAAGCGCTGGAGCTGATTGAAACCAAAGAATTCTTTGACGTGTCTCCGGATCAGATCGAAGTGCTGGTGCACCCGGAATCCATCGTTCACGCTCTGGTCGGGTTCCAGGACGGCGCTGTCATGGCCCATATGGGCGCCCCGGATATGCGCCACGCCATCGGGTACGCTCTCCACTGGCCCGATCGGAAGGACTTGCCGGTCGAACGACTGGATCTTGGAAAACTGAAGCAGCTTAGGTTCAATGAACCTGATGAGGCGCGGTATCCCGCGCTGCGCTTGGCGCGTGCCGTGATGGAACGCGGTGGCCTGTCAGGTGCTGTATTCAACGCCGCCAAAGAACGGGCGTTGGATCGGTTCATTGCGCGTGAAATCGGTTTCCTTCAGATGGCCGACATAGTCGAGACCGTTCTGGACAGGTTTGAGGCCGCAGGCGACCTTATTGATGCCCCTTTAACCCTTGATAACGTGCTGCAAACGGACCATTTGGCACGTACGTGGGTCGATGACATCGTCATCCAACGAGCAGGATAGAATTTTGGACGTACTTTCTCTGATCCCTCAGTTCGGCAATTTGCTGTATACGATCATTGCCTTTGTCATCGCACTTTCGGTGATCGTGGCGGTGCACGAGTACGGCCACTACATTGTTGGACGCTGGTCCGGTATTCATGCCGAGGTGTTCTCGGTCGGGTTTGGCCCGGTTCTTTGGAGCCGCATCGACAAGCGCGGCACGCGGTGGCAGATCGCCGCGCTGCCTTTTGGTGGGTATGTCAAATTCCTGGGCGACGCGAACGCGGCGTCGGGCAAAGACGAAACGGCGATGGAGGAAATTTCCGAGCAAAGCCCGGAAGATCTGCGTCGCACCATGCATGGGGCACCTCTTTGGGCCCGGGCGGCCACGGTTGCCGCAGGTCCGGTTTTCAATTTCATCATGTCGATCCTGGTGTTTGGTTTGATTTTCCTGACCCAGGGCGTGACCAAAGATCCACTGACAGTTGGGACCTTGCACCCTTTGCCCGGCACTGTTCAGCAATTGCAGGACGGTGACGAAATCGTCGCCATTGGCGGCGTTGCGGTGCCCGATTTCGACGAGGAGGGCGCATGGACAGACTTTGTTGACGCGCTGCCGGTGGAACCTGTTCTGGATTATACGGTCATCCGCGATGATCAGACCATGGATGTGACGGGCCCCTGGCTGTTTCCGCCACTGATCCAGCAGGTTAGCCCGCGCAGTGCGGCCATGGATATCGACCTTCAGCGCGGTGATGTCATCACTTCGGTCAACGGAGACCCAATTTATGCTTTCGATCAGTTGAAAGAGCATGTCGAAGGGTCCGACGGGAAAGTTCTGCTCTTGAATGTCTGGCGCGACGGGGCCGATCTTGAATTCGCCCTTGCCCCGCGCCGCACCGATGAACCACAGGCAGAAGGCGGCTTTGTCACGCATTGGCGCATTGGTATCGTTGGCGGCATGATGCTGGAACCTGCGACTGAATCGGCTGGTGTTCTTGAATCCATTTCGGGCGGCGCACGTCAAACTCTGCGTGTCATAGACGGCTCACTGTCAGGTATCTGGCACATGATTACCGGTGCCATCAGCACCTGCAACATGACCGGCCCGATTGGTATTGCCGAAACTTCGGGGGCGATGGCCAGCCAGGGTGCGCAAAGCTTCATCTTCTTTATTGCTGTGCTGTCTACAGCAGTCGGTTTGCTGAATCTGTTTCCGATCCCGGCCTTGGACGGCGGTCATCTGGTGTTTTATGCCTATGAAGCTGTAACTGGCAAACCGCCAAGCGATGGCGCGCTGAAGATTTTGATGGGGGTAGGGGTCTCCTTGATCCTCGGCTTGATGATCTTCGCACTGACCAACGATCTGTTTTGCTGATTATGGCCTTATGCGCCAACAAAAGCCGCAATTTCGCCTCAATCCGCAGATAATTTTATCGCGTCTCAATTTTATGTGGCAGATGCTCAAATGACCAAGGCACTTCGAAAATCGTATCAAAGCTTTAGCTTCCTGTTCATGTTGAACTGGGACTTTTTGCTGTTTTTCGGTGCGACTGCGCTCGCCATCGGCGGCTGGACTTTCTTGGCCAACATGTGATTCTTACCAAAAATTGAACATGATTAGCAGCGGCCCACTGGGCCGCTTTGTGTTTTCGTCTTTTGACAAGGAAACCTAATCTCGCTACTCAACAATAAAGTCCTAAAATTCGGGTAGAAAAAAATGACTGATAGGCGAGGCGCAGGCACATCCTGCGGGGGGCAGAAGCCAGCAAACAATATTTTGTGGCAGACGCTACGTATTTTTTCTTTTGTTTTTGTAGCAAGCTTTACCTTCCTGCCGGAGGTTGCGCGCGCGCAAAGCTACACTATCAATTCGTTCGATGTTGAGGGTAACAGGCGGATCGAAAGTTCGACAATCATTGCCCGGACTGGAATCCAACCCGGCCAGACAGTGACCGCCGGACAGTTAAACGATGCGTTTCAGCGTTTGCTTGACAGTGGTGTTTTTGAGACAGTTGAACTGACGCCGCGTGGAAGCACTCTGGTGATCGAGGTCGAGGAATATCCGACGATCAACCAGATCAGCATCGAAGGCAATCGTCGCGTAAAGGACGATGTTCTGCTTGAGGCGATCAATTCTCAGCCCCGCCGGGTTTTCACTCCACAGCTTGCTGAAGCCGACGCGGATCAGATCGCCGAAATCTATTCCGCGCAGGGCCGCGTTTCCGCGACCGTCATCCCGCGCATCATTCGCCGCAGCGACAACCGCGTCGATCTTGTCTTTGAAATTGCCGAGGGCACCACGATCGAGGTCGAGCGTGTTAGCTTTGTCGGCAACCGGGCATATTCGGATCGCCGCTTGCGCCGAGTTCTTGAGACTAAGCAAGCCAACATTCTGCGCACGTTCCTGCGCGGCGACACGTTTATCGCTGACCGAATCGAATTTGATAAACAGGTCATCCGCGACTTTTATCTGTCGCGCGGATACGTCGATTTCCGTGTGAACAGCGCAAACGTCGAATTTACCCGCGAACGTGACGCCTTCTTTCTGGTGATGAACATCACCGAAGGGCAAAAATTTTCGTTCGGTAAGATCTCGACCGTCAGTGAAATTCCCGGGGTGGACCCTGCCGCATATCAAGCAGCGTTAAAAATCCGTCCAGGTGTGACCTATTCCCCGTCGCTGATCGAAAGCTCGATCGCCCGCCAGGAACGGTTGGGTTTGAAACAGGGTGTTGATTTCCTGCGGGTCGAACCGCGGGTCACGCGCAATCCTCGTGATCTGACGCTGGATGTTCAGTTTGTTCTGACCAGAGGTCCGCGGATCTTTGTTGAACGTATCGACATCGAAGGCAACACAACGACACTTGACCGCGTGATCCGCCGTCAGTTCGATACGGTCGAAGGTGATCCGTTCAACCCGCGTGAAATCCGCCAGAGTGCCGAACGTATCCGTGCCCTTGGATTCTTTGCCGTGGCAGATGTTGAGCCGCGCGAAGGCTCCACGCCCAGCCAGGTGATTGTGGATGTGGACGTCGAAGAACAGCCCACCGGCTCGTTAAGCCTTGGTGGTAGCTACTCGATTTCAGACGGTTTCGGGATTGCAATTGGCCTGAACGAATCCAACTTCCTGGGTCGCGGTCAAAACCTTGGGTTGACCCTTTCGACGGCGCAGGATTCCGAGCAATACATCATTAACTTCACCGAACCATATTTGCTGGGTCGCCGGTTGCAGTTCGATCTCGGTCTTGGTCTGGCATCGACGAATTCGAGTTTTGCAAGCTACGATACCAAGCGCGTCTTCTTCGAGCCGCAGCTGAGCTACGCAATCAGCGAATTGTCTTCGCTCCGTCTCCGCTATGGATGGAACCGCAGCGAGATGACGCAGCAGGACGATGAAGTGAACGGTGCTGTTATCGCTTCGGAAATCGAGCAGGGCAAGCGGACATCCAGCACGCTGGGCGTATCCTACCTCTATGATAGCCGTCGCGGTGGTTTGAACCCGAATGCGGGCGTTTTGTTTGAGGTAGGCGTTGATGCAGCCGGTCTTGGCGGCGACAACGAGTTCTACAAGACCACAGCGCGCGGCATCGCGCAGACACGTGTCCTGAACGAGGAAGTTGTTCTGCGGGCATCGATGGAAGTAGGTGCCCTGCATTGGCAGGGCGACGACTTCAGCCGCGTGATCGACCGCTTCTTGATTGGTCCGAACACGTTCCGTGGCTTTGAACCCGCGGGTCTGGGTCCGCGTGACCTGTCGAACGGTCAGGACGATGCGATCGGTGGTAACTATTACTGGGTTGCCCGCTTTGAATCAGACTTCCCTCTTGGCCTGCCCGAAGAACTTGGTCTGCGCGGCGGTGTGTTCTACGATGTTGGTAACGTCTACAACATCAACAACGTGAACACTGCCGGTGCCGACATCGTGGGCGCGGACGGGTCTGTCCGCCACGTGATCGGTGTGTCGGTCCTGTGGGAAACGCCTTTTGGCCCTCTGCGGTTCAACTTCTCGAAAGCTTTGAAGAAAGAAGACTTCGACAAGGAACAGAACTTTGACCTGACCGTTCAGGCGCGGTTCTGATCGCCAGATGCTGAACTTGATAAAATTAACTGCACAGGGCCCATTTCGGGCCCTGTGCGTTTTTCTGGCGCTGGCCTGCGTGTCGACCGCTCAGGCGCAGCAATTGGGTGTTCCTCAGGCGAATGTTCTGACCCTGTCCAGCGACCGGTTGTTTTCCGAGTCGCAATTCGGTCGACGCGTCATGCGCGAGATCGAAACCGAAGGCGCATTGCTGGCAGACGAGAATGAACGAATTGTCGCTGAGCTGAGCAAGGAAGAAAAAGACCTGACCGAAAAGCGCGCAGAACTGCCAACCGAACAATTTCGCCCGCTGGCCGAGGCGTTTGACAACAAGGTTCAGTCGCACCGTGAAGGCCAGCGCGCCAAACTGGACGCCCTTGCACGCCGAAGCGAGGAAGCCAGGCAGACCTTTCTGGTTCTGGCGCAACCGATCCTTATCGAGCTGTTGCGCGAATCCGGGGCGTCGGTCGTTATCGAACGTTCCAATGTCTTTCTCAGCTCGGACCGAACCGATGTGACGGACACGGCGATTGCGCGGATCAATGAACAGATTGGCGATGGCAGCCAACTTGAAGACGAAAGCAAAGAATAGGTTTGCTTGCCCTTGAGGCGCGGTGTTGCTAACCACGCGTCAAAGAGAAATCCACAACGGGACGACTGCACTATGACCACGGAAACCAAAAGCGCAGACATTCAGCTGATCCAGCGGATATTGCCCCACCGCTATCCGTTTCTGCTGGTCGACAAGGTCGTCGATATCTCGGGCTATCAATCGGCGGTTGGCATCAAGAACGTCACCATGAACGAGCCGCATTTCCAGGGGCATTTTCCGGGAACCCCGATCATGCCGGGTGTAACCATTGTCGAGGCGATGGCACAGACCGCAGGGGTCATGCTGGGCGTGGGCATGGATGTGATCGACAGTGAGCTGTTGATCTATTTCATGAACATCGACAAATGCAAATTCCGTCGCAAGGTGATCCCGGGTGACGTGCTTGAAATGCATGTCGAAACGGTCCGCGGCAAAAAAGGCGGCAAGATCTTCAAATTTGCCGGTCGCGCCACAGTCGATGGCGAGGTCGCGGCCGAGGCCGAGTTTTCGGCCTATGTCGACTGGGATATGGAAAAGACCACATGAGCGGCATCCATCCAAGCGCAATCATCGAAGACGGCGCGCAGATTGGTGAAGGCTGCGTCGTAGGTCCGTTTTGCTATGTGGGTCCCCAAGTCAAGTTGGCCGATCGGGTTGAGCTGAAGTCTCATGTTGTCGTGACCGGCGATACTTCGGTTGGTGAAGAGACCGTGATCTTCAACTTTTCGGTCATCGGAGAGATCCCGCAGGATCTGAAGTTCGGCGGTGAAAACACGAGCCTTGAGATCGGTAAACGCAACCGGATTCGCGAACATGTCACGGTGAATACCGGGACCGATGGTGGCGGCGGTGTCACGCGGATTGGGGATGATTGTCTGCTGATGGCGGGCGTGCATGTGGCCCACGATGTCCAGATCGGCAATCGGGTGATCATGGTGAACCATGCCGGCGCTGCGGGTCATTGCATCATTGAGGATGACGTGATTGTCGGTGGTATCTCTGGATTGCACCAGTGGGTCCGCGTTGGGCGCGGCGCGATCATCGGCGCGTTGACCATGGTTCCGAATGACGTGATCCCATATGGCCTGGTTCAGGCGCCGCGTGGCGAACTTGACGGCCTGAACCTCGTCGGCCTCAAACGCCGCGGTGTCTCACGCGACGATATTGCCGCTTTGCGGGCGGCCTTCCGCGAACTGTCTACTGGCGATGGCACGTTCATGGAGCGGGCACATCGGGTCGGCGCGGATAACGAAAGCGAATACGTTCAGCGGATCGTCGATTTCGTGACCGGACATTCGGATCGGTCTTTCCTGACACCGGGGAAATAAACCATGCTGGCGTTGATTGCGGGAACAGGCGTTTTGCCGGGTGAAGTGGTCGCGCAGTTGCCCGACCGCCCGGTGATCTGTGCGATGGAGGGCTTCGGCCCGGATACTCTGACCCCGGACGTCGAGTTTCCATTGGAGCAGGTTGGAAGCTTTATCGCCGACATCAAGGCGCGGGGTGTGACCCAAATCTGTATGGCAGGTGCGGTGGGTCGCCCGCCCATTGATCCTGCAAGGATCGACGCGGCAACAATGCCTTTGGTCCCAATCCTGCAACAAGCCATCATGTCTGGCGATGATGCGGCGCTGCGTGCGGTCATCGGCATTTTTGAGGATGCAGGTCTGGAGGTTAAGGCAGCCCACGAAATCGCGCCCAACCTTCTTCCGAAACTTGGGTGTCTGACGCAGGCGCAACCGTCCGAAGCTGATCTGGCTGATGCCGACCGCGCCTCGGGCATCGTGCGGGCGATGGGGGTTGCGGATGTGGGGCAGGCCTGCGTGGTCTCAAAACGGCAGGCGCTGGCGATTGAGGGTATCTTCGGCACTGCATGGATGTTGCAGTCTCTGACTCAGCGCCCCGATGCGGGCGGCGGCGTATTGTTCAAAGCCCCGAAACCGGATCAGGACGTTCGTGCAGATCTGCCGGCGATTGGGCCCGATACCGTGTCTGGCGCAGTTGCGGCGGGGCTGTCGGGAATTGTGATCGAAAAGGGCGGCGTCCTTGTACTTGAGAAAGACCGCGTGATTGCGGAATGTGACCGACTGGGCCTGTTTTTGTATGTCCGCGAGCGGACGAACTGATGCGGGTTTTCGTCGTCGCCGGTGAACCTTCGGGGGACCGGCTTGGCGGGGCTTTGATGGAAGGCCTGCGCGCACTTGTACCCGGAGTTGAATTTCAGGGCGTTGGCGGCCCGCTGATGAAGGCACAAGGGTTGGACAGCCTGTTTCCTATGTCCGAACTGTCGGTCATGGGCTTGGTTGAAGTTCTTCCCAAGTTTTTTCACCTCAAACGTCGGATTTCTGAGACAGCGCAGGCTGTTCTGGATAGCAATCCAGATGTTCTGATCACCATCGACAGTCCGGATTTTTCGCTGCGTGTTGCCAAGCTGGTCAAAGCGCAAAGTACTATCCGCACGGTTCACTATGTCGCCCCCAGCGTCTGGGCCTGGCGTCCCGGGCGTGCGGACAAGATGGCCAAGGTCATCGATCATGTGTTGGCGCTGTTGCCGTTCGAGCCGCCTTATATGCAGCGCGCGGGGATGGAATGTGACTTTGTCGGGCACCCGGTGGTCAGCGAACCAGCGGCGACCGAACAAGACATTCAGGCTTTTCGCGAGGCCTACGGTCTAGGCCAAGCGCCCATTGTTCTGGCCTTGCCCGGTTCGCGGCGGGGTGAGGTGGATCGTCTGGCTCCGGTCTTTGGTCAGGCGTTAATCGAGTTTGTGAAACAGCGCCCCGACACGCGCGTGGTCGTACCAGCCGTGGCCCATATGGTTGATGCGGTCACTGAGCATGTTCAGGACTGGCCAGGGTCGCCCGTCGTAGTTGATCCGCGGGACTTGCCCTCGGACCAGGCGCAGGCGCAGAAAAGGGCGGCTTTTGCTGCAGCCGACCTTGCATTGGCGGCGTCTGGGACAGTTTCATTGGAACTGGCGGCACAGGCCACGCCAATGGTGATAGCCTACAATCTGAACTGGCTGACGACTCTGATCGCAAAGCGCATGGTTAATCTTGACACGGCGACCCTTGTCAATCTGGTGTCTGAAACACGCGCGGTTCCCGAATGCCTGCTGGATGATTGCGAACCGAATAAGATTGCCACGGCATTGTCGGACGTTGCCACCAGTCCGGATGCGCAGCGCAGCGCGATGGATGTGACCATGGACCGTCTGGGGCGCAGTGGTGAGGCACCGGGTCTGCGCGCCGCCCGAGCGGTTTTGAACAGGCTGCCCAATCGCCATGATTGAACACATCCTGTTCGCATTTTCCGCTGCGATCGTGACCATATCAACTAACCTGGACAATCTGGTCATCCTGTTTGGCCTGATCATGGTCATGGAGACACGCCGAGCCGTCTTTGGCTTTGCCGCGGCGCAAATGATAATTCTGAGCCTGTCGCTTGTGATTGCCAGCGGGCTGGATCACAGCCGGTTTCTGAATTGGGTCGGTTATCTTGGGATTATCCCGTTGTCTCTGGGCCTTTATGGCATTTGGCAACAACGGAAAGGGTCGGGCGGGCGTCAACTGCCCGATACTGGGGCCATTACCTCGGTCGTCGCGCTGTTTTTGACGCTATCGATTGATACGCTTGCGGCTATGACTCCGCTGTTCGCGGATTCGACGCCAGCGTTTCGGTTGACGGCCTTGATCGGGGCCGGGTGCGCACTGGCGACGTTAATCGGGATTGCAAGTTGGGGCGCACCACGCGCTCAGGTTTTAGGTCCGCGTTTTGCCCGCCTTGACAGGATTGCACCTTACATCATGGTGGCAGTCGGACTGTATATTCTGGTGAACAGCCCGACAGACGTCTTGTGATCGGGGTTCCTCAGTAGCCGCGCCAGATCCAGCCGCCGCCGTATATGCGGCTGCTTTCATTGGAATAGAACACACAGGCCTGACCGGGCGAAATGCCTTCCTCAGGTGTCAGCAATTCGACTTCGGCAGTCGTTTCCGACAGAGGTCGGACAATCGCCTCACGCGGCGGGCGGGTCGACCGCACCTTGACCGACAGATGCCATTCTTCGCGCGACGTAAAAGGTTCATCCCCCAGCCAGTTGATCTCGCGCACCGGAACGGTCCGGGTCGCCAGCAGCTCTTTCGGGCCAACCACAACCTGCTTTTTGTCTACGTCCAGCTTCACCACATACAAAGGCTCGCTCAGCCCCCCGATACCCAGACCACGGCGCTGACCGATGGTGTAGTGGATGACGCCATTATGCTGCGCCAGCACCCGACCGTCGGAATGTACGATCTCACCTGGTTCCGCCGCACCGGGGCGCAGCTTTTCGATCACGCTGGCATAGTTGCCATCGGGCACAAAGCAGATGTCCTGACTGTCGGGCTTGTCCGCCACCGACAGCCCGTATTGCGCGGCCATCTCTCGGGTCGCGTCCTTCGAGGGCAAGTGGCCCAGAGGAAATCGCAGAAAGTCCAACTGCTCAGGCGTGGTGGAAAACAGGAAATAAGATTGATCCCGGTTCGCATCCTCGGCGCTGTGCAGCTCTGGCCCGTTCGCGCCCATCTTGCGCTGGATATAGTGACCAGTCGCCATGCAGTCGGCTTCAAGGTCCTTGGCGGTTTCCAGGAGGTCCTTGAACTTCACGCGTTCGTTGCAACGGATGCATGGTACAGGGGTTGCACCAGCCAGATAACTGTCGGCGAATTCGTCGATCACGGCATCTTTGAAGATGTTCTCGTAATCCAGAACATAATGCGGAAAACCGCGTTCCTCTGCCACACGCCGCGCGTCATGGATATCAATCCCCGCGCAGCATGCGCCTTTCTTGGCCAAGGCCGCGCCGTGATCATACAGCTGCAGCGTCACGCCAACCACGTCATAACCCTGATCAGCCAAATATGCAGCGACAACCGAACTGTCCACGCCACCGGACATGGCAACAACCACCCGTGTTTCCGACGGGGGTTTGGCAAAGCCAAGCGAGTTCAGCGGTGTCTCGGTATCGAGGGCCATGACGATTCCAGTGCGGGTTAAGAAAGACCGGCAGAATATAGGAAAATTCTACACACTCTCAAGGGGCGGTTTCACCCGGCATTAAGTAGGCTGTCGGCAGCTTTGTCGCAGCTGAAAAAGGGTCAAGAGATGTATTTGCACAAAGTCGAAGGGCCAAGGTCCGTAACCCTGCCGGATGGAACGGTTTTATCGCGTAGCGATCTACCACCTGCAGAGACGACCAGATGGGTCGCATCGCGCAAGGTGGTTGTGGTGCGCGGCGTTCTTTACGGGCTGATTTCGTTGTCAGACGCCAAGAAGCGGTATGGGCTTAGCGATGAAGAGTTCAATTCCTGGGTTTCTGCAGTCGCTGAGCACGGAACAGACGCTTTGAAAGTCACGGCCTTAAAAAAATATCGACAACTTTAAGATGAATGTGAATAAATGATTCAACGGTAACGTCAGATTAACCATTTTTGATCAGGCTCATTATGAAATTGGTAAGTTGACTAAATTGGAGCAGTAAATGCGTATACTTCTTGTCGAGGATGATCCGACCACATCGAAAAGCATCGAATTGATGCTGACGCATGCCAATCTAAACGTTTATGCGACGGACCTGGGCGAGGAAGGCATCGATCTTGCCAAGTTGTACGACTATGACCTGATCCTTCTGGATCTGAATCTGCCAGACATGAACGGGCACGAAGTGCTGAGACAGCTGCGCATCGCGCGTGTTGAAACCCCCATCTTGATCCTGTCGGGCGCTGACGATACCGAAAGCAAGATCAAAGGTTTCGGCTTTGGCGCCGACGACTATATGACCAAACCGTTCCACCGCGAGGAACTGGTCGCTCGTATTCACGCGATCATTCGGCGGTCCAAAGGGCACTCGCAATCTGTCATTCATACGGGCCGCGTCGCGGTAAATCTGGACGATAAAACGGTTGAGGTCGAAGGCAAAGCCGTTCATCTGACCGGCAAGGAATACCAGATGCTGGAATTGCTGAGCCTGCGGAAGGGTACAACGCTGACCAAAGAGATGTTCCTGAACCATCTCTATGGAGGTATGGACGAGCCCGAATTGAAAATTATCGACGTTTTTATCTGCAAACTTCGCAAGAAACTCAGCAATGCGACCGGCGGCGAAAACTATATCGAAACTGTTTGGGGCAGGGGCTATGTTCTGCGCGATCCGCAAAGCAACAGTTTAGACGAACGTCGGATCGCTGTTGGAGCCTGACCTAAAATGAAATCCGGTCGCCGTTGGTCCAGGGCGACCCCCTCACTCATGGTACAGCACATCTGGACCTAGCCATCGCCTCGCCCTATCACTGGGTTCAAAGACTATGTGACAGGGCGAGGCCATGAGCGACTCAATTGCGGTAACAGAGCTGACTGAAGATCAAGCACGTGCCGAGCTGGCGCGGCTCGCGGAATTGATTGCGCGGGCCAACACGCTGTATCACGCCGAGGACGCCCCCGAGATCTCGGATGCGGACTACGATGCGCTAAAGCGGCGAAACGCGGACATCGAGGCGCGTTTTCCGGAGTTGAAGCGGTCCGACAGCCCCACAGATCAAGTGGGCGCAAGACCGGCGGAGGGATTTTCAAAACTCGTACATGCCGTCAGAATGATGTCGTTGGGCAATGCGTTCAACGATGAGGACGTTGCTGATTTTGACAGGTCAATCCGCAAATATCTGGGATTGAGCGACACGGCCGAGCTGGGTTTTACTGCTGAACCCAAGATTGACGGTCTGTCCCTATCGCTAAGATATGAACAGGGGAAGCTCGTGCAGGCGGCAACCCGAGGCGACGGCGAGATTGGTGAAAACGTGACTTCGAACGCGCGGACGATCTCGGACATTCCGCACAGCGTCCAAAACGCTCCGGATGTTCTGGAAGTACGCGGTGAAGTTTACATGTCGCATGAAGACTTCGATAAGCTGAACTCGCGACAGACGGAGTTGGGCGAAAAGGTATTTTCAAATCCACGAAACGCTGCCGCAGGGTCGTTGAGGCAGCTTGACGCGAAAATCACACGATCCCGTCCGCTGCGGTTTTTCGCTTATGCCTGGGGTGAGTTGTCGGCCCCTTTGGCCGATACACAAATGGGTGCCATCGAACGGTTGGCGGAATTCGGTTTCTCAACCAACCCACTGACAGCATTGTGCGAAACAACAGATCAGTTGATCGGACATTACCGCAGAATCGAAGCCCAACGCGCCACTCTTGGCTATGACATCGACGGCGTTGTCTACAAGGTGAACGACTTGGCGCTGCAGGCCCGGTTGGGGTTCAGGTCCACGACCCCAAGATGGGCCATTGCGCATAAGTTTCCCGCTGAACTTGCATGGACAAGGCTGGAAGCCATCGACATTCAGGTGGGTCGAACGGGTGCGCTCAGCCCCGTTGCCCGGCTGCACCCGGTAACTGTTGGTGGCGTCGTCGTGTCCAATGCCACGCTGCATAACGAGGATTATGTCGCCGGTCGCGATGCAAAGGGCGGTACGATCCGGGATGGGAAGGACATTAGGGTCGGCGACTGGGTGCAGGTTTATCGCGCGGGCGACGTGATCCCCAAAGTGGCGGATGTCGACATTTCGAAACGTCCAGATGGCGCGCAACCTTATGATTTTCCCACAACCTGTCCGGAATGCGGCAGTGATGCGGTTCGGGAAGAAGGCGATGCCGTTAGACGCTGCACCGGTGGGATTATTTGCCCGGCGCAGGCTGTTGAAAAATTGAAACATTTCGTATCTCGGAAAGCGTTCGATATCGAAGGGTTGGGCGCCAAGCAGATTGAAATGTTTTACGATGACCCGGACTTGCCAATCAAAACCCCGGTGGACATCTTCACACTGCAGACCAGAGATGCGGCCAATCTCAACAAGCTCGCCAACCGCAAGGGTTGGGGCGCGCAAAGTGCCGGGAACCTTTGGGCTGCAATTGATGAAAAACGTCAAATCCCATTCGGACGCCTTCTTTTTGCATTGGGCATTCGACATGTCGGAGAGGCCGCATCGAATCTGATCGCGAACCACTATGGCGCCTGGACAGAATTTGAGCGCGCCGTCACCGCAGCCGCTGATTTCGAAGGTCCTGAGTGGGATGAGCTTTTGGGTATTGATGGCGTAGGTGACGTCATGACGCGCGCGTTGGTTTCCGCATTTGCTCAGGACGCAGAACGCGCCAGCATCGACGCATTGGTCACGCAATTGGACGTGCAGGACGCCAAACGACCCGACACATCGGGCAGTCCGGTGGCTGGCAAGACGGTTGTCTTCACGGGGTCACTTGAAAAGATGACCCGTGCCGAAGCCAAAGCCCGGGCCGAAGCGCTGGGGGCCAAGGTCTCTGGTTCGGTCAGCAAGAAGACCGATTTGCTGGTGGCCGGCCCTGGTGCTGGTTCAAAAGCCAAGAAAGCAGCAGAGCTTGGGATCGAAACCCTGGACGAAGATGAATGGCTGCACCTGATCGGTACCGCATGAGTGGCCGTCCTGAGATCCTGTTTCCCCTGTTTGCGGGGCTGGAGACGCTGGAGGGCGTTGGCCCCAAGACTGCGCAGACAATGGTGCAGGCGGCGATCGAGTCGCCGCGCGATGTGTTGTTTGGCTTACCGTATGCTGTCGTTGATCGTAGGCGGCGCGACACAATCCAGGGGTCTGATCTGCCAACGACATTGACTGTTGAGGTCACGGTCGGCACTCACAGGCCGTCGCGAAACAAGGGCGGGGCTTACCGCGTTCACGTCGAAGACACGCAGATCGAGTTTCAGTTGGTCTTTTTCCACGCACGTGGAGATTTTTTGAATAAAGTTTTGCCGCAAGGCAGTCGTCGTGTGATCTCTGGCAAGCTCGAACTGTTCGACGGCATGGCGCAGATGGTCCATCCAGATCACATGCTGCCCGTGGAAAGCGCGGATGACATACCAGAATTTGAACCGGTCTATCACCTGACACAGGGCATCACCCAAAAAACGGCGTACAAGGCGGCACGTAGCGCATTGGCCCGCGCGCCACAGCTGGCTGAGTGGATTGACCCTGCGCAAGTGTCAAAACAGGGCTGGGCGGATTGGGCGACGGCTGTATCCGCGGCGCATAACCCACAGGGGGCGGATGACGTGGCCGCGCACGCGCCAGCCCGGGAACGCCTTGCCTATGACGAACTGTTTGCCCATCAGGTGACGCTGGCTCTGGCGCGACAGCGCGAGCGTAAGGCTCGGGGCATCGTGAGCGTCGGCACTGGTGCTCTGCAAGCTAAAGTTCTTGCTAATCTGCCTTACAAACCCACCGGGGCCCAGACACGTGCGATCAAGGAAATAACTGCCGACATGGGCTCAGACTCGCGGATGAACCGATTGCTGCAAGGCGATGTGGGTGCAGGGAAAACTCTGGTCGCCTTCATGGCACTTCTGGTCGCGGTCGAGGCTGGTGGGCAGGGTGTTATGATGGCCCCGACCGAGATCCTCGCTAGGCAGCATCTGGAAGGCCTGCGCCCGCTTGCCGAAGAAGCCGGGGTGGTTCTGGAAATCCTGACTGGGCGGGACAAGGGCGCTGAACGGCGTGCAAAGCTGGCCGCTCTGAAACAGGGTAACATTCACATCCTTGTCGGCACCCATGCAGTGTTTCAGAGCGATGTTGAATTTCATGCCCTGCGACTGGCCATTGTGGATGAACAGCACCGGTTCGGGGTGCGGCAACGGATGGAGTTGTCGGAAAAAGGGCAGGGCGCGGATGTTCTGGTGATGACCGCCACCCCGATCCCCCGCAGTTTGGCGCTTGCGCAATACGGGGACATGGACGTCTCTGTTCTGGATGAAAAGCCACCAGGACGGAAACCGATCAAAACGGCGATTATTAGTACCGAGCGTATGGATGACGTCGTAGCGCATTTACGTCGGGCCATCGATGAAGGACGTCAGTGCTATTGGGTCTGTCCGCTGGTCGACGAATCCGAGGTCTCGGACCTGACAGCTGCCGAAGAGCGGTTCAAACGGCTGCGGGCGGTGCTGGGCGAAGGCACAGTCGGGCTGGTCCATGGCCAAATGCCCGCTGCCGAAAAGGACGCCGCGATGGCTGCGTTTCAGAAAGGGCACACAAAGGTTCTGGTCGCAACGACTGTGATCGAGGTCGGAGTGAATGTACCCAACGCCTCGATCATGGTAATCGAACGGGCCGAAATATTCGGTTTGGCGCAGTTACACCAGCTGCGTGGCCGCGTTGGACGGGGCGAGGCGGATTCGACCTGCTTGCTCATGTATCAACCACCGCTAAGCGAGGGCGGGCGGAAGCGGCTGGAGGTTTTGCGAGAGACGGAAGACGGATTCCGGATATCCGAGACCGATTTGCAGATGCGCGGCGCAGGGGATCTGATTGGCACGGCTCAATCCGGGCTACCAAAGTTCCGGATCGCTGATCTGGAGCGTCAGGCCGGATTGATGGCTGTTGCGCAGACGGATGCACGAAACCTGTTGTCCAAAGACCCGAACTTGACCACCGAACGCGGGCAAGCTGTCCGTGTTCTGCTGTGGCTCATGAAACAGGATCAGGCAATCCGTTTAATTTCAGTGGGTTAGCAATATCGTTCCGTAAAGTTCACAAATGTTCTCAAAAAGTTCTTTACCGACTCGGTAAAATATGAGAACAAAAGGTCAACAAAGGATTAAAACAAGACCGGAGGTGAGACCATGCTGACCCAGATCAAGACCGCCATAAGCCGTTCGCATTCCACGCTATTGCAGGATGCGGCAGGTGCGGTGTCATTGGTGGTGATGCTGGTGGTTGCCCTTCACCTTCCCGGAACGTTCTGACCCTTTCTGCCTGCGATCTCGTGCCGAAAACACCGTGCTGTCGTCCCCATTTCAGTCAAGGGTGACCTGCCTGTCCCAATTCCCTTGAAAGGGCCATGCCTCGGCCCTGCGCGGAAATACGGATCCCACATGAGACACGCATTGCCTACCGCCGCCCTTTCCGCCCGGAAGGTGCGGCGGTTTTTTATAGCTGTCCGGTTTTGAAGATTTCCAGCATCGCAGACAGTACCGAATTCACGGCAACCGACGCCAGGATCATTCCCATGATGCGGCTGATAATGGCGGCACCTGAATGGCCAATCAGTCGAATGATCGGCTCGGCCAGCAGCATCAAAACGAAGGCGATGGCCACAACGGATAACATAACCATTGCCGTGATACCTTGATCCGCCACGCTGAACCGGTTGTTGTCGGTCAGGATAACAACGGCCAGCATTGCACCCGGTGACGCCAATGAAGGTACCGCCAACGGAAAGATCGCAGGGTTGGGCTTGTGGAATTTGTCTTCCTGATCGTCTTCCGCTGCGCGTTGTTCAACCTCTTGCTTGCTTTCGCCAAAGATCATCGTCAGGGCAAACAGAAACAGGATGATCCCTCCGGCCACTTGGAACGAGTTCAACCCGATATCCAGCGCCTCGATCAGCAATTGCCCAAATACAAGGAAGAACAGCAAAACTCCGGCACTGATGAGCGCGGCCAACAGGGCAGTTTTGCGGCGCGCCGCAGCCCCAAGCCCGGCTGTAACGGCGATAAAAACGGGAATTGTTCCAATCGGATCAATGACGACCCACAGGGTAACAAAATGTTCCAGCAAACTGTTCAAACCAAATTCTCCCCAAAACTATGGCGGAGGTTAGATGGGTTTGAATTGAATTACCATCTTCAGGCGCAGTTGGCCTGTTCGGCTTGTTCCATAGCTTCAGCAGTGGCATCCAACGCCAGCAGGATCGAAGCGTGACGGTTCTTATAATCACCCGCAGGCATGAGAACTTCCAGCCCGTCAAACGGTGCGTCCGGTGCAGGGCCGTCTTTCTTCAGCATAGCCGACAGCTGATCCCGCGCGGTTTCGATTTGCGCGCGCGTGGTGCCAATCACAGCGGATCCAACGACCGAGGCCGAGGCCTGACCCAAGGCGCAGGCCTTAACGTCCTGACCGAATCCGGAAACGCGGCCGTCCTCAACCTTGACGTCTACGGTTACGGTAGACCCGCACAAAGGCGAACGTTTCTTTACGGTTGCATCTGGATTTTCCAGTCGTTCCAGATGCGGAATATCCGCAGCCAGGGCCAAAATGCGCCCAGAATAGAGCTTTATCAGGTCGTTCTCGCCAGACATGGCTTTCCCTCGTTGCGTGTTCCCCATACATAGTGGCCATCCACCGGGATGCAAAAGGTTTTTATAATGTCCGAGACCGTCACTTTCGATCCGTCGAACCTGAAGTTTAACGACGCCGGTCTGATCCCGGCGATCGCACAGGATGAAGCCTCTGGCGACGTGCTGATGATGGCGTGGATGAACGCAGAAGCGGTTGAAAAAACACTGGAAACGGGCCGCGTGACCTATTGGTCGCGGTCACGTCAGTCGTTCTGGATCAAGGGTGAAACCTCGGGGCATGTTCAGGAGCTGGTCGATTTTCGCGTCGATTGTGATCGCGACTGCCTGCTGGTTCTGGTGCGACAGACCGGTGCTGCCTGCCACACGAACCGGCGCACCTGTTTCTACACCGCAGTGCGGGATGGCGATGAGGTCGAATTGATACGGCCGATGGATTAGGGCAGATCACAGCCCGACCATGGCCCGAATCTGATCCGCGGTAACTCCATCACCACGATACTTTGCGATGGCGCGCGCGTCGTCGCGTTTGGCCAAGCGTTTGCCTGCATCATCTCGGATCAGTTTATGATGGTGATAAACAGGTGTTGGTAAATCTAGCAGGGCCTGCATCAGAACATGGATACGCGTCGCCTCGAAAAGGTCCTGACCGCGTACGACGTGGGACACGCCCTGTTCCGCATCATCCAGAACGACGGATAGATGATACGACGTTCCCATATCACGCCGAGACAAAACCACGTCTCCGATTGTGTCCCGCAACTCATCGGCAGTGAAAGCGACTGGGCCCGATTCCCCGTTTGGTCCCACGCCAGTTTCTTCGAAAAACGCTTTTCTGGCAGAAGGTTGAGTGGCGATCCTAAACAGATCTGGAACAACACGCGCTGCCATTTCGATGTCCAATCGAAGGGGCGTTTCGTGCGGGATCGGCCCCGTTCGATCTGACACATCCCTGCACGTGCCCGGATAAATGATCCCATCAGGCCCATGAAGCGGAACACCTTCCTGTGGTGCCCCGGCGGCTGCGGCAATGTCCCGACGATTGCACGTGCACGGGTACAGCAAGCCCCGCGACCACAATGCCCTCAGAGCGTCTTCGTAGGTCGACACACGAGACGATTGCTGCATCACGGGTTCTGGCCAGGTCAATCCTAGCCAAGTCAGATCGTCATAAATCTGCTCTACCCAATTTGCCCGGCAGCGGGAGCGGTCGATGTCTTCGATCCGCAATAAAAATTGACCGCCTGCAGCGGCGGCCATATCACTGGCAAGAAGTGCAGAATAGGCATGGCCAAGATGAAGCGGCCCAGTAGGAGATGGGGCAAATCTGGTAATGAATGTCACGTCTTCTCAACAACATATACGTCAGATTTAAGGTCCATTCCGGGAAGATGCGGCCCGTATTCCCGAAACAGCAGCCGCGCGGCGCCCATATCCAGCCAATCGTTCAAACGGGTGGTATAGGACGGATCGTCAAGCGTGTGATCATTGAAGGAAAAGGCCAGTAGGCCACTTTTGGGCAGCGCTTTCATCAACAGATCAAATGTTTCTGGCGGGGCGGCACCGGTTCCGATCACGCCAATCGCGGTGATTGCCTTATAGGCATCTTGCTCCAGCGGTTCCGGATCGGTGATCTCAAACGTCGTGAGGTTTCTGTAAACCTCCTTAGCGGCTGCCCCTTCAAGCATCTTGGGCGTGGGATCCACACCATCGATTACCTGAAATCCCGTATCATGCAGGGCCTTGCCGGACAGACCCGTGCCACAACCGTAATCCAGAACAGGCGTCTGCGGTTCGGGCATCTGGGACCAAAGCGCCTCGGCCACGCGGCCAGGCGTGGCGTAGCCATGTGACCCAACTTCGGCGTCGTATGACGAGGCCCATTTCTGATAATGCGTACGTGTCGCCTCGGGCGTATCAAGCCCGTAGGCGTCTTTGAGGTATTTGTCGCTCATACCCGTATGTTAGGCCGGTAGGGTGCAATGCGTCCAGTCAGCAATGCGCCAACCAGTCGGTCCATTCCGTCTTGGCCCGGTCGGTGTAGGCCTTGTACCGGTCCTTACGGCCCCGGCGACCGCCTTTGAGGCCATCAACCGGGCGAAACAGACCAAAGTTGACGTTCATGGGTTGAAAGGTCTTGGCTTCGGCCCCGCCGGTAATGTGGTGTATCAACGCGCCCATGGCACTGTCCTGCGGGATCTCGGGCAGGGAACGCCCCAGGATCTCGGCAGCAGCCAGCCGCCCAGCCAACAAGCCCATTGCAGCGCTTTCCACATAACCCTCGACGCCGGTGATCTGGCCGGCAAACCGAATATTCGGTTTTGATTTCAGCCGCATCTGCGCGTCCAGCAATGTCGGAGAGTTGATGAACGTGTTGCGATGAATCCCGCCCAGGCGCGCGAAACTGGCGTTCTCAAGCCCCGGGATCATGCGAAACACTTCGGTCTGAGCGCCGTATTTCATCTTGGTCTGAAAACCGACGATGTTGAACAAAGTGCCCAGCGCGTTGTCTCGGCGCAGTTGCACAACGGCATGAGGTTTGACGTCAGGCTGATGCGGGTTGGTCAGGCCGACTGGCTTCATGGGACCGTGGCGCAGCGTTTCGCGGCCCCGTTCCGCCATAACCTCGATGGGCAGGCAGCCGTCAAAATACCCGGCAGTTTCACCTTCGTGGAATTCTGTTTTGTCCGCCGCCAACAGGGCGTCGATGAACGCCTCATACTGATCGCGGTCCATGGGACAGTTCAGATAGGCCGTCCGCTCCTCTTCGGTTTCGCCCTTGTCATAACGGGACTGCATCCACGCCTGGCTCATGTCGATGCTGTCGGCATAGACAATGGGCGCGATCGCGTCGAAGAACGCCAGAGCCTCGGCACCTGTCTGGGCCCTGATCGACTCGCCCAGCGACGAGGACGTCAACGGACCCGTCGCAATGATCCAGTGGCCGTCGTCGGGCAGGGCGGTGACTTCTTCGCCTGTCACTTCCACCCGCGGATGGGCCTGCAGCTTGGCGGTCACTGCTTCAGCAAACGGATCACGATCCACGGCCAATGCGCCACCGGCGGGCAGGCGATGCGTATCGGCGGTGCCCATGATGATGCCGTTGGCTTCGCGCATTTCCCAATGCAGCAGACCGACGGCATTTTGTTCGTCGTCATCCGAGCGGAAGGAGTTCGAGCACACCATCTCGGCCAGATTACCGGTCTGGTGCGCAAAAGTGCCCACTTTGGGCCGCATTTCGTGGATTACAACATCCACGCCCATTTCCGCTGCTTGCCAGGCCGCCTCGGACCCCGCCATGCCGCCGCCAACTATATGCAATTTCTGTGTCATGAGGTGCCACATAGGGCACAGCATCGCGCAACGCAACACACGCCAAGTTTCGCGTTGATTAGCTAGTAATTTAAGGAGGGTACTTGGGGTCGCCGCAGCGGGAATGTCAGCGCCGGTGAGAGAAACCAGCTTGGAGGGACCTTCCGCCTACAGCGACCCAAAAGCGTATTTGGGCCTAAGCCATGTCTCAGCTTTGCCACAGTGTGGCCCTTTTGAAAAGGACTAAATTGCGAACAGTCGCGAAAATTTCCTTAAATAATCTCGTTATTGTTCCCAATTTGGCGGTCTTTTTTCGATAAATGCAGATATTCCTTCTTCGGTATCCCGATGCATCATATTCTGTGCCATCACCTCGCCGGTATAGGCGTAGGCCTGTTCGATCGGCATATCCAATTGCTTGTAATAGGCCTGTTTGCCCACTTTGACCGCTGATCCAAGCTTGTCCGCCAGTTGTTCGGCCAGCGCCATCGTTTCATGTTCCAACAACATTTCGGGTACTGCGCGATTGACCAGGCCCAGCTCTGTCGCGCGTTCTGCGGAGATGAACGCGCCTGTCGTCAACATCTCAAATGCCTGTTTCCGGGGGATATTCCGGCTGAGGGCCACCATAGGGGTCGAGCAAAACAACCCGATATTGACCCCGTTTACACCAAAGCGCGTGCCTTCGGCTGCAATCGCAAGATCACAAGTGGCCACCAGTTGGCAGCCGGCGGCCGTGGCGATGCCGTGGACTTGCGCGATCACGGGTTGGGGCAGGGATTGAATCGACAGCATCATTTTTGCGCACTGCGCGAACAAGTCCTGGAAGTAGGCTTTTCCCCCATCCTCGCTCTGACGTCCCGCAGTCATCTGTTTCAGATCGTGACCTGCGCAAAACGCCTTGCCTTCGCCGGACAGGATCACGGCGCGAATACTCGAGTCGTTGCTTAAGGCGTCGAATTCAGCCTGAAGTGCTGCCAGCATCTCTTCGCTCAGGGCATTCAGGCGCTCTGGCGCGTTCATTTTTAAACGGGCAACGCCATTCATGTCGTTACGTTCCAGAATTCCCATCTTGCTCTCCGATCTGATGTCGGGCCAACTCTAGGGCGGCAATTCGAGGAGGGGAAGTATGTCGTTGGTTTTGAACCGCGAACAACTGTCAGATTATCTGGTCGAGGTTTTTCCACAGGTCGAGAAGGACTTTGTCATCGACAGCCTGGATGAAAACTCAATCACTATGCGGCTGAAGGTCGGGGACAGGCATCTGCGGCCAGGGGGGACAGTTTCAGGCCCGTCGATGTTCGGTCTGGCCGATGTCAGCGTCTATGCAATGATCCTTGCATTGAAGGGACGTCAGTCGCTGGCGGTGACGACGGGGTGTTCGATGGATTTCATGCGCAAACCCGATGGGGCCAACGATATGATCGCGCGCTGCAGCTTGCTAAAACTGGGCAAAACGCTTGCGGTAGGCGATGTTCTGATGTTCTCGGAAGGCTCAGACAAACCCGTTGCGCGGGCTACGATGACCTACTCATTGCCACCTGCGGGGTCTGCAGCATCGGCGTTTGGATAAAAAAGGGCCGGGTATGAAACCCGGCCTAGGAAGAGGTCCCTATAGGGACTGGGGATAATTAATACTGCCAGAAATAGCGTTTGATCTCGCGGTCGGCCGCGGGGCGGGTCAGGCCGACATCTTTAAGCATGCGATCATCCAGCTTTGACAGGTTGACCCTGCTGCGGCGCTGTCGTTCCCACTGTGTGACAGTCGCCGCAAACCGCACGGCCAGCGCGGCGATCATCGGCAGCCGAGGGCTATCGTTCAGCAGCATGAGGGCGGGGTTGTGCATATGGCGTGTCATCTTGGGTATCCTTTCAAATTGTATTGACACAAAGTACTAATGTTCGGTACATGTGTGTGATACATTCAGGATTGTGTCAAAAGCAAAGGAAGAATTGTAATGGATACAATTTGGCCAGAGGCGTTACCAAAATCCAAAGGTCCCAAGTACACACTGGTCGCCGACACAATACGAAAAGCGATTGAGAACAAAGCGCTGGAGGTAGGATCTAAACTGCCTCCAGTCCGGGAGCTTGCGTATCGGTTACAAATAACGCCCGGCACGGTTGCCCGGGCATATACGATTCTGACGGAAGAAGGCTTGCTACAAGCAGAGGTTGGACGTGGTACATTTGTCGCCCCTCCAAAATCACCTTTGCTGGACGATGTGTGGGCAAGACAACTTCACCTGCGCGACGACAAGTACAACGCCGATGTCAGCCTGTTCAGCCCCAGATTACCGGACGTGGGGCAGGTGGCATTGATCAGGGAATGTCTTAAGAAAGTGTCCCAAGCCGATCCGCGTTTGCTGATGAATTACCCGACGCGCGATGCGTACCAACCCATGCGGCAGGCGGTCGTTGAATGGCTCTCAGATCTGCCGCTTGGCGCAGTGACCCATGATGATGTGGTTCTGACGCATGGTGGGCAAAATGGTCTTTGCCTTGTGTTTCAGACGATCCTGCGCGGCCCCAAGCCGGTCGTTCTGGTTGAAGATCTGTCATATGCCGGTTTCCGTCGGGCAGGTGAGTTGATGCGAGCCGAGGTTGTCGGCGTGAAGATGGACAAGTGGGGCGTTGACCCTCAGGCTATGGATCACATTTTGCGTCAGACCCAGGCGCAAGCAGTTTGCGTCTCGCCCGAGGTGCAAAACCCAACCGGTACACATACGCCGCTGGAACGTCGAAAAGAGGTTGTGGAAGTCGCCCGCCGCCATGATTTGCAGATCATTGAAGACGATTGTTATCGGATGGGGGATGCGCGCGAGCCTAGCTATCGTGCATTGGCGCCTGAACGAGGTTGGCATGTCTCGTCGATCTCAAAGATCCTGACGCCAGCCCTGCGCGTTGGGTTCGCCATCGCCCCGCGCGAACGCAGCGTCGACCTCCGGCGTTCAGCCGAATACGGCTATTTCGGTTTGGCGCAACCACTCGCAGAGCTGACCCGGCTGTTGTTATCCGACCCGCGAACACGGCAGATCGCCAAGGACGTCCGCGCCCGGATGGGCGACTATGTGCGGGTGACGGTCAACGCGCTTGGCGGTTTTGACCTGAACTGGGCGCCCGACGTGCCGTTTGTCTGGCTGAACCTACCGTCGGGTTGGCGTGCCGCCGCATTCAGCCGTGCTGCTGAACGCGAAGGCATTCAGTTACGGTCTGCCGACGAGTTCGCGCTGCGGGACGGCCGTGCACCCAATGCCGTACGCATTGCGATGAACGGGCACGTGTCATTGGAGCGGTTCGAGGCCGCGATGCAGCGCCTGCGGGCGCTTCTGGACAATCCGCCGGAACAGATCAGCGTTTAAAGACTCAGCTCGTTGGTTCGGGGTCGCCGAAAAATCCGGCCAGATGTGAGATCTTTCCCTCATCATCCAAATGCGCAAAGTCGTGGCCAGCGACAACTACACTGCCGTCCGGGCCAACCAGACGCCATGTGAAGTGAATGACATCGTTGTGGCCATTGGCCTTGCTGGTCAACTCAAGCATTCCGCCCGTGCTTTGCGCCACCTCTCCGATATGATCGCATAGGTTTGTGCGGCCTTTGACCTCGGCCATGGGATCGACATAGATGCCATCTTCAGCAAAGCACCCAGCCAATATCTCAAGCCGTTTCGTCCGGTTAGGTTCTTTCCATGCTGCCCCATAGTCGTTTACGGTCTGCTGCCAGTTCATTGCGCAATATCTCCCTTTCCGGATCTTGTCGGGTTAATTAACGTTCAATCATGTATTGCGGTTTATATGTTGAGTTGTGGGGTAAAATAATACCTATTTTATAACATACTGTAATTGCTTATTAAAATAAGCTTCAGCGTTCTTGACGCGCATTACGCCTGCATCTAAATACCCAACATCGAATTCGGGCCGCTCCGTTTGTGGGCGGTCTTTCACATCAAACAGGACTATCCTGCCATGAAAACCTTTTCTGCAACACCTGCAGACATCGACAAGAAATGGATCCTGATCGACGCCGAGGGCGTTGTTCTGGGCCGTCTTGCCTCGATCGTCGCCATGCGCCTGCGTGGCAAGCACAAAGCGTCGTTCACCCCGAACATGGACATGGGCGACAATGTCATCGTGATCAACGCTGACAAAATCCAGATGACCGGCAAGAAGCGCGAAGAAAACTTCTACTGGCACACTGGCCACCCAGGCGGCATCAAGTCGCGCACCAAGCAGCAGATCCTTGAAGGCAAGCACCCCGAGCGCGTCGTGACCCAAGCGGTCAAGCGCATGCTGCCGGGCAACCGTCTGGCACGTCAGCAGATGACCAATCTGCGCGTTTATGCCGGTGCCGAGCATCCCCATGAGGCGCAAGCGCCCGAAGTTCTGGATGTTGCATCCATGAACAAGAAAAACACCCGGAGCTAATGACCATGGCTGATCAGATCAATACTCTCGAAGAGCTGAGCGCCGTTGCAGGCGTTGAGGTTGTGGCCGAAGAAGTCATCGTGCGTGAACCCGTACGTGACGAGCTGGGTCGTTCTTATGCCACCGGCAAGCGTAAAGACGCTGTTGCCCGCGTTTGGATCAAGCCGGGTTCCGGCAAGGTCACCGTGAACGGCAAGGACCAGGACAAGTATTTTGCGCGTCCCGTTCTGCAGCTGATCCTGCGCCAGCCGTTTCAGGTTGCCGGTGTTGAAGGTGAATTCGACGTTGTCGCAACCGTCAAAGGCGGTGGCCTGACCGGTCAGGCCGGTGCGGTCAAGCACGGCATCTCGAAAGCGCTGCAACTGTACGATCCGTCGCTGCGTGGTGCTCTGAAAGCTGCTGGCTTCCTGACCCGCGACAGCCGCGTTGTGGAACGTAAGAAATACGGTAAGCGCAAAGCGCGTCGTTCGTTCCAGTTCTCGAAGCGTTAATTCGCTGCCGAGTGCACAAATTCAAAGGGCTCGCAGTTGCGAGCCCTTTTTCGTTTGGGATGCGTGTACGGTTATTCTTCGTACACCATCTTCCAGGCGCCATCCTCGACAACGCTCACGTACACTGAGTCGGCCCCCTGATGGTCATCAGGTCCAAAAGTCATGTGGTTTCCAACCAGTTCATCCTGATAGTCCAGCGTTTCCATGGCCGCGATAAAGCTTTCATGAGTCAGATCGGGGCCAGCAGCCTCAAGCGCTTTGACCATCGTTTCAGCAGCAGAATATCCCAGCATTGCGAACCCGACGGGATCTTCACCGGTTGCCGCTTTATATTCCTCGATAAAGGCGGCAGGAGCGGGATCTTCCGCGCGGGACCACAGATCCTGCCAGGATGCGGCGGCATAAAAACCGTCGGTCACACCGCCCGGCACTTGCGCGACGACGGTCAGGAAGCTGGCCGAGGTGCCAAGGAACTTCATATCTGCAAGGCCCATCTTTTTGGCCGTGCCGACAACTGTGATAGCCTGTCGTACGCCCAGAGCGATCGTTACGATATCGCAGCCTTCTTCCTTTAACTTGCTGAGTGAGCCCACGAAATCCGTTTCATCGGGTTTGTGCGTGGTCTCAGCGACGAAAGCGATCCCGGCTTCTTCGGCACCGGCCTTGGTGCCTTCGACGATCTCCTCACCAAAATCGGTTGGCAGATACATCGAACACACAGACTGACCACCAAACTGCTCAGCGAGATATTTCACACCGACACGGCTTTGGTCAAAATATGTGGAAAAGGCCGTGAACTTGTTGTCCATCGGCTCCTGCAACATCTGCCGTGCAGCAGACAAAGGGGCAACATTGGGAATACCTTTTGGATCCAACAGCTTGAACCCCGCGACATTCATCGGCGTTCCCAGCGACTGCAGCATTGCGAACACCTTGTCGCGGTTCAGCAGCTTGTTATAGCCCTGCATCGCACGCGGCATCTGATACCCATTGTCCTCAACAACATAGCGGATCGTCCGCCCGTGTATGCCACCATTAGCGTTCACGCGGTCAAACACCACATTTGCACCCTTGGTCGCCGGAACACCGACGGCTGCGAAGATACCGCTCAGGTCATTGACCGACCCGATGATAATCTCATCATCCGTGACACCCTGGGTCTGTGCATTGGCAAGGGTCGCCGAAGCCGTCAAGGCGGTGGCCGCCGCCAGCCGCATGATCACATTCTTCATCTTTCTCCTCCCTTTAGGTTATCTCTTTGATTAACTGTACATGTCTTCAATAAGATGGCCGTGTTTCTTTTCGACAAAACTGCGTTTCAGCTTCATTGTTGCGGTCAGTTCATCGTCATCTGCGGTCAGAAGTACATCAATCAGGCGAAAATCCTTGATCTGCTCGACCCGTGCAAAATCCTTATTCACCGCGTCGATTTCCCCCTGAATCTGATCTTTGATTTCAGGGGCCGCACAGAGGGATGCAAAATTTGAAAAGGGGATTTTCCGATCCTGCGCAAATTTTTCGACGTTTTCCTGATCAATCATGATCAGCGCGGTCAGGAACTTTCGCTTGTCACCGATTATCACCGCGTCCGAGATGTAGTGGCTGAATTTCAACCGGCTTTCGATCTCGGCCGGGGTGATATTCTTGCCGCCAGCAGTGATGATGATGTCTTTCATTCGGCCTGAGATGGTGACGTAGCCATCCTCATCAATATGCCCGAGGTCGCCAGTTCGCAGCCATCCGTCGGCAGTGAAAGTTTCGGCCGTTTTTGCGTTATTGCGCCAATAACCCTGAAAAATGTTGAGGCCCTTTAGCTGAATCTCACCGTCGTCGGATATCCGGATGTCATTTCCAGGAACGGCGCGTCCGATGGTTCCGACCTTGTTGTTTTCGATTGTGTTAAGCGTCGCCAAGCCCGAGGTTTCGGTCATCCCGAACCCTTCGACCAACGGCACACCAATGGCCCAGTACCACTTTAACAGGTCCGTCGAAATCGGGGCCGCGCCCGAACCGCCACGCCGCATCTTGTCCATCCCCAACATACGGCGCAAATTACGCAGAACCAGCCTGTCCCACACCCAGAACTGTGCAGCAACGCCAGCAGGGACGGGTTTTCCAGCCAATATGTATTCCGCGCGCTTGAACCCTGCTCTCAGCGCCATGCCAAAGGCTGCGCGACCGGTGGGCGTTGCGTCCTGCGTCATGATCTGAACATACGAATAGATCTTTTCCCAAACCCGTGGAACGGCCGTGAAGGTCGACGGTGAGATTTCTTGCAGGTTCGCAAACACCGTCTCGGGACTTTCGGCAAAGTTAACGACGCATTTTGCAGCCAGTGGGAAATAGATAGATACGTCCCGCTCAAGAATATGGCACAGCGGTAGAAAGCACAGCTGTTCGTCCGTCTCTAAGGCAGGCAACGCATGAGCCCCGCATTCAATCGCAGCCAGGATGTTCTCATGGCTCAGCATCGCACCTTTCGGCATTCCTGTGGTGCCCGAGGTGTAAATCAGAAGCGCTGTGTCCTGCGGTGATGCCAGCGCTATCTCGGCCTCAAACCGATCGGGTTCTTCAGCCTCGGCCTGCTGACCCAAAGTATATAACGCGTCGATCATCATGCAGCGCGCATGGTCCAGATCGTGCAGCCCCTCATCGTCCAGAATGATGACATTCAGAAGGCCGGGAACCTCATCTTCGACCTGCAGGAACTTGTCCAACTGTTCTTCGTTTTCGACGATCAGAAATCGGCTGTCACTGTCATTGATGAGATATTTCAACTGGCTGGAAGAATCGGTGGTGTAGACGCCCGATGCGATGCCTCCAACGGCCTGAATGCCCATGTCGAACCAGGCCCATTCTTTTCTATCCTCTGACAGGATCGAGACAACTTCGCCCCGTTGCAGTCCCAATTTGCGCAGTGCAAGCCCAATCCACTTGGCATGCTGCCAATAGTCGGCCCAGGAATACGACTTCCAGATGCCAAGGTCCTTTTCGCGGTGCGCCGTTCGATCACCAAGCTCAGTGCAGCGGTTCCGAAACAGCTCGCAAATCGTGGTGCTCCCGTCGACACAAACCGGGCGTTGGCCGGGGGTTGCATTCAGGCGAACGCCGTTGACCGTGATCTGAGGGGGCAGGGTGCTGATATTCATCTGTCTCACCTCCACGTCTTTCTCCGCTTCCAACGGCGGTTTTCCCGCGCGCCTTCTTCCTGAACGCCCAGATAGAAGTTCTGGATGTCCTCGGATTGTATCAAAACCTCTGCAGCGCCATCCATGACGATGCGCCCGACCTCCATCACATAGCCATGATGGGCCAACTCCAAGGCGGCGTTGGCATTCTGCTCGACCAGCATCATAGTCATGTTCTGTTCATCGTTCAGACGCCCGAGGATGCCAAAGATTTCCTGTACCAACAACGGTGACAGACCCAGTGACGGTTCATCCAAAAGCATAATCTTTGGGTTCGCCATCAGACCACGGCCAATCGCCAGCATTTGCTGCTGACCGCCGGACAGAGTGCCGGCCTCTTGATTGCGGCGTTCCTTGAGGATCGGAAAGTATGAGAACACCAGATCCCGATCGTGGTCGATCTGGCCCTTGTCCTTGAGGGTATAGGCTCCAAGACTTAGGTTTTCATCGACCGTCAGCAGTGGAAAAACCTCACGCCCTTCGGGCACATGAACAATGCCTTTTTGGACGACCTTGTGCGGCTCGGACCCCTGAATTTCTTCGCCGTCGAATGTGATTTTACCCTTTTCCGGGTCCATCACGCCCGAAACGGTTTTCATCAACGTGGTCTTTCCCGCGCCATTTGCACCAAGGATCGAAACGATTTGGCCGGGGTGCACATCCAGAGAAACCCCTCGGATCGCCATGATCGGGCCATAGAAGCTCTCGACGTTGCGGATTGTCAGTATCGGAGTGTTCATGAGGCTTTCCCCAGGTAAGCCTCGACCACGGCGGGATGCGATTGAACCTCGGCAGGTGTTCCCAGCGCCAGTTTCGCGCCGTCTGCCATTGCAAGAACGCGGTCTGAGACGCCAGATACCAGTCCCATGTCATGCTCGACCATCAAAACCGTGATCCCCATCTGCCGCCGGATATCATCGATCCACCAGCGCATGTCGGTTGTTTCTTCGACCGAGAGACCCGAGGCTGGTTCGTCCAGCAAAAGCAGCTTTGGATCGGTGGCCAGAGCACGTGCCACCTCGACAACCTTTCGCACGCCATAGGGCAGGCCAGAGATCATCTTGTCGCGGAATGCCTGCAGGTCGAGGAAGTCGATGATCTCCTCTACTTTTTTGCGGTTCTCCAATTCCTGCCGCCGCGCGGAGGGCAGAAACAACACCTCGGACAGCATGTTGGTTTTGCGGTGACGGTGTCGTCCGACAAGGAGGTTCTGCAGGACCGTCGCATGCTCGAAGAGTTCGATGTTTTGAAATGTCCGCGCCACACCATATGCGGCCACGCCGGACGGTTTGGCCTTGAGCAAGTCGTGACCGTTATACCGGATCGACCCGGCAAAAGGGTCGTAGAAACGCGAGATCAGATTGAAGACGGTAGATTTTCCTGCACCATTTGGTCCGACGATAGCAAAAACCTCGCCTTCTTCGACCTCGAAAGACAGATCGTTGACAGCCGTCAGTCCACCGAATTTCAGAGTGACGTTTTCGAACTCAAGCAAGCTCATCTCAGGCGCTCCGTCTTGAGATAGGATTTTTGACGTTTGAACATGTCTTTCCGATAAAACGGGAACAGTTCGAACCACGTCCGGATTTTCAGCCAGCGCCCGTACAGACCCATCGGTTCAAAAAGGATGAAGGCGATCAGGATCATTCCGAAGATGCCGAATTCCAGCCCCGGAATGGCGACGGTATTGCCACCGAAAAGGGCACCCACGTATTCCTTGGAGATAGATAAGAACTGAGGCAGGAACCCTATCACAATGGCGCCAAGAAACGCGCCGTGGATGGACCCCAGACCGCCGATCACGATCATCATCAGCAACTGGATTGAAATCAGGACGCTGAATGTCTCATTGTTGAATGCGCCCGAGAACATGCCCATCAACGCGCCTGCCCATCCGCTGACAGCGCAGGACAACGCGAATGAGATCATCTTGGTCCTGGCAATATCCACGCCCATTGCCTGCGCCGATACCTCTGAGTCGCGCACAGCGATAAAGCTGCGTCCTAAAGGTGCCCGCAACAGGTTGATGTAGCCAAGTGTGACCAACACCGCCACACTGAGGACCAGCCAGAAGAACTGAACCGGAGTGCCCCAGCGGTCGACCAGAAACCCGAATATTTCGACACCGCCCAGATATTTACCCGCGACCCCGCCTGTGATCGGCTCGGCCAGAACAATGACGTCATCCATCAGGATGGACAGGGCCATGGTGAAGATCGCAAGGTAAATGCCATGCAGCCGCAGGGCCGGGATTGCTACGGTCACGCCAACCAATCCGGTTAGGATGCCAGCCAACGGAAAGGCGATCAGAAATGGTACGCCCGCTTCCAAAAGGATGACATTGGCGTAGCACCCAAAGGCCAGAAAAGCTGCGTGACCCAGACTGACCTGACCGGTGTGACCTGTTAAGATCATCAGACCGAGTCCCGCTATGGCCCATATCAGCACGTTTGTCAGCTCGCCTAGATAGAAATCATCCAGCCACCACGGCGCGGCTGCGACGGCTGTCAGTAAGATCATATACAGGCACAGCTGATAGGTGTCCTTCCAAGGTCGGATATCCTGCATATAGTTGGTTTTGAACACAATCCGCATGATTTAAACCTTCTTGACCCGAACCTGACTGAACAGCCCGTTGGGGCGGAAAATCAACACTGCCAAGAGCAGCGCATAAGGCGCGATCTGACTGTATCCTGCTGCGATGTAACGGCTGGCAAAGGGTTCAATTACCCCAACGATCAGCCCGCCTGCGAGGGCACCGGGCAGGCTGCCGAAACCACCAATAACGGCTGCGGCAAAGGCCTTGATGCCAAGCAAACCTGTGGTTGGATCAACCGAGCCTTTGGCCGCGAACAAGATCCCTGCAATCCCCGCGACAACCCCAGCCAAAGCCCAGATGAAACCCTGAACGCGCTTTACCGGGATGCCCATGTAATATGCTGCCAACTGGTTTTGTGACGCGCCTTGCATCGCCAGGCCCAATTTGGTCCGGCTGAAGAAAACATACAGACCCCAGGTCAGAAGGATGGTAACGACAATAACGGCGACGTCCTCCATCCCCAGCACCAGCCCTCCAAACCGAACTTCTTTGCCTGCCAATGGGTTTTGAAGTGTCTGCGGCTCGTGCCCCCAGATCAGCCCGGCCACAAACCGGATTACGAACCCCAAAGCGATGGTCAGAATGACGACAGCTGTTTGGCTTTCCCCAAACAAACGGCGAATGATCAGGCGATCTACCAAGTAACCTAACGCGCCCATGATCCCCAGCGAAATCGGAAGAGCCAACCAGAAAGGCAGGCCCATATATTCGGTATTCGTAAGCCCGATTGTCACAAAGGCGCCCAGCATCATGAAATCGCCTTGCGCGAAATTCACCGCCTCAGTGGCCTTGTAAATCAGAACAAAGCCAAGAGCGATAAGGCCGTAGACACAGCCATTCGCCAGCCCGCTGATCAGCAGCTGCGCGTTATCCAAGTCTGTCCTCCCATGCCGGTATGTCCGGCGTTCCTTACGCCCCGGACATCCTCCTTCGTCCGGGGCTTTGTTCTACTATGGCGTGATAATCACCTTCCCGTCACTCTTTTTCAGAGCATTGGCCAGATTTGCCACCACATCGCGCAAGCCAAGCCGTTCAGAAACATCCGTTTTCCAGCGTCCGTCAGCAAACCGGGCCTGTACTTCTCCAACAACTCTCATCTGGTCCGCCGGAGGCGTTGACGTCATCCACTTGGTCAACCAGAACCCCTCGATCCGCTTGCCCATAAAGATCAACTGACCGGTCTGTGTCAGTTTTGGCAATTCGGGGCTGAGCTTGCCGTAGATGACCCACCGTGCACCGTTGGGCATCGAACAAAAAATCTGCTCGGAAACCTGATCCGTCACGGCATCCAAAAAGACACGTGGTTTTAGTTCCATGCTGAGCGCTGCGAATTTCTGTATCATGTCCGGGTCGGACGTGACCAAGACCTCAAGAGCGCCAAGTTCCTTCAAGGATTCAACTGCCTCGGCCCGACGCACGATTGCGATGGGTTTCAGTCCCAAATCGCGCCCCAATGAGCACATGAGTTTGCCCAACTGGCTGGTGGCCGCCGAAACGACAAAAGCATCGCCCGCACCCCGCGCGATGTCCACCATGGCCATCGCAGTCATGGGATTGATGACCTGGGCGGAACCATCTTCGTCCGAGATATCGGGTCGCAGTGGGATGCACATCAACGCCTGCGTCACGACATACTCCGCCCACGCCCCGGAACCAGCCGCCACAAAGGCAACCCGTTGATCCTGCAATGCTTCGGCACCGGCGCCGGTGGCCACCACGTCGCCACAGCCTTCGAACCCGGCGGGCGTGCCTTTTACACGCGGCTGCCCGTATTCGCCTTTGATAAAGTGGATGTCGGACGGGTTCACCGACGATGCCCGCAATTTAATCAGGACCTGACCGGGGCCGGGTTGGGGCACAGGAAGCTCGGCCTCGGCCAGCCAATCGGCGGCATCTTCGATAAACGGACCGGTGGCCGATCCGGAATAACCGTCATGGGTTTGAATGACAGCGAACATGTTTGGGGGCAGGGTGGTCATTTTGTTTCCTATCTCCTGTGCGGACACCGCACAGAACGGGTCTGTTGCCAATGGTGTTGCGTTGGATTTAGGGGCAGCCAATCAAACGGGTGTTGGGACGTCAATCAGAGTTGCGTCTGACGTTGCGGGAGCGTGCGCGCCGTATGGAATAAGGGCCGCTCAATTCCGAACGGCCCTTGGAAATTATTGTTGTCCGGTCAAAAGCACACGGAGCTCTTCGATCTTCTGGGCAATCAACTGAGGGGATGCTTTGATTTCATCCAGGATACCCAGAGCCTTTGTTTTGAGGTCCTGCGACAACTGGCTGTCCTGAACCGAAGTCACCATGGCGTCATAGTCAAAATTCTGGACGGAAAGCGTACCTTCTTCGATCCAGGAATTCAGCAGATCTTGCCCCTGATTGGCCAAAGCGGCGACCTGATCTCCGGCCTGGTTGGCCAGATCAGTAGCTGCTTGTCCGGCTTGCTCGGCCGCTTCGTTGGCTTGGTCTGCAATGGAAGATGCGGCTTCGCTCGCCTGCTCGGTCGCGGCTTCTACGGCATCGTTCACAGCCTCACCGGCTTCTTGGGCCGCCGATTGCAGTTGTTCGGCAGGTGTGGGTTCGGGTTGATTGAGATAATAGTAAGCTCCGGCGCCAAGTCCGGCGACGATAACAGCTAATATGAGAGTACGCGACATGGGGTTCTCCTTGAAATATGTGCCGCTTAGATGAGGGTAAATTATCGGTGATCAAAGGGGAATTCCCAGAAATTCATTTCAATTCGGGGGTTTGAGCCAGCCTACGCCGATCTGATGGAACCAGGTGGCAATAACACGCCGTCATGCGGACAGCACAGCAGGTGAGCTTGATTATTCGCTAAAATCCGAGGCGGAATTGGGCCGGAAGCAGACACATTCTGCACAAAGGCCGCGAAGCTGCCGTTCACCGCGCTAGCGAAGCCCAATTTCTCGCTGTACAGGCGCGGACACTCAGGTCTGAAATTCAAGCCAACTGAAAACGGTGCGGTTTCGGCCCATTTTTCGTTAAGAACCCAAGAAGCGTTCAAGTTTCGCGCGATCGACCTTGGAGGCGTGACGCTTGTCCATGGGGATTTTGTCAATTGAAATCACCTTGGGAACACCAAAACTAAGCGCACAACTACTCCAAGCCTCAACTTGAGCAGGGAACCCTTGAATGCAAAGCGCCGGGCCTGCTTTCGTATTCACAAGTGCGCAGTGTTCTACACCTGGCCATTGCCTTGCCGCGACTTCGATTGCGAAGGGAAATAATGAACCCGAGTGCACTTCAATTTCGGACCCCATCCGTCCCCATAACCACAATCGACCGTGCTCGTCCAACGTGCCAGCGTCACCGGTTCGGTGCCAAACGACGCCGCCTTCTTTGATTTTGTTTTCCACTGATTGGGCCGGATCAAGATAACCGTTGTTCACATGCGCCCCTGCGACCTGAATTTCATTGTCGTAAATACGGAGCGTGATCTCATGCACCGGATATCCAACGAGAAGCCCATCGCCACCGGACATCCGACGGTAATCCTCCTCCGATATGTCCCTGGCGTCGAGATGGGCAATCGGTTCAGCCTCGGTCGATCCGTAGACGCAAACAACCGAAAGCCTGTGCCGAGTTCTCAACGTCTCCACCAGGTCCGGAAACACCGGGCCACCGCCCGTGAACACCGTGTGCAACGGACTGGTGTCGCCGGATTGGGCAAGTTTTTCACACAGCGACGGCGGGATGAGCGTTCGGGTGATTTGCTGCACATGGATCCAGCTGTTCAACTGTTCCGGCGACAGGCGGTCCAGCTTGCTCAACTTCCAGTTCGGGAGAACACTTGTGCGCCCAGCCGCCAGATTGATCAATGTGAACACCGGAAAGGCCACCAGATCGCGCTCGACTTGATCGCTGTCAAGGAGGGGTGCGATGGCATCGTGTTGCGCCATCAAAAACGCATGCGAGCGGGGAATGCCTTTCGGCTGGCCCGTCGTCCCGGAGGTGAAAGAAATAAGGGCGATATCCTCCGGTCGAACCTCATGGACCACCGGATCGCAGCGACTTCCCCCCGGCTTCAGCAGAGGTAGGGACCAAAGGTTCGGAATCAGAAACTTCAGCAAAGAATACGCGCCCGCTGCACAGAACGCTTTTGGATTCGTGGTCCGGGCGGCGTGGCGCAGACCGGCCAACCCCATGGCCGGTTCCGGCAAGACTACGGTGGCGCCAAGGGACCATAGGGCGGCCAGACTTGCATACAGGTCCGCATCGACAGGCATGGCCAAAAGCACGCGATCACCTGGTTGGATACCCTTGTCCTGCCACCTACCTGCCAAGTGCTGAACCCGCATGTGCAGTGTTTGAAAACTTATCTGGCGGCCCTTGCCGTCCACTAATGCGGTCCTGTCCGGAAACCGTTCAACCGCAGCCGAGAAATGGGCGAGCAGGTCAGCCATTCAGCTTCCGCCCAAGCAGGGAATATCGCCGGAAAATCGTTGCACCTTCCGCGGCACTGCGGTCGGCCGAGTTATTGTCATCATGGATCAGCGCATGAATGGCTGTGTCGTACCCCATGCTGAATGCCGTCTTGTGGAACCTGTGTGCCAGATGCCGCCCGGCGCCGGGTTCGAGACTTGCATAGGTTTTAAGGATTGCGGATGTCGGATCGGGACCTTCGGCATAGTTGGGAATGCCGAACAGAAACCCGGCCAATGACCCGTCGCGGCGGCGCGCAAACAGGATCAGTTCGCGCTTCATCATTGGCACAACCGGCATATACATGGCCAGAAATTCCGCCTCGGAAATCGGCTTATAGAATGCGTTGCTTGAGAATGCCCGGGTTGAAAGTTCGAATACCTGACGGAATAGGGCCTCGGGGTCTGTTCCATCCCACTCTTCCACCACGAACCCTTCGGTTTCCGGAGGTGCCGAACGGGCGGCGGCCTGCAGTGGGACTCGGGCCGAGAAGTACCGGCTGATCTCTGTAAATCCTGCCGACCGGAACACCTTGAGCTCATGAGGTTTGTTGGTGGGTTCCATCAGGAACGGAGCAGACCCGTCGCTGCCCGAGACAAACCGGTAACTGTGCCAGGTATCGCCAGACATCGGCCCAATGATGCGGTCGAGGCCCGTGTCTTGCACCCGCTTTATCCCGTTGAGCAGGATTTCGGCGCCGGCTTCTGGCGTTTTGCAGGAAAAATCGCCGAAGGTTGCGGCGGGAACGCCGTCCCAGTTTGGGCCGTTCAGATACACGGTCAGCTTAGCATCAGCCGTTTTGATGGTCTCTTTGGTCATGAAACCACTCCGGCAAAGAACCCCGCTCCAAGCGATCCAGCAACGACCCAAACATAGTAGAGCAAGGGCAGGGCGAGGGCCAACAGCGTCAACCTAAGAACCCGGTCTTTTCCGAACCAGTGTGGCCGGGCCAATGGAACCGCAACTGTGCACAGCAGTGAGAGCAGGGTCAGAGCCGTCAGCGGCTCAGCCCAGTTCGACTGTTCAGAATTCTGGGAAACAGCCCAAGTCCGAATTATGAACAGGAAAGCCGCAGCAAACGGTATCGCAATAGGATTGGCACACAGCGCCACAGCAGTGAGCCCCATAGCCAACCCCATCGCACTGAGCCCAAAAAAAGAAATCGCATCCCATCCCGTTGCATTTCCTGCCGCAAGCCAACCGAATCCCAAAAACCCTAAGGCGGCTACGATATCCAGATCGGGGTACTTACTGTCACAAGGAGAAGCGGTGCGCGCCCAGCCATGTGCGGCAAGAACCATAATCGGGAGTACTGTGTTCTGCAGTTTAGCGGCCGCAAGCAGCAAAAAAACCGCGACAACATACACACGGGTCGTATGCTTGGCCAGGCCCAGCTTGGTTCCCACCACGCCGAAACTGGCAAGGGCGGCAAAAAACATGGCGGCCAACAGGGCGAGCTCTGCCAAAGAGCTGTGATAATGGCCGTTCAGAAAAATTAGCAAGCCAAGCGGCAGGAACAAGTTATCAAACCCCCGCCAACTTTGCGCCTCGACCAATGTGCCAAAGGCCGCAACCATAAGACACAACATCATGACGTTAGATGGCGGGAGTTTCGACAAGAATAAGAAGCAGATGATCGCAACCAATAGCGTTACGACAAAAAACACCACTGACCCTTCTAGGCTCTTGTCGCCATCTTCCACCACGTAGCGTTTGGTTCCATACGCGGTCCCGGCAAGCGCTGCGGCAGCATCCGCGAGTGTCAGAACTGCAATTGGCAGCAAGTAGAACAGCGTGTTTTCGCCCGCCAGCAAAAAGCAAAGTCCAACGGACAAGGCGAGTAGAAAATCACCGTAGGATGTGCGTTCAACCCCATGTAGGGTCGCGCCAAGACCCGATGAAAAACGCGGCAGGCGCAGCACAAGCATCACCAGCATTGTGGCTGCGATCAGCATGTAAACCGGCCAGCGATCAGGAAAGAGCCAGGGCAACAGCAACGCAAAGAGGCCCGTGCTGACATGCATCAGCTTGCGCTGCACTTCGGCGCTCAAACCCGCCGTGTTGCCCAGACTTCGGATGACCATCATTACTCCGACCAGAGCCAATACGGACCCCGCCGCCAGCAGAACCTGCCCAGGAACCGTCACGGCTGCACCTCTTCAACGACGAAATCCGAATAGAAGAATGCCATGTCACGGGCTTTCTGCTGCGTTTCGATGTCGGTCAGTGTGCCTATCTGGCTTCTGTATACCGGCGGAACCCGCCGGGGTGCCATCATGTTCCAATAGACCAGTCGGGCGTGTGGCTCTGCGGCGGTCAGGATAGAGCCGTAGACTTGCGGGAAGCTTTCAGGCGACATGTATTCGAAGATATCCGACAGGTTGAACCCGCTGGCTTTTTCACCGGTCGATACAAATGCCTCGAGCGACCCGAGGCGGATGTCGAGACGATCCAATCGGGATCGGATTGTCTCGTAATGCTCGGGGCGCCACGCCATCGGCAGCGCGTCACCGTGGTCGCCCTTGAGAATCCAATGCAGATAGGGATTTTGCGAAGGATCGGTGGCGACCCCCGCATGACGGATGCGGCGGGCGACATGTTGCGCCGGGCTGCCTTCGACATGATCGAAAAATGCGCTGTCCCGGCCCATGCGCCCCATGACGAAGCGAGAAAAGAAGATGTTCAGCAAAAGACGCCAACGGAATGTGTTGAACCGCGCGTCGAAAAAAGTTTGTCGTGCTTCTGGACTGCGTGGAGTGAACACTTCGTCGACGGTTCGGCGTGAATGCACCAGCGGTAAAAGCCGGGTCCGAAAAATGCGAAAATAGCGTTCAAATTTGCCGACGCCCCCAATGCCGTGTTTTTTGACCTCCGGAGTCAGAGCCTCCCAGAAGGCGCGTGTGTCGGTATCTGTGGCGTCCAAAACCCGGCCCAGCAATGTACCCCGTCGGGTACTTGGGCGCGAGCCAGTAAGTTCGATGAATTCGGAATGAGTCAGCCGCTGATAGGCCGCGATTCTGAGTTTGAGGCAGGCGATCTGTGCCGGTGACAGGTCCAGAACCACGACGCGCACGGGATCGAGTGTCAGCATAGCCAGCGCATTGTCTCCGGCCGAGCAGATGGACACCAATGTTTTGCCCGCACAATCGCCTAGTGCAGAAGTCAGGACATCTGCGTCCTCCCACAGTTGGGCATAGCGGACATAGTCGAAATCCGCTTTATTCTCAATCTCACTGCTACCCATCGCACCGCTCCACCGCGCCGCTTGCCCCGTCGACCGAGATCATCTCTCCATCTTCGATCCAGTTGGTGGCCCCTTTCAGGCCAACCACGCAAGGGATACCAAGTTCGCGCGCCACAATGGCCGAATGTGACAACAGTGATCCCCGCTCGACGACGATGGCCGATGCGTTTGAGAATACGGCGATCCAGCCCGGGTCGGTGTGGCGCGCCACCAGTATATCTCCGGGGTTCAAGGCCTCACTGCGTGGATCGCGGATCACACGCGCACGCGCCTTGATTTGTCCTGCAGAACAGCCCGTGCCGTGCTTCACCCGTGCTGTGTCCACCTCGAGTTCCGCGCATTCGGACCAGATCGGCGCGATGGCGGGACCACGGATTTCGATGCGTTCCGGCGGGTCGGGGCGTCGGGACGAAGCTTCGTCCTCTTGTTTGCGCCGCGCAACGATGCCTTTCAGATCAGGTGACAGGCTATAGCCTTCGACTGCTCCGAGAACCTCATGTGTTGTCAGGAAAAATACATCCTTTGGTGATGAAAGCAGATCATGGGCGGCGAATTCCCGGCCGATGCCCAAAAACACACGCCGCGCATAGCCAAAGATTCGCGTGCGTTCAAAACGCAGGTTTTCGCGGTCGCGCACACGCGCCTTGGTCCAGCCCAGGATCCATTTGGCCGACTGCCGGTTGAGGGGGTTTGCCGGAAACAGTGCTTGCCAATCCGGCTCGGCTCCCTCCTGACGCCCGGACGGTGGACGCTCGGCGCAGGCTGCAATCGCCAGCAACAGGCTCGTCGGGTCGTCGCGCAGAGGAACGCTTTCCAGCTTAAGCTCTTCGGTGCACCGATCGCCGAATTTTTCAAGATACGCATCAACCTCGGCTTCGATTTGCCGGTGCCCGGACAAAACCGACAACTGCGCGTTGGCCTTCAAAGTTGCAGCAAGACCTGCCTCCCGAACCAGCTTTCCTATTTGGGCAATGCGCTGAGCGGGTTCTGCCGAAACGATATCGCCTTGCCCGATCATGAGGTCATTGTGCAGGGTTAACCCGTCCTCGCCCAGCCACTTTTGCAGCAGGTTGCGCGAGCCGCCAAAGGCAATCATGCATAGAAAATCGTTGATCAGTGGGGCGTCCCAACGATCCAGCAAGGTGCTTTCGATGCGCCGGTACTCGGCCGCCAGCTCGGTAGCGTTGGAGGCGTCCACATCCAGCCCCGCCTGCAATATGTCGTTCAGCCTGTGATTAAAATCGCGCCGGGTTTGCGGCAGCCGGATAGCCTGCCAGATCAGACCGCCCGCAACCTTGGCGAGTTTCGCGTATTCCACGACCCTGGTCCAGCCAGTGGTGGGGGGCGGAGCAAGAGCATCCGTGACCTCACGCGGCATCGGTTCAGAAACGCCCATCATCGTTTCCATATAGTCGCGGTTCAGCGAAAACCCGGGAAGCAGCGCCAGCGCGCGGTACCAGTTGATCAGATTGTAATAGGCACGCCCGTCCACCCGCCCCAGCAAATTGTCAAACACAGTTGGGTTCCGGGCAACCGTGTGCCGCGACACGCCCAACAGCCCGACGAAAGCGCGATACACCTGAGAATACACATGCAGAGCAAAAGAATAGGTCAGCGGGCTGACGATGCCCGGATAGCTTTCGACGATATTGGAGTTGTCGAAAATAGTAAGTGTCTGGTCTTCGAACGGCTCAGGACGTAAGGCCGTGGTGATCGGTCGGGCCTGCAAAATATGTAGCCCTTGCGCATCAATGGCCCATTCGATGTCCTGAGGTGATCCAAACAGAGCTTCGGCCTTTTGGGCAAGGGCCGCGATGGATTGCGCCTCGTTCACGGTCAAATGCGTTGGGGTGTCTGGTGCGCTTTCCGGTGTGCCATCCGCACCGATGATCCAGTCCTCTCCGTCCGCTTCACCTGACACAAGCTGTTCTGCGAGGCCTTCAATGGCCGAGATCACGACCACATTGCGCCGACCACTGACCGGATCGGCGGAAAAGGCGACACCGGCCGTCTTTGCATCGACCATGCATTGCACGATGATCGCAGGGGCCTCGGCTTGGCCGCCGGATTTGACCGCCCGGTAGGTTTCGACCGTTGCCGAGAAACCGGATTGCCAAACCTGCTTGACCGCTGCGATCACACTCTTGCCGGGAACGTTCAGGACAGACTCGAACTGTCCCGCGTGACTGTGGTCCACGCCATCTTCGGACCGGCCAGAGCTGCGCACCGCGTAAGGCCCGGGCCCAAGCGTTTTAAGTGCGCAGATCACAGCCGATCGCAGGCCCTTTTTCGCGATGGGCCCGAATTGCCCCATGCGAAATGCGTCATTGGTGATGACAAAGAACTTGGGTGGGGAAAAACCGTGCCGCGTCAGATGCGACAGTGCCGCCGCTTTGCCTCCGACAACCGAGACATCGTTGGCATCCGTTTGGGCGACGATGAATGTCATACAGCGGCTCCGAACAAGAAGGGCAGGAAACCAGCCGTGGCATAGCAGAAAAACACCCAAAGGCCGGAAACAGTGTCCATCCTGTTCTGGGCTTTCTCAGTTGGTGACTGACTATAGCGGAATGCGGCAGCCCCGCAGGGAACCAGCGCCAGCGCGCCAATCAGGGCACTTGGCCAGCCAACGCCTGTGGCGCTGCCCGTGCCGACAAGAAGCGCGTAGGACAGCAAGACGCAGCCGATCCAGGTACGCCCCGCCGGACGCGGACCCCATAGAGCGGAATAGGTGTCGACACCGGTAATCTCGTTTTCAGGAGCCCACAGTTTGCGCCCGATCTCAAGGACGCAGCCATTCACAAAGGACAACGCCAGAAACAGCCACAGAGAGGGCGCCGCCCCGCCTGCCGGCAGCCATTCGAGGCCGGTCAGCAACAGATCAATCAAGGGCATGATCGCCATATGGCTTAGCAGGTACAAAACCGGCCGCGCCTTCAGCCAGGCCGGGACACCGAATTCGACCGTCATCGCCGCGAGCCAGATCCAGACCGCGCCCAACAGCCACAAAACCGACGGGTGCCAGAACCAGGCGGCCGCAAATGCCAGTGGAATGGTCAGCAAACCCAGGCTCAGAACTTCACCGGTTGAAACCAATCCGCGTGGGATCGGCCTTTCGGGCCGGTAGCGCCGGTCGTCTTCGGCGTCCTTAAACTCGTCACAGACCCGCATCTGGAAGAACAACGCCATAGCCAGCACAAAGCCGGCGGCAAAGGCGGGCCATTCGGGCAGGGGGCGGTCTGCGAGACGGGCGGACACGCAGATACTGGCCGAGGAAAACACCAGCAACAGAGGGACGGTTTTCTTCAGTGGAAAACGCTCGGATTGATAAATCCAGAATCGGTTCTGAATGCTCATCTGTGGCGGGCCAGACTTTCATGGGCGCGGGTGAAATGGCCCGCAGCAATCGCGGCGACGATGGAGATTTCACCACATAGGCACGTGGCCGCGGCCACTTCAGCCAAAGCTGTGCCACACCCGCTGCCTCGTAGGCCGAGTATGTTCAGCGCTGCTGCCTGGCTGGGCAATCCAGTGCCCCCGCCGACCGAGCCAACCAAGATGTTCGGAAGTGTCACCGAACAGAAAAGATCGTCGCCCCTTGGTTCCATTCGCGTGATTCCCATCGCGCTTTCGGCAACGCAGGCCGCGTCCTGTCCGGTTGCAATGTAGAATGCCGCCAGCCCGTTGGCATAGTGCGCCTGCGCCCCAAATTGGCCGGACAAAAGCGCCCCCAGATTGGCGACACGGCCATAGTCAAGCATCGCTTCGACCGTCGTTCCAAGCGTCTTTTTGACAACCTCAGCCGGAAGCGTGACCGAGGCGCTGACCTTACGCCCGCGCCCCGTCACCAGCCCCAGCGCCGAAGCCTTTTTATCGCCCGAGAAATTACCTTCGACATACCAGTTCTCAATCGCGACAGGGCAGCTATCCGCGATTGCGTGGCACAAGGCGTCGGTGGCGATGGTCACCATATTCTGACCCGCTGCGTCACCTGTGGTGTAGCGGCAAATCAAAAAAACGACGTTTGTATCAATGAACGGCTCCAGCGATACAAGCTTGCCATGACGGGTCGTCGCTTCGGCCGCAGATTTGAGTATGTCGACATTTGTCACAACCCAATCCACAAATTGCCCGGCCTTAAGAAGGCTCTCAAAAACAAACGCCGGTGTCCGCAGAACACCTTCGTACAAAACAGCTGTACTGACACCGCCCGATCGGGTGGCGGCATAAGCGCCCCGGGCATAAGACGCGACCAGCGCCGCCTCGGTTGTTGCAAGGGGGATATGAAAATCGCCGTTTGCGTTCATTCCGTTCAAACGTAAAGGTCCAATGACCCCGACAGGAAGCTTAACCGTCCCGATGAAGTTCTCAATATTGGTGCCATAGGTTTCGGCAGCTTCTACCGTTTCCGGATCAGCGATTTGCGTTTGATCCTCATCGCTGGCTGTGGGTTTCAACTGCTCCCAAAAGCGCGCGACCATCTCTTTGGTAGGTTTGCGGGACGGGCGCAGTGTTGAAAACTCGGCATCATTTGGTGCCATCTGTTTCGGTATCTGATCAGCGTCAAATCGTGCCCTAATACGTTGAAGCATTTCCCGAACATGAAACGGAATTATCAAGAGTGCACTCCAATAGATTTTCCGCAATAAGCGATTACAATCACAATCTGATGCGTATGCAAGTTACTAATAGATCGACTAATGACCAGCCAAATTTTCTTTTATCAAGTATTTGATCCGAAAGGGTCTCGTATATGTTGCGTTTGATAGTTCTTTCTGTTCGATAAGCGTATCTATTGCCAAAACAAGCACAGATCGTGAGAGCCGAACACTCTTGCGAGCATATCAGCAAGAGCCCAAAACTTGGATGTAATCCATTCAAAAGTTTAGCTGCTTGAAGTGTTGATAGAGAGACAAATAGGATTTGCTGCCGCCCTGCGTAATATAGGAATGATCGAATGTCCGGTGTGGCCGAATAGAGGCTGCAGGAAGAGGCTCGCTCACCTGTGCAGATATATTTGCTGAAACTGAAAAAAGCTGATTTGGTATTTCTGAACACAGACCCCTCTGTTGTTTGACGAAAAGAACACCGATAGTGAGTGATGCTTCGCACCGTTGACCAGGGTATGTGGCGGTCTTGGGATAGTGGCGGAGAGACAGGGATTCGAACCCTGGGTGGGCTTGCACCCACAACGGTTTTCGAGACCGCCCCGTTCGACCACTCCGGCACCTCTCCGCGGGGGTCTGTGAGGGGGGGATTTAGTGAGGAACGCGCGGGGGTGCAAGCAGAAAATTCCTGAAAATGACAAAGGCGGGATTTTCCGTTGCCTGACGCGGTATTTCCCCTAGGCTCATGGGTATGACATATCCTTTACGCCAAACTATCCTACCGCTATTCGCCGCCGTTCTGTTCGTGATTTCCGGGTCGCAGCAAGCATTTGCTGCCGGACGGGATCGGATCGAAGCCTTTTTGACAACAACCGGGTTCGACGTTGCACTTGAAAGCATCGCTCTGGCCTCGGCCTCAGCCCCGCAAATGTTGGGGATCGATCCTGATGGGTTTGGGTCCGACTGGACACGCCTGACCGAAGAGGTCTTTGATACCGAGGACATGCGCGAAACAGCCGTGTCTATTCTGGAACAAACGCTGAGCGATGAGGCGCTAACCCATGCGGTCGAGTTTTATGCATCCGATCTTGGGCAACGGCTGGTCGAGTCCGAGAATGCATCGCACATGGTTGAAGATGACGATGCCAAGCAACTGGAAGGGCAGAAAATCGTCTCGGACCTGATCAAGGGTGGATCGAAACGGGTCGAAAATCTGAAACGCATGAACAATGCAATTGATTCCAGCGGGACGGCATTGCGTGCGCTGCAGGAAATTCAGGTGCGCTTTTTGCTCGCTGCCAGCGCCTCGGGGGTGATCGACTTGCAACTGGGCGCGGATGAGCTGCGTCAGATGATGAAGCGCAATGAGACCGGCATGCGTCAGGCTTTGCAGCTGTCCGCACTTGCCGGGGCAGCCTATACCTATCAGGACTTCTCGGATTCTGAGGTCGTCGCCTATGCTGAGGCTTTGGAGCAGCCTTTGATGCAAGAAGTCTATGAGCTGCTGAATGCCATCCAATACGAAATCATGGCCATGAAGTTTGAAGATCTGGCCGCGCGTATGGCGGAACTACATCCGGCCCAGGATATCTGATGCGCCAGATCGCTGCTTGTTTCGCCGTGTTGCTGTCAGCCATGCCGCTTGCGGCGTCCGAGTCGGTTGAACGCCTCATGCAGGCGCTTCAAATGGAACAGGTCGTCGATATCCTGCGTGACGAAGGGTTGGCTCAGGCGAAAGGCCTGAACGACACTTTTCTGGGTGGTGAAGGCGGGCCGCTCTTCGATGATCAGGTGGACCAGATTTATGATCCGGAGTGGATGCAGGAGCAGATCTCTGGTACCTTCGAGACCAGCCTGACAGCCAGCCAGATAGATCGCGCGATCCTGTTCTTTGAAAGTGATGTCGGGCAAACCGTTATCACACTGGAAAACTCGGCCAGAAAGGCTTTCGCAGATGAAACCATCAAGGACATGGCGCGCGAAAACTATCTGAACGGGGCAGGCGGCACTCAGCTCTATCGGCTGATCGGCGAGTACATAGAAGTCAACGACCTGATCGAAAAGAACGTACAAAGCTCGCTTAGTTCGGATTACAACTTTTTTCGCGGTCTCAGCGCGGATAACGGAACCAGCTCGGAAGATATTCTGGCGCAGCTCTTGTCGGACAAGGACAGTCTTGCCGAAGAAAACCGCATCTGGTTGTATTCCTTCCTTCTGGTGGCCTATCAACCGCTTGATGAGGCTCAGATGCGCGAGAATATTGCTTTTTCCAGAACTGAGACCGGACGCGCCGTAAACGAAGCCTTTTTCGGCGGTTTCGATAAGATGTATGACCAGATCTATTTTCAACTGGGTCAGGCCGTCTCACGGGCGCTTACCGCATCAGATCTTTGACCGCGCATTTGATGTTGACTTTGCCGACCAATCTATGGATAAGCGCGCATCCCGGCCGGTTTTCCGCGCCGGGTGTCGTTATTATTGACCCCAGGGCTTTGCCCCACGGGTCGTCACACAGCCCGAAAAGGGCGCGCTGTTCGAGGTGGCGAAAGCCAAAAACGCCCGGTCGGGGACCATAGAACGCGATTAGACAAAGGAAAGACGCATGTTTGCGGTCCTCAAGACTGGCGGCAAGCAGTACAAAGTTCAGGCGGGCGATATCCTCCGCGTTGAAAAATTGGCTGCCGACGCAGGTGAAACAGTTCAATTCAACGATGTTCTGATGCTGGGCGGCGACGCTCCGGTTGTTGGTGCACCGTTCGTCGCAGGCGCAGGCGTTCAGGCCGAAGTGATCGAACAGATCAAAGGTGACAAGGTCATCAACTTCGTAAAACGCCGTCGTAAGCACAGCTCGAAGCGTACCGTTGGCCACCGTCAGAAGCTGACTCTGGTTAAGATCACCGACATTTTGGCGTCAGGCGCCGACAAGTCGGGCATCAAAGCTGCAACCGGTTCGGCGCCGGCTGGCGAAGCTGCCCCCGTGGCAAAAAAGCCTGCCAAGAAAGCTGAAGCCAAAGCAGAGGCACCTGCCGCTGCTGCTGCCGCTGACGATCTGACCCAGTTGACCGGTGTCGGCCCCGCCGCTGCCAAGAAGCTGGCCGAAGCCGGTATCGAGAGCTTTGCCGCTCTGGCCGCCTTGTCGGACGATCAGATTGCTGCTATCGAAACGGTCAAAGTGAAACCCGAATGGGTTGAGCAGGCCAAAGATCTGGCTAAAGGCTAAGGAGAGACAGAATGGCACATAAAAAAGCTGGCGGTTCCTCCCGTAACGGTCGCGACTCAGCTGGTCGCCGCCTTGGCGTGAAACTGTATGGTGGCCAGGCCGCCATTTCAGGCAACATCATCGTGCGTCAGCGCGGCACCAAGTTCTGGCCGGGCGAAGGCGTAGGCATGGGCAAAGATCACACCATCTTTGCAACCGTGGATGGCGCCGTGAAGTTCCACAAGGGACTGAAAAACCGCACCTTTATTTCGGTCCTGCCAGTGGCGGAGGCCGCAGAGTAAGCCGAAACCCAGAAGGTTTAAGAAAATTTCATGGGGGACCGGCAGAAAGTGCCGGTCCCCTTTCTCGTTTTCAGGAGCGGTCCCATGACCGAAGTGATAAAAACAGAGCGTCTTGTCTTACGTCGGTTTCGGCGTGAGGACGCGTCGCGTCTTGTCACTCTTCTGAACGATCTGGACGTGGTGCGCTGGTTGACAGTGGTGCCGCATCCCTATGAGGCCACGCATTCGACCGAATTTGTCGACGTGGTGGCTGCTAAGCATGATGCCTTTGCCATCACTCGAGAAGAGAACGTCATTGGCTGCATCTCGACCGGATCTCAGTTGGGGTATTGGGTTGCCAAAGCGTCCTGGGGGCAGGGCTATGTGACCGAAGCCTCCCGTGCGATGATTTCGAGGTTCTTTCGATCTGATCGGCAGGAACTCACCTCGGGTTATCACGTCGGCAACGAACGGTCCAAGGCGGTTCTGTCCAAACTTGGGTTCAAACCAGATGGGCAGCATCGTGCGACGGCGCGGTCGACCAACGAAGATGTGATAATTCAGGACGTTCTGCTGCGTCGAGCGGACTGGGAGGCGATGCAATGACCGTTGCAACCGCCAGTTTCCTGATCTTCGCAGCCTCTCAGGTCGGAACGCCCGGACCCGCCAATATGGTCCTGCTAGGCACAGGTGCACGCTATGGGTTTCGGGCGGCTCTGCCGTTTGTGGTCGGTGTGATCCTAGGCAAACAGCTGATCATCTGGCCGGTGGGTTTTGGTCTGCTGCAACTCGCGGATCAGGCACCGATTGTCTTTTCGGTCCTGAAATACGCCTCGGCGGCGTATATCTGCTGGCTGGCCTGGAAGATCGCGAACCTGCGTCTTTCGCGCAGTGAAACCATTGGAGACGTGCCCGGTTTTTGGGCGGGGCTGATCGTTCATCCCCTTAACCCAAAGGCATGGGCCATGATCATAGCCGGTTTTACCGGGTTCGTTGCGGTTGGCACGCCCAGCTTTAACGCGACGTTCACGATCGCTCTCTGTTTATTGCTTTGCCAGGCGGTTTTACACCCGATCTGGACATTTGCCGGAGATAGAATTGCCCACGTGGTTGAAGGTCGGCCCGTGGAAAAATATCTGATGTGGACGTTAGCGAGTCTCACTGTTGCGTCCGTATTTTTTGTGTTGTTCGGAGGAGGAACGCACTCATGAAACTCGAGACAATAATAAACCAGCCGGTCCTCGAAACCGAGCGGTTCGATCTGCGCCCATTGCGCCGGTCGGATATGGGTCTCATCGAGCATTATGCAGGCGATGAGCGCGTGGCACGTATGACTACGTCGATCCCGCATCCGCTGCCACCGGGGTCGGTCGAGGCGTTTGTGACGCGTTCGATGGCTGAAGACCGGGATGAGGACGTCTGGGCGATGGACGCCACCAAAGATGGTGGGCCGGAACTGATTGGTCTGATTTCGCTTACACGGCTGGATCGCAATCAGTCCGAAGTTGGCTATTGGGTGGCACCTGTTTACTGGAATACAGGCGTAGCCTCACTGGCCGTCGAGATGTTGGTGAAAGCTAACCCGCTTGAAAATTCGAATTTGTTTGCCAGCGTGTTTCAGGACAATCCTGCCTCGGCCCGGGTTCTGACCCATTGTGGGTTCCAGTATCTGGGTGACGCCGAAAGTTACTCGGTGGCGCGCGATGCGAATGTGCCCACCTGGACATATAGTAAAAAACTCTGACTTGTGGCCGATGGGGCCTTTGCAGTAGGGGACACACATGAAATTTCTCGATCTTGCAAAGGTCTACATCCGGTCAGGGGCCGGCGGTGGCGGGTGCGTCAGTTTTCGGCGTGAAAAGTACATTGAATACGGCGGTCCCGATGGCGGTGACGGCGGTAAAGGCGGTTCGGTCTGGGCCGAAGTTGTGGATGGGCTGAACACCCTGATCGACTTCCGCTATCAGCAGCATTTCTTTGCCAAGAACGGTCAACCCGGTCGTGGTCAGCAGCGCACGGGCAAGGATGGTGACGAAATCATCCTGCGCGTGCCGGTTGGAACCGAGATACTTGACGAGGACGAAGAGACCGTCATCTGCGACCTGACAGAGGTTGGGCAGCGTGTTCTGCTGGCCAAGGGCGGCAATGGCGGCTTTGGTAACCTGCATTTCAAATCGGCAACCAATCAGGCTCCGCGCCGGGCTAACCCGGGGCAGGCGGGGATCGACCGCACGATCTGGCTGCGGCTGAAACTTATCGCGGATGTCGGTTTGTTGGGCATGCCCAATGCCGGTAAATCGACCTTTCTGGCGGCCACATCGAACGCGCGGCCCAAGATTGCTGACTATCCGTTCACGACCCTGCATCCCAATCTTGGTGTTGTCGGTGTCGACAATGTGGAATTTGTCGTCGCGGATATTCCCGGCCTGATCGAAGGCGCCCATGAGGGGCGCGGGATCGGTGACCGGTTCCTTGGTCACGTGGAACGTTGTGCCGTTCTGCTGCATCTGGTCGATGGCACCTCGGAAACCGTCGCCGAGGATTACCGCACCATCATTCATGAACTCGAAGCTTACGGCGGTGAACTGGCTGAAAAGCCCAGGATCACAGTTCTGAACAAGGTCGATGCGCTGGACGAAGAGGAACAGGCGCTGCAAAGGGCTGAGCTGGAAGAGGCTGTTGGTGGCCCTGTGATGACCATGTCTGGTGTCGCGCATCTGGGCGTGACCGAAGTGTTGCGCGCCTTGCGTGCCCAGATCGACGAAAACCGCCTGCGGCAAAAACCCGTTGAGGAGACCAAGTCTTGGCAACCCTGACCGCAGCACGCCGATTGGTGGTCAAAATCGGCTCTGCCTTGCTGGTGGACCGTGATACCGGGTTGCTGAGGTCGGGTTGGTTGCACTCGCTGGCCCAAGACGTGGCCTGGCTCAAAGGGCAGGGAACTGACGTCATTTTGGTCTCATCCGGATCGATTGCGTTGGGGCGCGGAGTTTTGGGCCTGCCCATGGCGGATTTGCCGTTGGAACAATCCCAAGCCGCCGCTGCTGTTGGCCAAATTCGACTGGCGCGGGCCTATGAAGAGGCTTTGACGCCGCACACAATCACAACTGCGCAGGTTTTGGTGACGCTGGAAGACAGCGAGGACCGGCGGCGGTATCTGAACTCTCGCGCGACGCTGGAAACGCTGCTGAGTTTAGGCGTGGTTCCGATCGTCAACGAAAACGATACGGTGGCTACGGATGAGATCCGCTACGGCGACAATGACCGGTTGGCGGCGCAGATCGCCGTGACGGTTGGGGCCGATCAATTGATCCTGTTGTCGGATGTTGACGGATTCTACACCGGGAACCCGAGTGAAGACGGAAACGCCAAGCGTTTCGATGTGATTGAGGCCATCACGCCCGAGATCGAGGAAATGGCAGGCGATGCTGGTTCCGGCCTGTCCAAAGGCGGAATGAAGACCAAGCTGCTGGCCGGCAAGATGGCAACTGCTGCCGGTTGTGATATGGCGATCACCGAAGGTTCGACTTTGAACCCGCTGAAATCGCTTGAAGATGGCGCCAATTGCACTTGGTTTACAGCGACGCTGGACCCGCATGCCGCGCGCAAGCGCTGGATCTCGGCCATGAAACCGCGTGGTGAAATCGTGGTCGATGCAGGCGCGGCAAGGGCGTTGGGCAATGGTAAAAGCCTGTTGCCCGCTGGAATTGTTGAAGTCACAGGCGACTTTGGGCGCGGTGACCCAGTTGCGATTATGGACCCGCAGGCACGACGGCTGGCACAGGGGCTCAGCCGATACACTGCGCAAGAGGCAGATGCGATCAAGGGACGAAAGTCCTCGGAAATCGAAGAGACGTTGGGCTATCCGGGCCGCGCCGTCCTGATCCACCGAGATGATTTGGCGCTGTAACGGCGCGATGTTAAAACGCAAAGACCGACCGAAAGGCACCTGAGATGAAGGATTTCGACAACATTCCCGCCCTGATGGCCGATCTTGGAAAACGCGCCAAAGCGGCCTCGGCCGATTTGGCCTTTGCTAGCGCCGAGCGTAAACATGCTGCCCTAATTGCTGCAGCTGACGCTGTTTGGGCCAACCGCGCAAATATCATTGAGGCCAACAAGAAAGACCTGGAGTTTGGGCGTGAAAAGGGCCTGAGCCCGGCGATGATGGACCGGCTGATGCTGGATGATGCGCGCATTCAGGGCATGGTTGATGGCCTGCGCACGGTCGCGGATCAGGCAGACCCCGTAGGCGAGGTTCTGACCGAATGGGACATGGCCTCGGGCCTGAACATCCAGCGTGTTCGAACGCCTCTGGGCGTGATTGGAGTGATCTACGAAAGCCGTCCGAATGTGACGGCGGATGCAGGCGCATTGTGCCTGAAGTCGGGGAACGCGGTGATCCTGCGTGGCGGCTCGGAAAGTTTCCATTCCTCAACCGCCATTCACGCCGGTCTGGTCCAAGGGCTAAAGGCTGCAAACTTGCCAGAAGACGCCATTCAACTTGTGCCCACGCGAGACCGCGCCGCAGTGCAAGAGTTGCTGACCATGACCGATTGTGTGGACGTCATCGTTCCGCGTGGCGGAAAAGGTCTGGTGGGGTTGGTTCAGCGCGAAGCACGCGTGCCCGTCTTTGCGCACTTGGAAGGTATCGTGCACATCTATGTCGACAAGGCTGCGGACCCCCTGAAAACGGTGGACGTCGTGCTGAACGCCAAAACCCGGCGTACCGGAATCTGTGGTGCGGCCGAATGTCTGCTGATCCATCAGGATGTGGCTGAAACACTCGGCCGGGATATCATTTCCGCCTTGCTTGCGGCGGGCGTCGAAATCCATGCCGAAGGCGCGTTGGCCCTGGACGGCACCATCGCGGCCACGGGCGACGACTGGGGCAAGGAATTCCTCGACAGCATCATCGCGGCCAAGCCGGTGGCGGATATCGATGCAGCGATCGCACATATTCGTCAGTACGGTTCGAACCACACCGATTGCATCATGACCGAGGATGCCGATGCCGCTGTCCGGTTCTTTGAACGGCTGGACAGTGCGATTCTGATGCACAATGCTTCAACCCAGTTTGCCGATGGTGGCGAGTTCGGAATGGGGGCCGAGATCGGAATCGCAACCGGCAAAATGCATGCGCGCGGCCCGGTCGGGGCCGCTCAGCTGACGAGCTTCAAATATCTTGTCCGCGGCAATGGGACCGTCCGGTCTTAAAACCGGATAGCGACGCGGGTTGAGGTGGTTTCCGCCGCAACCCGCCGCCCCATGGACGCGGCCGTTTGCGGAAGTAGCGCGAATTGCACCTGCGCTGGCGTCACCTTGTTCGCAAATTGGCCTTTGGGTAGGTTCTTCCAAAGATCAGCCTCTATATTCAGCTTGTCCGCCACACCGGTCACCGTCCAACTGCCGCCGTTATTTGCCACGGTGACATCGCCCCCCATCGGCATGGCGCTTTCGCAACACATCAGGGCCAGAAAGGCGAGCTTGACCTGATTGCGGGGCATGGCATCGGTCACGTGCCAGTTGACACGCACACGACCAACGCTTTCGACGTCTTTCAACAGCTCTGTGACCTCGGCCCGACCCAACGGTTGATCGCTGGCCGACCCAAAAGCGACGCGAAAGAACCTGATCTTTGCTCCGGCGCTTCCGACGCTGCCCGAGATCAGCTCCATTTCGGGGCCCTGCATGGTTCCGACCATCTCAAGCAGTTCCAGCCCGTTGTTTATTGCGCCAATGGGGCTGATCAGATCGTGACAAATTCGCGACCCGATCAGTTCGGCCAGATTGACGTTGGTGTCGCCCATGCGTACCTCTCCTGTTGTATCTGCCGCCGGACCGGAGCCCGATCATGACAGACCTCAATGCCATACTTGCACCGGGCATGTATGTCCGCCACCCCGATTTCCCCGACTGGGGCGTCGGACAGGTGCAGTCCAACATTGGGGGCAAGATCACCGTGAATTTTCAAGAACAGGGAAAAGTGGTGATTGACGGAACCCGCATCGCCCTGACGCCCGTCTTTGATCCGTGAAACTGGTTTAAGAATGGTTAACGATGGGCCACCGCCGTGCTGGTTGCCATTTGACCGAAAACTGCGGTATCAGCGCGCAAACAAAAGCGGAATACCCGATGCCGGATGCAGGCCCTTCTTTCACTGTCAAACTTGCCGAATCCGAGGCCGAACTGCGCGCAGCCCAGAGGCTGAGATATGACGTGTTCGTCCGCGAATTGGGCGGCGGCGGCAAGATGGTGGACCACGAGGCGGAGTTAGAGCAGGACCAGTTCGATCCATATTTTGATCACATGCTGGCCTATGATGACGCCACTGGCGAAGTTGTGGGCGTTTACAGGCTGTTACCGGGTGAACGAGCCATCGAATTAGGGCAGTTTTATTCCGAGGATGAATACGACCTGACCGTGCTGAAACAAAGCGGCCGCAAATTGTTGGAGCTTGGACGTTCCTGCCTTCACCCGGACTATCGGGGCGGAACGGCGATGTACCACCTATGGAATGGTCTGGCGAGCTATGTGGCCGAGCGCGAGATTGAGGTTCTGTTCGGGGTCGCCAGCTTTCACGGCATCAATGTACAGGAATTGGCCCAGCCTTTGTCGATGTTGCACCACAATCACCTTGCCCCGCCGGATCTTCGGGTCAGGGCGCAACCCGATGTGTTTCAGAGCATGAACCTTGTCGCGCCGGATGCGCTGGATCGCCGTGGGGCGATGGTACAGGTGCCCGCGCTGATCAAGGCGTACCTGCGGTTGGGTGGCTTTGTGGGCGAGGGGGCGTTTATCGACCACGCGTTCAACACAACAGATGTTTGCCTGATCCTCGACACGGCGCGCATGAACGAGCGACAGCGGCGTATCTACGGCGGAGCCTGATCCAGTGAACGATCCGCTTTGGGACAGTGACGACGCGCCAGACCCGATTGAATTGGGAATTCTGGGCTGGGTTTTGGTGATCCTGCGCGGCCTTCCGCTGGCACTGCTGGTCTTTGGCGGGCTGCTCGTTTTGTTGACCGTTCGCCTGATCGAGCGCCCGCTGTTTGGGTTACGGCGTCCGATCACCCCGTTCATCGCGCAGTTTGTCTGTCGCAATGCGCTCCGGCTTCTTGGCATCGGCTTTCGCAGTTCCGGCGAATTGATGCGCGAACGCGGCGCTGTGGTCGCGAACCACACATCATGGCTCGATATTTTTGCGTTGAACGCACGCAAACGGGTGTACTTCGTGTCTAAGGCCGAAGTGGCCAAATGGCCGGGTATCGGCTGGCTGGCCCGCGCCACGGGCACGGTGTTTATCGAACGTGACCGCAAGAAAGCCCGCGAACAGACCCTGATCTTTGAAGAGCGCTTGAAAGTCGGGCATAAGCTGCTGTTTTTCCCCGAGGGCACCTCGACCGATGGTCTTCGTGTTTTACCTTTTAAAACAACACTTTTCGCCGCGTTCTTCTCGGATGAATTGCGGGACTTCATGTATGTTCAGCCTGTATCCGTAGTCTTTCACGCGCCCAAAGGGCAGCCTGACAGGTTCTATGGTTGGTGGGGCGATATGGATTTTGCCCCGCATCTTCTCAAGACCTTGGGCGCGCGTCGGCAGGGGACGGTGGAATTGATTTACCACGTTCCAGCCAAAGTCAGCGATTTTGCCGACCGCAAGGCGTTGGCGGCACATTGCGAAGAGGCAGTGCGCCACGCGCATGCAATTGCGCGGCTTGAAAAATAAGGCCATTTGGCACTTGCACAGGGCGAATTCCTACCGTATACGCGCGCCATTAAAACCCGCAGGCGGGGTTTGGGCTATTTGAGGGAGACATCCTTATCTGGCCCGCCGGTTGGAGCATCCGCTTCTTTCACCCCCGCCCAGGCGTAAACCGGAAAAGGAAAATAGCATGGCTCTTCCCGAGTTCACCATGCGTCAGCTGCTGGAAGCTGGCGTTCACTTTGGTCACCAGACACAGCGTTGGAATCCCCGCATGGGCCCGTTCATCTACGGCTCGCGCAATGGCATCCACATCATGGACCTGACCCAGACCGTTCCGATGCTGGACCAGGCTCTGCAGGCCGTTCGTGACACCGTTGCAAAAGGTGGCCGCGTTCTGTTCGTTGGTACCAAGCGTCAGGCAGCTCAGCCGATCGCAGAAGCCGCTGAAAAGTCGGCTCAGTACTACATGAACCACCGCTGGCTGGGCGGCACGCTGACCAACTGGAAAACCGTTTCCCAGTCGATCAACCGCCTGAACCAGATTGACGAAGCCATGGAATCGGGCGCCGAAGGCCTGACCAAGAAAGAGCGTCTGGGCATGGAACGTGACCAGGGCAAACTGCAGGCATCGCTGGGCGGTATCCGCGAGATGGGCGGCGTTCCTGATCTGCTGTTCGTCATCGACGTCAAAAAAGAAGCACTGGCCATCGCCGAAGCCAACAAGCTGGGTATCCCGGTTGTGGCAATTGTCGACACCAACTGCTCGCCCGATGGTGTTGATTACATCATCCCCGGCAACGACGACGCAGCGCGCGCAATCTCTCTGTATTGCGATCTGGTTGCTCGTGCCGCTCTGGACGGTATGACCGCTCAGATGGGTGCTGCAGGCGTTGACCTGGGCGCATTCGAAGAAGCACCGGTTGAAGAAGTCGTTGCGGAAGAAGCACCCGTTGCCGAAGAAGCCGCGCCGGAAGCCAAAGCCGAAGCGTAAGCTGCCCGTCACGTAATTGACATATGGGGCAGGGTAGACCTGCCCCAATTCCGTTTGAATTGAGGAGAGCCAAAAGATGGCAATCACAGCAGCAATGGTTAAAGAACTGCGCGACTCGACCGGCGCAGGCATGATGGACGCAAAGAAAGCGCTGACCGAAACCGGCGGCAACATGGACGAAGCCGTTGACTGGCTGCGTACCAAAGGTCTGGCAAAGGCGGCCAAGAAATCCGGCCGTACCGCAGCTGAAGGTCTGGTTGCAGTGCACGTCAACGGTGGCAGTGGTGTTGCTGTCGAAGTGAACTCGGAAACCGACTTCGTCGCAAAGAACGCAGAGTTCCAGGAAATGGTTGGCAAGATTGCTTACGCGGCAGAAGGCGTCGACAATGTCGAAGCTCTGTTGGCCGCTGATCTGGGCGGCAAGAACGTTGCTGACACCCTGACCGACAAGATCGCCACCATTGGTGAGAACATGTCAGTTCGCCGCATGGCGAAACTGTCAGGCGACACTGTTGTGTCCTACGTTCACAACGCAGCCACCAACGGCATGGGCAAAATCGGTGTACTGGTTGCTCTGTCCGGTGGTGACGAAGTGATCGGCAAACAGATTGCGATGCACATCGCAGCCGTGAACCCGGCGGCCCTTTCCGAAGCGGACATGGACCCGGCTGTTGTCGAAAAAGAAAAGCAGGTTCAGATGGACATCGCCCGAGAATCCGGCAAACCGGAGCAGGTGATCGAAAAAATGATCGTTGGCCGTATGAAGAAATTCGTAGCGGAATCAACTTTGCTGAACCAGTCGTTCGTTGTGAACCCTGACCTGACCGTCGAAGCCGCTGCCAAAGAAGCAGGCGCAACCATCACTGGTTTCGTCCGTCTGGAAGTTGGCGAAGGCATCGTGGTCGAAAAAGAAGACTTCGCAGCTGAAGTTGCCAAAGCCGTACAGGGCTAATTCTGGCAGAGGCCCTGAAAGGGGCCTCAACCTGAACAGAATTAAAACCGGCTACTTTCCAGTAGTCGGTTTTTTGCGCCTTCCGGCGTTAGGAACAACAGATCAAACACTACTATTGGAAGGATTGAGGGGCCCCGCAGATGGGGATGGTCGAGGCCCCCCAAAATTCCGACTAAGAGACGCGGACAAATATACGCCTTTATGTCAGAGCGACCGGAGAGCTTTGGTATTGCAAAGATCCGATCAAAACGTTCCCAGGCTAAAGCCACCACTCACGGAACAATATCACTTTGCAACTGGGGCTCAGATTCGGGAAGTCATGTTTTCCTTACCTTACGTAAATTGACGCAATTTAGCGTCAAAAAAAACACATCATGCTTCCATGATGAACATCTGATTTTGCAGGGATGCTTTGAGCACGGCTTGCGCCGTTGTTTCGACTGACAACGACTCACGGGCAAGCCTCAAATGCTTCTCAACGGTCGCCGACGTCAGCCCCATCAAAAGCGCAATGTCCTGTGTCGTCTTCCCATCGCCAACCCATTCCAGCGCCTCGCGCTGACGCTTCGTCAGAGCGCGATTGGGGGTGTTGTAGGGCAGGGTAAGTATCTTCAGATGCGCGACATTGTTCATCAACAAAATGTCATCGCCATGTTCCGCCCAGATTGCATCGACCTCATCCTGACTAGTGGCCCCACCAGCCGAAAGAGAGATCGCACCCTTCGACCGCATCGAAACCGAGGTGAAACTGATAGTGTATCCCGCCACAACGCCTTTTGACCGATTGAACTCGTATACTTGGCGTTCCTGGGCGGTCATCGTGCCGTCGGAATTCATATCCTGAATCATTCTCCAACTGGCCGCGCCTTCATTGTGCAGCGCCCATTTCAGCATGGGTGCATGAAAGTACAGCCCATCGCGAACGAAACCATCAATGTACTCTTTGCCGTGGTTTGTAAGGATGGTGAAGTCTTCGGGGTCTCCCAAAGACGTTTCGGTCCTGTAGCGCGTATAGCCGTATAGCAGACGGTCGAAACCGAAAATTGCCATCTGGCGGCAATGAGCGTCCCAAAGCTCTTCCAGCGTTTTGACGTAGCTGAGGAAATTCAGATACTCGCCCAGCTTCATACGGACCCCTCGTTTTGCAAATGCGCCGACAGCGCATCCAACGCCATCACATAGCTCTGCAGCCCAAAGCCGCAGATCTGTCCCAGCGCAACCGGCGCCACATAGGATTTGTGCCGGAAGGGTTCACGTGCGTGTATGTTCGACAGGTGAACCTCAACAACCGGCAGGTCTACCGAAGCGATCGCATCCATCAAAGCGACCGAGGTGTGTGTATACGCGCCGGCGTTCAGAACGATCCCGTCCTGATTGCCTTTGGCCGCGTGGATCGCGTCGATCAGCACACCTTCGTGATTGGATTGCAGGTGTGATACGTCCAACCCGATAGACGCGCCGTGGCTTACACAGGTTTCTTCGACCATTTTCAGCGTTGTACGGCCATAAACCTCGGGTTGTCGTGTGCCCAGCAAGTTCAGGTTCGGACCGTTCAAAATCAGAACTTTATGCATTCATTCTCCGTCCCATTACTGGTTGATAAACGTGATTAGGTATGGATGTCCACCAGCCTGCGCACTCATCAGGCGAGTGTCGCGCATCTAACACCATCTGATCTTGAACCAAGCGTCGAAAACCAGTCAGGATTCTGGCATCGTTACCACAACTTTTCCAAGAACGGTGCGGTCGTTCAATAATTTCAGTGCCTCGCTTGCATCCGCTAAAGGAAACCGCCGACTGATTTGCGGCTTTATCTGTGAATTGGCGTATAAGTCGAACAACTCGCTGACATTTTCGGCATGGCTCTTGGGATCACGATAGACCGAAGCCCCCCAGAACACACCAACGACCTGGCAGCCCTTCAACAATGGTAGATTGAGTGGGACTTTGGGAATACCGGCCGGAAACCCGACAACAAGGAACCGGCCATTCCACGCCATGCTGCGCAGCGCTGGTTCGGCATAATCCCCACCAACGGCATCATAGACGACATCCACGCCATTTGCGCCCGCTATAGCCTTGATTTCACCGGAGAATGCCTTTTGCGCATTACGATCCATCTGGCGGGAATATACGATTGTGTCGTCCGCGCCGATTTGACGGCAAAAATCCGCCTTTTCCTGAGAAGATACGGCCGCTATGACACGCGCGCCCATCGCCTTGCCCAGTTCAACGGCCGCGCTACCGACACCACCTGCGGCACCCAGCACCAAAAGGGTTTCACCAGGCTGCAATGCGGCACGGTCTTTCAGCGCGTGGTAGGACGTGCCGTAGGTGAAAATGAAACAAGCCGCGTCATCGAATGGCATCGATGTGGGGAATTTCACGGCTGTAGCCGCCTTGACCGTCAATTGCGTTGCAAAACCGCCATATCCGGTCAGCGCCAGAACCCTGTCCCCAACTTCGAACCCGTTCACGCCTTCTCCAACGCCCAATACCTCACCTGCGATTTCCCCCCCGGGGGCAAATGGTCTTGGTGGCTTAATCTGATACAGGTCTTGGATCATCAACGTATCGGGGAAATTGACGCCAGCAGCCTTGACCCCGACCAGCAAATCTCCCTTTCCTGGCACCGGGTCGGGCAGGGTCGTAAGTTCCAATGTATCCGGTCCGCCCGGCGCGACGCTGAGTAACGCTTGCATATTGACTGTCTTGTCCTTGTTATTCGGTTGAGAGGACCTTTGGCGCAGCGGTGAATGTTGTCAAGAATTCCGCAGGGTGCAAATCTCGCCGAAAATCGCCACCTGTGCCACAATTCAAAACCGAGGAGCAGACCATGACCCCTGAAACCCTATTTTCGCTGCAGGGAAAAACCGCACTGGTTACAGGCGGTGCCACCGGCATTGGCCGGATGGCTGCGGAATCGCTTGTAAGGGCAGGGGCACGCGTGCTGATCGCGTCGCGCAAGGGGGAAGCCTGTGAAACCGTCGCGGCCGAGCTGAATGCTCTGGACGCGCCCGGAAGCGCCGAAGGTTTCAGCGGAGATGTCGGAACGGAAGAAGGCGTTCTGGCCATGGTCGATGAGGTCAAAAATCGCACGGATACCCTTGATATCCTGATGAATAATGCGGGCATCTCTTGGGGTTCACCGCTGGGACAGTTTCCCCATCAAGCGTGGGAAAAGGTCAATTCCGTCAACGTCGCTGGTCTGTTCGAACTTACGCAGCGTCTGTTGCCGATGCTGATGAAGTCCGGAACACCTGATGATCCGGCGCGCGTGGTCAACGTTGGATCGGTAATGGGTGAGGTACCGATGGGCGACGGTGCCTACAGCTATTCCGCATCCAAAGCTGCGGTGCTGCACTTGACCAAGATTCTGGCCAAGGAATTGTCGCCCTATCACGTCACTGTTAACGCGCTTGCGCCGGGACCATTTGTATCACGGATGACAGCCTTTGCGACGGCAGACGAGGGCACGCGCGAAAAGGTTGGCAAGACAGTTCCGTTGGGCCGTGTAGGTCGCGACGAGGATATCGCCGGGTGTTTGTTGTTCCTGTGCGGGCGTGGCGGCAGCTATGTGACCGGAGCCGTTATCCCGGTTTCTGGGGGCCTGAACGTGGTGACCGCCGGTAATCTCTTCGCCGAAGCACTATAGGGCCGGGGGAATAGTTATTGGAAATGCGTGATAAATCACAACTCGACCTGACGGCGCTAGACACCTATCTCAGCGCAAATTTGGACGGTTACATGGGGCCGCTGGAAGCGACGAAGTTCGCCATTGGACAATCCAACCCGACTTTCGAACTGCGCACACCGTCCAAGACTTACGTGCTGCGCCGTAAACCACCAGGCGTTTTGCTGAAGTCAGCCCATGCTGTGGAACGCGAGTTTCGCGTTCAAAGCGCACTGGCCGATAGCGCGGTTCCGGTCCCTCGGATGATGCTTTTATGTGAGGATGACAACGTCATCGGCTCGGCGTTCTACGTCATGGAACGGTTGCAGGGGCGTGTATTCCTTGAGCCGACGGTGGATGAGGCCGACAACGCAACTCGCAGTGGTGTCTTCGACGAAATGAACCGCGTGCTGGCCGATTTGCATGACGTCGATGTGGAGGCAGTAGGCCTGTCCGATTATGGCCCGCCGGGCAACTACTTTGAGCGCCAAATTGCCCGTTGGACCAAGCAGTATCGCGCATCCGAGACAACGACCATCCCCGAAATGGACGCGCTTATTTCCGCGCTTGAGGGGGCCATTCCAAACGATGACGGTCAGCGAACTTTGGTGCATGGTGACTACCGCATTGATAATCTGATGTTCGAACAGAACGGCTCGCGCTGCATTGGCGTTCTGGATTGGGAGCTGTCGACGATCGGGCACCCATTCGCGGATCTGGCAGCGGTCATCATGCAGTGGCAATTGCCCCCTGGAAACGAGGGGCGCGGATTGGCAGGTGTCGACCGTCAAGCCCTGGGAATACCGTCAGATCAAGAGTTTATCGGGCGATATTGCCAGCGTCGCGGATTGCCTGGGATTGAGAATTTCGGGTTCTACCTGGCGTTCAATTTCTTCCGAATGGCCGGAATTCTACAGGGGGTGTATAAGCGCGCTTTGGACGGGAACGCATCTGATCCCAAACGCGCGCAGGTGTTTGGGGCTTATGTATCGGTGTTTGCAAAACACGGGCTTGAAGCCCTGAATTCGTAGTTCGGCCGTCAGTCCGGCGACTTGGAAAGCTCTAGCCTCAGATTGCCAAGGCTGTTCTTGCCAAAAAACATCTCGGTACCCACAAACATTGTGGGCACTCCAAATACGCCTCGTTTTACGGCGGCCTTGGATTGTTCTTTGAGCCGCTGTTTTATTTCGGCACCCGTCATGGCCTCGCGGATTTTGCGCGCGGGAAGTTTGTTTTCGTGCATGATATCCATCAGCACACCCAGTTCATCGACTTTCTGGCCATGTACCCAGATCGCATCATATATCGCGTCTATATATTTGGATTCCCAAGATTTACCGGAGGCAAATACAGCACCACGCATGGCAAACTTGGTGTTCACCGGGAAATGCGGGCTCATATGAAAACTTAATCCGCGTCTGCGGGCAAAGCGATGAAGATCATGGTTCAGATAGGCTGTTTTCTGGCGGTTTTCCGAAAATGCCTCGAACGGGTTCTGATTATGCGTCGCCTTGAATATCGTGGGCAGTAACACGGGCACATAGCTTACTTGCATGCCATTTCGTTCCGCCAGTTCGGGCAAGACCTTGTGGGCCAGAAATGCATTTGGGCTGCAGAAATCGAAAATGAAATCTATGGTCTGCGTCATTGTCTAAACTCCGATACGACGATCTGTGAAATGAACTCTGAACCACCGGACGAATCTATAACGCGTCTAGTGTACAGGCGGGAAGGCCGGCGCGCACTGGCCGTTGGTCACGATGTGGGAAATCAGGAACTCCTCTGTCAATTCAGTGCGTCACCGGTCAAGATCAACGAAACCGCCGAGGAAGTTCGAGAAACCCATGCGCAGCCAGACAACCCTTGATCCTGCCCGCCTGAACCGCATACGGGACTGGATGCAGCGCTATGTAGATGAGCGCAAATACGCGGGCAGTTCACTACTATTGACCCACCACGGGTCCGAGGCGTTTTTTCACGCCAGTGGCCTCAGAAATGTCGAGAAGGACCTGCCATTTCAGCGCGATACGCTCGTTCGGATCTATTCTATGACGAAACCCATCACCTCGGTCGCGGTGATGATGCTGGCCGAGCGTGGGTTGTTCCACCTCGACGCGCAACTCTCTGAATTCCTGCCTGAATTTGCTTCAATGCAGGCTCTTGTCCCCGGGGCGGAGAGGCTGGATCATACCGAAGATGCACCATCCCCGACACTGCATCAGCTTCTGACACATACAAGCGGATTCAGTTATCCGTTCAATCCCGGTGTTCTCCCGGCGGCAATGGATGCACGGAAGCTAATTTTTAGCCCAAATCAAGGGTCTTTGAAGGACAGGATTTGCGCACTGGCACAACTGCCATTGGCATTCCAGCCCGGAACCCGTTGGGAATATTCAGTTTCCACTGATGTGTTGGGCCGCGTGGTCGAGGTTGTGTCCGGCAAATCCTTGGATCAGTTCTTCGAGCAAGAGATCTTTGAGCCGCTTGGGATGGTCGAGACCGGATTTTCTGTGCCCAAAGGGGCAGGGGATCGGTTCGCGTCTCTCTATACGCCGCTGGCTGGGGACGCGATGGCGCTGAATTCGGCCGAGACCGGCGATGACACTCTGCGATTGACGGACGAGGCAGGCGCATCCCCATTTGAAAAGGCGACGACCTTTTCGGGCGGTGGCGGTCTGGTCAGTACGATCGACGATTACGTTAAATTCACCAAGATGATGCGAAACCGGGGGCAGGGCAACGGCCACCGCTTGCTGGGTCCAATGACAGTCGACTTCATGCTTCAAAACCACTTGCCGGGCGATATCGCCTCAATGGGCCCGCAGAGCTTTGCCGAGCAACCGATGGAAGGCATGGGATTTGGTCTGGCCGGGTCAGTCATCATCAACCCCGGCAGAACCCGAACACCTGGATCATTGGGGGATTTCAGTTGGGGCGGTATGGCTTCGACATTCTTCTGGATTGACCGCAGCAACGATCTGTCGGCCGTATTCTTCACCCAATTGTCTCCATCCAGCTCTTACCCGTCCCGATCCGAGCTTAAGGCGCTGGTAATGGGCGCGTTGGTTGAATGACCCGCGCGGCGCTGATACGCCTTTTTCATAGCCAATCGGAGAGTCGCCAATGACCGAAGCAGAACGTGTCCTTCTTGACCTTTTGAACCTCGAAAGGCTCGAAGTGGACTTGTTCCGGGGCACAGGTTCAGGCGGCGAAACACCGACGCGAATTTTTGGCGGGCAGGTGGTGTCGCAGGCTCTGGCGGCGGCGTACCGAACTGTGGATGATCGGTTGTGCCATTCGTTGCACGCCTATTTCATTCGTCCCGGCGATCCAACTATTCCTGTTATTTATCAGGTCGATAGAGCGCGGGATGGAGGTTCATTCACAACACGGCGTGTGGTCGCGATCCAGCATGGCAAACAAATCCTGAACGTGTCGGCTTCGTTTCACATTCAGGATGAAGGCTGGGATCATCACCACGAGATGCCCCAGATGGAAGCCCCCGAAAGTTATCCATCACGCACAGAACTACGCGCGAAGTACGTGGATCTGGTGCCCAAACACCTGCGCGGAGAGTTGACACGCGAGCGACCTATCGAGGTCCGTGAGGCCAGCCATCTTGATCCGTTTACACCCGAAAAGACGGATGACAGAAATCAAGTCTGGTTCCGTATGCCCGGTGCCGCGGGCGCTGATGCTGCCACTCAGCAGTTGCTGCTGACTTACGCGTCTGACATGTATCTGATGGGATCAGGTATGCGACCGCACGGCCTCAGCTGGTTTACGGGTGAAGTCAACGCGGCCAGCCTTGATCACGCTATGTGGTTCCACGCGCCGATACATTTCGAAAACTGGCATCTGTATTCGATGGAATCGCCATGGAGTGGGCGAGGGCGCAACTTCAACCGAGGGTCGATCTATGCACAAGACGGCACTTTGGTTGCTTCGGTCACACAGGAAGGCTTGATGCGCAAAGCGCAGAAGAAACTTTAATCATCGCCCGTAAACTGTTGATTTAACTTATTCATACCCCTAATCCAGCTGTCGTAATCACTGGATTTGTGCCGAATGTAGTCCAACACTTTCGAATGCGGCAGCACCAGAAACTGTTCGGACTCAATGGCTTCGACACAGGCCTGGGCCACGTCTTCAGGCTCTAGCATACCGTCGATAGACGCTACCGAATCCTCAAAGCCGCGTGTCATTTCGGACCGAACCGCTTGCGGACATAGAACGGAAACGCGCAGGCCTTTATGGCTGTATGTCAGCGACAGCCACTCAGCAAAGCCCACGGCGGCGTGTTTGGAAACGCCGTATGGTGCAGCGCCAGGCTGGTTCAAAAGTCCTGCAGCCGAGGCCGTTGTCATGATGTAGCCACCGCCGCGCGCGATCATACGCGGAGCCATATGCCGCGCGGTCCAGACATGAGACATGACGTTGATTTTCCAGATCCGCTCCCAGTCTTCATCCGGAACGTCCAGACCACCAAGGGTCAGGATACCAGCATTTGCACAGAACAGATCAATCGGGCCAATCTCATCTTCGACGTGATCAATCAACGCTTTGATACTGGCTTCGTCTGAAACATCGCATGTTACCGCGTGTCCATTGATTTCCGTGGCCACAGAACGCGCAGCTTCGGTGTCTATGTCTGCGCATACGACCGTTGCACCTTCGCGCGCGAACCGGGTTGCCAGACCTTTACCGATACCGTTGGCTGCACCGGTGACCACCACAGTCTTGCCATTCAAGTTCATCAGGGGCTCCGAATTGGACGTTTTGAAAGGCATCGTAAGGCATTGGCAATTTTGGGAAAACCGGAAATTGCCAATGCTATTTTTTACCATAATACCGATTATGCGGTATTTAGAATATCCTAGTAGAAGGCCTGAAGTCCGGTCTGTGCCCGCCCCAAAATCAACGCATGAACGTCGTGCGTGCCCTCATAGGTGTTCACAGTTTCCAGATTGACCATGTGGCGGATAACCTGGAATTCCAGTGAGATGCCATTGCCACCGTGCATGTCGCGGGCATTCCGCGCGATCTCCAACGCCTTGCCGCAGTTGTTGCGCTTAACGATCGAAATCATCTCGGGCGCTGCTTCGGCCTGATCCATCAAGCGGCCAACGCGCAGGCTGGCTTGCAGGCCCAAAGCGATCTCGGTTTGCATGTCCGCCAGTTTGCGTTGGAACAGCTGCGTCTGCGCAAGCGGCTTGTTGAACTGTTTGCGGTCCAGACCATACTGACGCGCACCGTGCCAACAGCTTTCAGCGGCGCCCATGACGCCCCAGCTGATCCCGTAGCGCGCACGGTTCAGACAGCCAAACGGACCCTTCAGGCCCTGAACATGCGGCAGCAAGGCGCCCTCGTCCACTTCGACGCCGTCTAGAACGATCTCACCCGTAATCGATGCCCGCAGGCTCATCTTGTTCTGAATTTTGGGCGCGCTCAAACCTTTGAGACCCTTGTCCAAAACAAAGCCACGGATCTTGCCGTCATGAGCATCGGACTTAGCCCACACCACAAAGACGTCTGCGATGGGTGAATTCGAGATCCACATTTTGCTGCCGGTCAGCCGATAACCACCGTCGATCTTTTCCGCGCGGGTTTTCATGCCCGCCGGGTCCGAGCCGGCATCAGGTTCTGTCAGACCAAAGCAACCGATCCATTCGCCGCTGGCCAGTTTCGGAAGGTACTTCCGGCGCTGTTCTTCGCTGCCATAGGCATAGATCGGGTACATCACCAATGAGCTTTGTACCGACATCATCGAGCGATAGCCAGAATCCACACGCTCAACCTCGCGCGCGACCAGACCGTAAGACACATAGCCGCTACCAAGACCGCCGTATTCTTCGGGGATCGTGGTGCCCAAAAGGCCCATTTCACCCATTTCGCGGAAGATTTCCGGGTCCGTTTCCTCGTTCTGGAAGGCTTCCAGAACCCGTGGTTGCAGCTTTTCCTGACAATATGCCTGCGCACTCGCGGCGATCATGCGCTCATCTTCTGTTAGCTGATCCGCCAGACGAAATGGATCGTCCCACGAGAACGCCCCCATGTCAGGTGCATCTTTGGCGCGCAAAGTCGGTTTGGTGTTCGGGGCGTTCATTTTGGTTCTCCGCTAGTCGGCTTTGTCGCAAAATACCCTGCCGTAACCGCAAATAACAGCTACAGATTCGCAACGAACCATGAGTAAACCGCATAGAACAGGGCAGTGCGCCCTGCCCCGTGTTTTTACCCCAGCGCATACCCTGCGCCGCGGACCGTACGCACAGGATCTTCACCGCCATGCTGCGTCAGCGCCTTGCGCAAGCGGCCGATGTGAACATCGACCGTTCTGGTATCGACGTAGATATCGCGCCCCCAGACCCGGTCCAGCAACTGTTCGCGGCTCCAGACACGACCCGGTTTTTCCATGAACGTGCTCAGCAGACGAAACTCGGTCGGGCCCAGTTTCAGCGGCTTGCTGTTTCGGCTGACCTTGTGTGTCTCGGAATCCAGAATGATATCCGCAAATTCAAGCTTGATACCGACCGTCGCCGGGCGAACACGGCGCAACTGTGTGCGCACGCGCGCCATAAGCTCGACAACCGAATACGGCTTGACCACATAGTCATCCGCCCCGGTTTCCAGACCACGCACCTTGTCGACCTCTTCCGACCGGGCGGAAAGCATGATGATGGGGATCGATCGTGTATCCGGGCGCGTTTTAAGGCGGCGGCACACTTCGATCCCGCTGAGGTTGGGCATCATCCAGTCCAAAACGATGATGTCCGGATTGTCTTCATCAACCAGTAGCAACGCCTCGTCACCATTGGCCGCCTTGGATACACGAAACCCTTCTGCTTCGAGGTTGTAAGCCAGCACTTCACGCTGGGCCAGTTCATCCTCAACAACCAGTACCGTAGGCTGATCAGCGGACATAATCGTTGCCTCCTAGGCGGTTTGCGAGGTGGTATCAGCTTTGGGACGTGCTTCCGATGGCCGTTCCCCAGTCACCAGATAGACCACCTGTTCTGCGATGGCTGTTACGTGATCACCCATCCGTTCGATGTTCTTGGCAATGAAATGCAGGTGCATGCACGATGAGATATTGCGTGCATCTTCGGCCATGAAGGTCAGGAACTCGCGGAACAGGCCATTGTACATCTGGTCTACTTCTTCATCCCGCTGGATCACGTCAGCGGCCAATTCGGCGTCACGTTGAATATAGGCGTCCAACGCGTCGCGCAGCATCCGCTCAACCTCGCGCGCCATACGGCGCAGGGCGGCGGCACTGCCGTTGATCTCACCGGCGTCGACCAGAACCGTGGTGCGTTTGGCGATGTTTTTGGAATAGTCGCCAATGCGTTCCAGGTTGGCCGAGACCTTCAGAACAGACAGAACCAGACGCAGGTCGCTCGCTGTGGGTGCCCGCAGCGCGATCACCCGCGCGGTTTCTTCGTTGATCAGATCCTCAAGCGCATCAATGGCTTTGTCGCCCTGACGCACCTGTTGGGCCAATTCGACATCCCGGGTTTCAAGCGAGCGCGCGGCGTTCATGATCGCGGCCTCGACCAGACCGCCCATCTTCATGATATGGGCCTGAACCGCTTCAAGGTCGCGGTCGAATGCGGATGCAATATGTTGTTCGGTCATGTTCAAATACCTGTCCTCAGCCGATACGGCCGGTGATGTAGCTTTCCGTGCGGGGGTCTTCGGGGTTGGTAAAGATCTGGCCGGTTTCGCCGAATTCCACGAGGTTGCCCAAATGGAAGAACGCCGTTTTCTGGCTCACCCGCGCAGCCTGTTGCATTGAGTGGGTCACGATCACCACCGAATAGCGCGACCGCAGTTCGTCAATCAGTTCCTCGACTTGCGCAGTGGCAATCGGGTCCAACGCCGAGCATGGCTCGTCCATCAGCAAAACCTCAGGTTCCGTTGCCACGGCACGGGCAATGCACAGGCGCTGTTGCTGACCACCGGACAGGCCTGTACCGGGGGCGTCCAAGCGGTCCTTGACCTCATCCCATATCGCAGCACGACGCAGAGATTTCTCAACGATATCATCCAGTTCCGATTTGTTCTTTGCAAGACCATGGATGCGCGGGCCATAGGCCACGTTGTCATAGATCGACTTGGGGAACGGGTTGGGTTTCTGAAACACCATTCCGACCTTGGCACGCAACTGCACCGGGTCGACACGCTTGTCATAGATATCTTCGCCGTCCAGCAGGATATCGCCCTCGACCCGGCAAATGTCGATGGTGTCGTTCATCCGGTTGAGGCAGCGCAGAAAAGTGGACTTGCCGCAGCCCGATGGGCCGATAAAGGCCGTTACGGTCTTGTCCTCGATCTGGACGTCCACGTCTTTGATGGCGTGCGTGTCGCCGTAGTAGACCTGAACGTTGTTGGCGGCGATCTTGATGGCTTTGGAGTCCACGGTTCTCTCCACTCGTGTCATATCATTCATAATAGCCCCCATTTACCAGCGGCGTTCAAAGCGGCGGCGCAGAAGTACCGCAATGGTGTTCATTGTAACGAGGAAGATCAACAGGATGATGATGCCCCCCCATGCACGTTCATAAAAGGCCGGGTCGGCGCGCTTGGACCATTCATAGATCTGCGCCGGCATGGCCGAGTTTGGTGACAGGAAGCCCGCGACAATGCCATCGGGCGGATTTGAGGCGATAAAGCCTACCATCCCGATCAGCAACAACGGTGCGGTTTCCCCCAGTGCCTGCGCCAGACCAATGATGGTACCGGTCAGAATGCCGGGTGCAGCCAGCGGCAGGACATGGTGGAACACCGCCTGCATTTTCGAGGCCCCTACTCCAAGCGCCGCTTCACGGATCGACGGCGGTACAGCTTTCAGCGACGCGCGGGTCGAGATGATGATCGTCGGCAGCGTCATCAGTGTCAGCACCAGACCACCCACCAACGGGGCTGACGTCGGCAGGTGCATGTAGTTGATGAACACAGCCAGACCCAGAATACCGAACACGATCGACGGAACAGCGGCCAGGTTCGAGATGTTGACCTCGATGATATCGGTCAACCGGTTCTGTGGCGCAAATTCCTCAAGATAAATCGAAGCCGCTACACCGATGGGCAAGGCCAGCGCCAGGACGACCAACATCATGAACAATGAACCCAGCATAGAGACACCGATCCCAGCCGCTTCGGGCCGCTGGTCTGACGCATCTGCACCCAAAATGAAATCCGGGTTGAAGGCTTTGTACAGCACACCTGCATCGCGCAGTTGATCCACGAAATCCAACTGTTCGACCGAGATACTCTTGTCGTTGGCAATCGAATCGCGGGTCACGCGACCTTTCATGTAGCCATCGACACGGCTGTTGACCAAAAAGCGGAAGCTGACCGTTTTGCCGATCTCATCGGGGTTGGCGATCACATAGTTCCGCAACTCGGCTTGCGCGGCCTTGGACAGGATCTTGCCCATCTCCTTGGGTTTCAGGTCTGTCTGGATGCTCAGCTTTTCGACTTCGCTTTCCAGCGCAGACGCGATCAGAGGGGCATAGCCAAAGGTCGAAACCTTCTTGATATCCTCGATGTTCCGGTTGCCCTTCTTGTCCAGCTTGTCGGCCTTCAATTCGACATTCAGTTCAAGAAAGCTTTGCTGAAAGGCACCGGTGCCAGCGGTGACAATATTGGTCACCAGCACAATCAGCATCAGCAATCCGATCCCAATGGCGGCGATGCCATACATTTTGAACCGGCTTTCGGCTGCGTTGCGCCGCTTGGTGCGCGCGTCCTTTTCGAACAGCGAGCCGCCCTTGGGCTTCGTGGTCGGAGCAGCGTCAGGCATTTGGGAAATATCGGTCATTCGTACTGCTCCCGGTATTTGCGTACGATGTAGAGGGCAAAGATGTTCAGCCCCAGTGTGATGATGAACAGGGTCAGACCCAGCGCAAAGGCCACCAGCGTTTCGGGGCTGGCAAAATCGGTATCGCCTGTCAGCTGGCTGACAATCCGCGTGGTGATGGTTGTCATCGCTTCGAACGGGTTGCCCGAGAATTTGGCGATCGCTCCGGCGGCCATCACAACAATCATCGTTTCGCCAATGGCGCGGCTTGCGGCCAGAAGGATCGCGCCGACAATGCCCGGCAGCGCTGCCGGTAGAATCACATTGCGCACGGTTTCCGAATGCGTCGCTCCCAAACCCAGCGAGCCGTCACGCATGGATTGCGGCACCGCGTTGATGATGTCATCCGACAGAGATGAGACAAACGGGATCAGCATGATCCCCATAACCAGCCCAGCGGTCAGAACCGCGTTCGAACTGGCCATCCAGCCCACTCCCAACGCGCCACCGTCACCAAACATCGACACCAGCGCAGGACCCACAGTTAGCAAGGCAAACAGGCCGTAAACAATGGTCGGAATACCTGCGAGGATTTCCAGCAGCGGTTTCGCGATGGACCGCGTCACGCCCGAAGCATATTCAGACAGATAGATCGCGGCAAACAGGCCAATCGGAACCGCCACAAGCAGCGCGATCACAGAGATGTACAGCGTGCCCCACAACAGCGGTAGGATCGACAGCTCACTGCCTCCGCGGAAGTTCGGTGCCCAAGTGCTGCCGAAGAAGAAGTCCTTCCACGAATGCAGCTGGAAGAAGTTCATCGTCTCAAACAGCATCGACAGAACAATGCCGATGGTTGTCAGGATCGCGATTGACGCGGCCAGCAATAGAAGGGCCAGAACCCCCTGCTCTACCACGTTGCGCGCCCGAAACTCCTTGTGCGTACGCACATAGGCAAAGGCGGCCCCAAGTAGTGCCATCGCCAGCACTACGACTTGCATGGCAACTGTCCCTGTGGACGTCATGCTGCGGAACTTTTGTGCTGCAACCAAAATCGGCTGTGTGATGTCCTGAGTAAGAACCTGGCCTGCGTCTTTCAGCGTTTTCGTCAGCGCTTCGATATCCGCATTGCCGTTCCGGGCTTGAGTTTCGGTCATCGCACCGCTGGCAACAGCGCCGTCCAAGCCGTAGGCGACACGGCGCACTTCGCTCATGATCAGGCCGCGATCCGACCCTTCGGGCACTGCATGATCGGGAATAAGCTCGGATACCGTGCTGTTCACGATCATCGGTTGGGCAAGGAGCCAGACGATCAGCACCCCAACTGCAGGAACCAGAGCCGTCAGCGCAACGTTGTAACCGTAGTAAGACGGTAAAGAATGCAAATCGCGGACGTTACCACCCGCACTTGCCAGAGCGCGGGACCGACCCGCAAAAAATCCGATCACTGCCAGCGCAAGCAGGATAAGCAACAGCCAGGATAACGCCATGAGAACTCCGTGGGGATGGCAGAGATGGAGTCAAAAAGAACCGGGGCGAGAAAAACCGCCCCGGTTCCGTTCGTAAGAGTGATTAGGAACCGCCGCCCAGGACGGTTTCGTTGGCAACAGCTTCCTGTACCTTGACCAGCTCAGGGTCGGATACCAGGCCGTATTCTGCCAGCGGACCGTCGGGACCTGCGATCTCGTCAGCGACAAAGAACTCAGCATATTCTTTCAGGCCGGGGATCACGCCGATATGCGCTTTCTTCACGTAGAAGAACAGCGGGCGCGAAACCGGGTATTCGCCGGTTGCGATCGACTCGGTCGAAGGAACAACGTCAGACATGGTTGCGACTTGCAGCTTGTCGGTGTTGTTCTCGTAGAACGCCAGACCAAAGACGCCGATGCCGTCTTTGTTGCTGTCGATACGGGCCAGAGTTTCGGTGTAGTCACCGTCGATGTCGACCGAAACGCCATCGGTACGCAGAGCGATACAGGCTTTCTCGGCGGCTTTCTTGTCGTCGCCATTGGCCGCTTTGTAGACGTCAAAGTCGCCCAGATGCTCACAACCAGCCAGGATCACTTTGTCTTCGAACACTTCACGAGTGCCGTGCTTGGTGCCCGGGATGAAGGCTGCGATCGGCTGTGCCGGGAATGCAGGGTTTACGTCGGCCCAGGTTTTGTTGGGGTTGTCGACCAGTTCACCGTCAACGACGATCTGAGCGGACAAAGCTTTGTACCAGTCTTCCGGCGTGAACTCGAAAGAGTTGCCGTTGATGTCGGATGCGAAAACGATGCCGTCATAACCGATCTGAACTTCGATGATGTCAGTAACGCCGTTTTCAGCACAGGCTTTGATTTCTTTTTCACGGATCTGGCGCGATGCGTTCGCAACGTCGATGGTGTTTTCGCCAACACCTTCACAGAAACGCTTCAGACCTGCCGAGGAACCACCCGATTCAACAACCGGTGTCGGGAAGTCAAAATTCTCACCGAAGGCTTCTGCTACGATCGAGGCGTATGGCAGCACGGTTGAAGAACCCGCAACCTGAACCTGATCACGAGCGGCGGCCGCGGTGGCCGATACAGCAGCAATGGTAAGCGCCGAAGCCGACAGTTTTACAAAGGACATTTCAGTCTCCCTGAAAAGATAAATTGTGATCACCCCATGATGATCTGCGCGAACTCCTAAAAGCCGTGCGTAAGCCTTTTGTGACAAGTACGTAACGGTTTTATGACACGTAACGATTTTCTTAAGTTTTCTTAACAGGACAGTACGGAACACAGCGCGCGTCTGAAATGAACCTGCGTCATTGGCCGAAAATCAGCGCGGCAAAATCACTGTAAAAACAGAGCCTTTGCCCAGATCGCTTTCGACCCGCAACCGCCCCCTGTGGCGGTTTACAATATGTTTTACAATCGCAAGGCCCAACCCCGTACCGCCCAGTTCGCGGGATCTGTGACTGTCGGCGCGATAGAATCGCTCGGTCAGGCGCGGCAGATGCACGGCATCAATCCCTGGGCCTTTGTCTGCGATCTGTACCCGAACCGCAGGGCCGCGCATGGCGGTGTCGCGCTCAGATGACTGAATGCGCACATCAACACTACCGCCGCTACCGCCATATTTGATGGCATTCTCGATCAGGTTCGTGAACACCTGACGCAATTGGTCGCTATCTCCGGTCACCGAGATTGGTCCCGAAGACGCATCCAGTGTCAGGTCCACATTTGCAGCCTCAGCAAGGGGACGCAGCGTTGTAAGCGTTGATTGCAACAGACCTGTCAGATCAAGCTGCTCCCTGGGGCGAACCCGCTCTTCGCTCTCGACCCGGTTCAGGGATAGCAGATCGCCGACCAGCCGGTTCATCCGGTTGGCTTCGTCGGTCATGATCTGCAGAAACCGCTCACGGGCGGCTGCATCGTCTCGCGCCGGACCACGCAATGTTTCTATGAAGCCCATCAGAGCAGTTAGAGGCGTGCGCAGTTCGTGGCTGACATTCGCAACAAAATCGCGTCTCATTTGTCCGGCCTGTTCCAGATGCGTGACATCCTGGAAAACGACCATCACGGCACCACCCCCCACCGCGCCCACACCCTTCATGTAACGGCATTGCACTTCGAAAGTGGTGTCCTGGGCACCATCATTGGACAAATGGCGCGTTTTGGCTGGGCCTTTACTGCGCAGGCTCTGCTCCATCGCGTCGATGACTTGTGGCTGCCGAAGGATCGTTGCGAAATGACGGCCTTCGATGTTCTGTCCCAGCATAGTTCTGGCTTCGGTGTTTGCCGCTATGATGCGCTCGGTCTGATCAACCATAAGCGTGGGCATCGGAATGGCCGACACAATTTCAGCAAGCAGGTCGTTTGGCATTTCCGTCACTCTTGATGCGTTTGGAATCAACCTAGGACACAGGTTTCAAAGTTTTGCGAAACGCGCGCATATTCTGCTGATAATGCAGCGCGCTGAAGGTGATTTTTTGCGCTGCCGCCGCATCCAGTTCCCGCACAACTTTGCCCGGTGACCCCATGACCAGAGAGTTATCGGGTATTTCCTTGCCTTCGGTAATCAGGGCGCCGGCACCGATAAGACAGTTTTTCCCGATCTTTGCGCCGTTCAAGACAATCGCGCCCATTCCGATCAGCGTGTTTTCCCCGATCGTGCAGCCATGCAGCATGACCTTGTGTCCGATGGTGCAGTTCTTACCAATGGTCAGCGGATACCCGGCGTCGATATGCATGACGCAGTTTTCCTGGACGTTACTGCCCTCGCCCACGCGGATCTCTTCGTGGTCGGCGCGGATGGTGCAGCCGAACCAGACCGAGGCACCCTGCTCCAGAACGACTTTCCCAATCAGGTTGGCGTCCGGCGCAACCCAGGTGTCTTCGTGGATTTGCGGCGCGTGGTCACCCAAAGCGTAAATGGTCATGCCAAGCCCTCAAATTCGTTTTGCAACGTGCGGACATGGTTCTGCAGGCTGGGCTGCTGGATGCGGCGCATGCGTTCGGCGCTGACGATGGTTTTCAGCTTCTCTTCGGTGGCATCCAGATCGTCATTGATCAGAACATAGTCATAATAGCCCCAGTGGCTAATCTCATCCCAGCTTTTCAACATCCGCTTGGCGATCACGTCTTCACTGTCCTGACCGCGGCTTTCCAGCCTGCGGCGCAGCTCGGGGATAGACGGCGGCAGGATAAAGATCGACAAAGCGTGCTTGCCCAGATCCGAATTGCGGATTTGCACCTCGCCTTGCCAGTCCACGTCAAACAGAACGTCTTTGCCGCTGTTAATGGACTCGCGTACCGGACCCGCCGGTGAGCCGTAGAAATTACCGAACACGTGCGCGTGTTCCAGCATTTGTCCCTCGGACACCTGCTGCCGGAACGCATCCTCACTAAGGAAGTAATACTCGCGCCCGTCTTCCTCACCCGGGCGTGGTGCGCGGGTGGTGGCCGAGACCGAAAACTCAAGCTCAGAATCCCACTGCATCAGCCGTTTCGCCAGGGTCGATTTACCGGCCCCCGAAGGCGAGGACAGAATGATTAATAGGCCGCGTCGATCCGCCATTTGGGCGCTCCTGTGGTTATTCTACGTTCTGCACTTGCTCACGCATCTGATCTATTACGGCCTTCAACTCAAGGCCGACCGCTGTCAATTCCGCGCTTTGCGCCTTTGAGCACAGAGTATTAGCCTCACGGTTGAACTCCTGCATTAGGAAATCCAGCTTGCGCCCGACCGCCGCGTCCTGCGCCAGCAGATCCCGCGCCGCCACGACATGCGCTTTCAGGCGATCAATCTCTTCGGTGATGTCCGCCTTGACGGCAATCAACGCCAATTCCTGAGCGACGCGGTCCGGATCAACCCCCTGCGCGTTGTCCATGACACGCGCCAGATTATCCCGCAGAGCCTCGGTCATCTTGTCCTTGCGTTGCTCTGCCAGCTCTGCCGCTTGGGCCGTCAATGAAGCCACCTGCCCTAGTTGATCTTCCAGAACAGTTGCCAGCGCCCGACCCTCGGACTGGCGCATTTCTATGAATTCGCCCAATAGGCCACTGAATTCTGCCGTCAGTTGGCCAACCAATGGGCCCGGGTCATCCCCATCACTGCCCGCATCCAACATACCCTTGAGCGAGATCAGATCAGCGGCCGTCGAGGGCCTAAGGGTCACGTCCCGCGCAATGGCCATTTCCTGCGTTCGCGCCACAGCCTCAAGAACGGCACCCATGGCAGTCTCGTTCAGGACCAGGTCCGCCTTCGTCTCATCTCGGCTGAGGCGCAAAGACAATGTCACATTGCCCCGGCTTAGTTTTTTCGACATCGCGGCGCGCAACGCAGCCTCAAGCCCGGTCAACCAGTCCGGCACGCGCAGACGCATGTCCAGCCCCTTGCCGTTCACGCTGCGCAACTCCCACGTCCAGCTATGCGGGCCAAACGCCCCTTTGCCCGAGGCGAAACCCGTCATGGATTTAATCATGCCTGCCCTTTCCATAGCTGCCCGTTTTCAGTTTGCTGGGCGCACCTAATGCGAACTGCGCGCACAGGGCAAGAGTTTGCTGACTCTGCCTTTGTCCGTCAGTCGTTAACCATTCGTTAAAGATTTGCTCCAAAATTGACTCAACCTGCGTCAGTCTTACACCTGCGGACACTGGCCTCGGATAGAGGTCCCCGGTACTTCGCATTTTAGGAAAATGACGGTCGATAGGCGCCAGGGTGATAATGATGAAAACCTTTTTCGGGAACGGTTTCGGGTCAAGTTTTGGAAAGATCGTCTCTATGGATCGTTTTGACAGCGGGCGCAGCCTTTCGCCTATCCGGCAGGCCGAGGCGTATTGGACGGCGCTTCTGACAGGTGATGGGGTTCCCATGCGGTCGCAAATCGACCCGCGCGGGCTTGAGAACATTTTGGAATACACTTTCGTTCTGGAACGCATCGCCCCCGGACTTACCCGATTCCGTCTGGCCGGGAGGCATTTGAACCAGCTGGCCGGGATGGAAGTGCGTGGTATGCCGCTGACTTCCTTCTTTGAGCCCGGCGCGCGGGACCAGATCAAGACCGTGTCGGAACAGGTATTCGCACAACCAGCTATCGCCAATCTGACCCTGGAATCATCAGGTCGGTTGGGGCGTGTGCAGTTACAGGCCCGCATGCTTCTGTTACCGCTGAAAAGCGATTTAGGTGATGTCAGCCGCATTCTGGGCGTAATGGTCAGCGACGGCGCTATAGGTGCAACACCCCGACGATTCACAATCTCAGAAACCAATTTGCGCCCGGTGTCGGATGTGCAGGTTCCCAAACAACCGTCGCAAACGGTCCAGACCGGATTCGCAGAAGATCAGCAAAATTTTGACCGTCCCGGTTCACATCTGAGGCTGGTTGTGTCGCGCGATGACTAAGTCACAAACAAAAAAAGGCGGGCCCATCCAGCCCGCCTTTTCCGATTATTGTCTATAACCTTAACTGGCTGCGCGGTTCTTGCGGTCGCGGCGCAGGTTGGTCAGCTCTTCTGCGACCAGGAATGCCAGTTCCAAGGACTGCGATGCGTTCAGGCGTGGGTCGCACGCTGTGTGGTAACGATCTGACAGGTCCTCTTCGGTCACCGCGCGCACGCCGCCGGTGCATTCTGTGACGTCCAGACCGGTCATCTCAAAATGCACACCACCAGGAACCGTGCCTTCGGCCTGATGGACGCCAAAGAAGTCGCGTACCTCACGCAGGACCGAGTCGAACGGACGGGTTTTGTACCCGGTTGCCGACTTGATCGTGTTGCCATGCATCGGGTCGCAAACCCAGGTGACCTTGGCGCCCTCTTCCTTAACCGCCTTGACCAGGCGCGGCAGGTGCTCGCCTGCCTTGCCTGCGCCAAACCGTGCGATCAGGGTCAGGCGACCCTCTTCGTTTTCCGGGTTCAGCTTGGCCATAAGAACCTTGAGGTCCTCGGCTGTCGTGGTCGGGCCGCATTTTAGACCAATCGGGTTCAGTACCCCGCTGCAGAATTCCACATGCGCACCGTCTGGCTGACGCGTACGGTCGCCGATCCAGATCATGTGACCGGACCCTGCCAACCAGTTGCCGGAAGTAGAATCGAGACGGGTCAGAGCCTCTTCGTATTCCAGCAGCAAGCTTTCGTGGCTGGTGTAAAACTCCACGGTTGAGAACTCATGCGTAGTGTCCGCTGTGATCCCGGCGGCATCCATGAAGTCGATCGTGTCTTGGATACGGTCAGCAATTTCCGAGTATTTCTGTACATCCTGTTCATCCGTGAAGCCCAATGTCCACGAATGCACCATGCTCATATCGGCGAATCCGCCGGTCGAGAATGCACGCAACAGGTTCAAGGTAGCGGCAGCCTGCGTGTAGGCCTGCAGCATCTTGCTGGGATTCGGGATGCGGGCTTCGGGCGTGAAAGCCAGCTCGTTGATGATGTCACCGCGGTAGCTGGGCAACTCAACACCGTCCAGAACCTCGGTCGGCGCACTGCGCGGCTTGGCAAACTGGCCCGCCATACGGCCCACTTTGACCACGGGCACCTTGGCACCATAGGTCAGTACCATCGCCATCTGCAGCATCACCTTAAAGGTGTCACGAATTGCATCCGCGCTGAATTGTTCAAAGCTTTCAGCACAATCCCCGCCCTGTAACAGGAAAGCCTCGCCGCGACCGGCGGCACCCAGATGTTGTTTGAGACGCCGTGCTTCGCCAGCAAAGACCAGCGGGGGATACTGAGAAAGCTGAGCCTCGACTTTGGCCAGCGCGGCCGCATCGATATAGTCTGGCATCTGAACCCGGGGCTTGTTGCGCCAGTTCGTTTTTTGCCATTCGGTCATAGCTTTGATCTCCGCTGAAGTAGTCAGGTCGTCTCTATACAAAATGCATTGAAGACTGACCATATCCCTTTTGCGCCTCTTGACGTCGGAAACAAGCTTTGATCATGGTGGCTGGCAACAACGACGCCGGACGCGACGTAACAACGCGCCGAATCAAGGACACCAAGCCATGCAAGAGCAACGCCAAGTTGTCACAGTGGAAGGCGCTGAGGCCAATCCTCGGCATTTCGTGTTTGTCCTTTTGGACAAGTTTTCCCTGCTGTCTTTTGCCTCGGCGTTGGACAGCCTGCGGATTGCCAACCGTATGGCAGACAAAGAACTCTACACGTGGGCCCTGGCCGGTGAAGGTGGTGATACGGTCAGCTGTTCTGCCGGGACTACCTTTAACGTTGAAACCGACTTGGTCGAACTGCAACGCGATGACGTGGTCTTGATCTGCGGCGGCGTCGACGTGCAACTGGCGACAACAAAGAAAGTGCTGAACTGGGTCCGCCGCGAAGCGCGGCGCGGTTTGCGCATCGGCGGTCTGTGCACAGCAGCCTTTACGTTGGCCAAGGCCGGATTGCTGGATGGTAAACGCGCAACGATCCACTGGGAAAACTCGGACAGCTTTATCGAAGAGTTCGACGAAGTTGAACTGACCAAATCAGTGTTTCAGATCGACGGAAACCGGATGACGACTGCGGGCGGCACGTCCTCAATCGACCTGATGCTCAAGATCATTGCCGATGATTATGGTGAGGATCTGGCGAACGCCGTGGCGGACCAGATGATCTATTCCTCGATCCGTACCGATCAGGATACACAGCGCCTGTCGACCCCGACCCGGATTGGTGTACGACACCCCAAGCTAAGCCAGGTTATCCTGATGATGGAAAAGAATATCGAAGAGCCGATCTCGCCATCGATTCTGGCAAAAGACGTGGGCATGTCCACCCGACAACTGGAACGCCTTTTCCGCCGCTATCTCAGCCGCTCACCCAAACGCTACTACATGGAATTGCGCCTGCACAAAGCACGCAACCTGCTGATGCAGACGGACATGAGTGTGATCAACGTGGCTTTGGCTTGCGGCTTTGCCTCGCCCAGCCATTTCTCAAAATGCTACCGGGCCCATTACAACACCACGCCTTATCGTGAACGTGGTGCGCAAAGCGGGCGGTTGTCCGTCTGATCTACGCCTATCCGGGGGTCATGCGATAGATGGCTCCCTGTCCCACCGAAATAAACCAGATTGCCCCATCCGGGGCTTCGACGATATCGCGAACGCGCTCGGTTTCCGGCCCTTTGATCTGTTCGACCTCGCGCAGCGGTGTTCCTTCAAGGCGCGAGATGTAGTCAAACTTGAGCGACCCGACAAAGATATCGCCCCGCCACTCTGGCCAAAGCTTGCCGGAATAGACCAGCAAACCGGACGTTGCGATGGACGGATCCCAATAGTGTTCCGGCTGTTCCATCCCGGGTTTCGAGGTCCCCTCTCCGATTTTTTGGCCCGAATAGTGAACGCCGTAGGAGATCACCGGCCAGCCGAAATTCCGCCCCGGTTGGATCAGGTTCACTTCATCCCCGCCCTTCGCACCATGCTCTGAAATCCACAAGCGACCTTGCCTGTCCAACCCAGCGCCCTGCGGGTTGCGATGACCAAATGACCAAATCTCAGGGCGAATTCCAGCCTGTCCGACAAAAGGGTTGTCGGCAGGTACCGTGCCATCGCGATTGATGCGAATAACGGTGCCCATGTGGTTTGACCTGTCTTGCGCTGACGGACGGTCGCCGCGATCCCCAATCGTAACAAACAGCGTTCCGTCCTGCGCCTCGACCACGCGCGAACCGAAATGTCGGCCAGTCGAACCGCCCGGAACTGCTTCGAAAATGATCCGTACGTTGTTCAAGCGGCTCCCGTTTTCCGACAGGCGCGCCACGGCCACCGCGGTTCCCGCCCCGCCACTTTGGGGTTTAGAGAAGGTGAGAAACACCTCGCGGGTCTGCGGAAAATCCCGTGCCACGGTGATATCGAGCAGCCCGCCCTGCCCGTTCGCAGCCACCTTGGGCACCCCGGCAATGCGTTTGACCTCGCCTTCCGAGACAAACAAAAGATCGCCGTCCCGTTCGGTCACCAATGTTCCGCCTCCGGGCAATAAGCCGATCGCCCAAGGTGCATCCAGCCCGGTGACCATCGCCGTGACCTGAACCGTCCCGGCTGAGGTTTGAAGGGTATCGGCGCTGATGGGGCCGGCAAAAACCGACAGGACCAGAATCGCGGCAGCCCTAAGCATGAGAATCTCCAACTTTGGTAAAACGTGACAAACTCATCAAAACAAATAGGTTTATTCTTGGCAAAAACACATTTGCGTTAGGACTTTTCTTTTCCAGACAGCTTGCCTAGGGTCTTGCCCAGAACGAATACGTTCCAATAAGGGAGTAACCATATGAAAAAGCTGCTTACTGCAACCGCAGCATCCGCTCTGCTGGCTGGTCCGGCACTAGCCGAAGACGTCACTTTGGGCGTCCTCTTTGGCTTTACCGGCCCGATTGAATCGCTGGCACCCGCAATGGGTTCAGGCGCCGAAATGGCGATGGCCGAGGTCACCGAATCCGGCAAACTGCTGGACGGCTCAAAGGTCACAGCATCGCGCGCTGACACCGGCTGTATCGACAACGGTCTGGCGACATCGAACGGCGAACGCATGATTGCGGACGGCGTTGCGGGCATCGTCGGTGGCGACTGCTCGGGTGTGACCGGCGCGATCCTGCAAAACGTTGCGATCCCGAATGGCATGGTCATGATCTCGCCGTCGGCAACATCGCCGGGTCTGTCGACTATGGAAGACAATGGTCTGTTCTTCCGCACCGCACCGTCGGATGCGCGTGAAGGCGAAGTGATGGCTGACATCCTGAAGGATCGCGGCATCAACTCGATCGCCCTGACCTATACCAACAACGACTACGGCAAGGGTCTGGCAGACGCGATCCAATCCTCGTTCGAAGCAGCCGGCGGTGAAGTGACCATCGTTGCCGCGCACGAAGACGGCAAGGCTGACTACTCGGCTGAAGTTGGTGCGCTGGCATCGGCTGGTGGCGATATTCTGGTTGTCGCAGGCTATCTGGACCAGGGCGGTCTGGGCATCATTCAGTCCTCGTTGGACAGCGGTGCGTTTGACACATTTGGTCTGCCGGGCGGCATGATCGGTGACTCGCTGCCTTCCAACGTCGGTCCCGACCTGAACGGCTCGTTCGGTCAGATCGCCGGTTCGGGCGGTGAAGGTGCTGAAAAGTACTTTGCCATGGCCGAAGCCGCAGGCTTTGACGGTTCGTCGCCCTATTCGCCTGAATCCTATGACGCTGCCGCGCTGTTCATGCTGGCCATGCAGGCGGCAGGTTCCACTAACCCGGCTGAATACGGCGCCAAGATATTGGATGTCGCCAACGCCCCGGGTGAGAAGATCTATCCGGGTGAACTGGCCAAAGGTCTGGAGCTTCTCGCCGCTGGTCAGGACATCGACTATGTCGGCGCGTCGGGTGTTGAGCTGATCGGCCCAGGTGAAAGCGCGGGTTCTTATCGCGAGATCGAAGTGACCGACGGCGAAAACAAGACCGTCAACTTCCGTTGATCCGGTCTTAAACGTCATAAAATCAAGCAGCCCGGGCCTTGTGTCCGGGCTGTTTCAATGAAAAAAGGCCGCACCTCACCTTTTGGGGTCGAGGAAGCAGAAACACCGACAAGGGTGGCTAGGGGAATAGATGATCGTCGTCGAGGACGTGCACAAGCATTTCGGCGGGTTTCACGCGGTGGATGGGGCGTCGCTGGAAATCCAAAAAGGTTCGATCACAGGCCTGATCGGGCCAAACGGGGCGGGAAAGACCACCCTTTTCAACGTGATCGCGGGCGTTCTGCCACCGACCAGCGGCAGGGTGTACATGGACGGCGAAGAAATTACCGGCCTTCCCCCGCATGACCTGTTTCACAAGGGTTTGCTGCGCACCTTTCAGATCGCGCATGAATTCTCTTCGATGTCCTGCCGCGAGAATCTGATGATGGTGCCCGGCGCCCAATCGGGTGAATCGCTGTGGAACACCTGGTTCGGTCGCAAGCGCATCGCCGACGAAGAACGTGCCCTAATGGCTAAAGCGGATGAGGTTCTGGAGTTTCTGACCATTGAGCACCTGGCCGACCACAAGGCAGGTCAGGTCTCTGGCGGGCAAAAGAAGCTGCTGGAACTCGGCCGCACCATGATGGTCGACGCCAAGATCGTGTTTCTGGACGAGGTCGGCGCGGGCGTGAACCGCACCCTGCTGATGACCATCGCCGACACCATCCTGCGTTTGAACAAAGAACGCGGTTATACTTTTGTCGTTATCGAACACGACATGGATTTTATCGGCAAGATTTGCGACCCGGTCATCTGTATGGCCGAGGGGAAAGTCCTGGCCGAGGGTACACTGGACGAGATCAAAGCCAATGAGCACGTGATCGAGGCCTATCTGGGCACTGGCCTGAAGAACAAAGACAAACTAGAGGCCGGGGCATGAGCGATGTGATGAGAGTGAGTGCACACAGTTTGCGCAAATGGGGTCGCTGCCCCGAAACCCCCGGGATATTTGAAGGCCAGATGAAGAAGGATCCTTTGAATGTCTGAGCCGTTTCTGATCGGTGACACCATGACCGGTGGTTATGGCAAGGGGCCGGACATCTTGCATGAGTGCACCATCGCTGTGGACAAAGGTCAGATCGCGGTGATCGTTGGCCCCAATGGCGCAGGTAAGTCTACTGCGATGAAGGCCGTTTTTGGAATGCTGGATGTCCGGTCGGGATCTGTCCGGCTGGACGGTGAAGACATCACCAACCTCACTCCGCAGGACCGCGTTATCCGCGGGATGGGGTTTGTGCCGCAAACCTCAAACATCTTCACCTCGATGACGGTTGAAGAAAACCTTGAGATGGGCGCTTTCATCCGTCGCGACGACATCAGCCAAACCATGGAACAGGTCTACGACCTCTTCCCCATCCTGCGCGACAAGCGAAATCAAGCGGCCGGAGAGCTGTCGGGCGGTCAACGTCAGCAGGTCGCTGTAGGCCGAGCGCTTATGACTCAGCCCAAAGTTCTGATGTTGGACGAGCCGACCGCTGGTGTTTCGCCGATCGTGATGGATGAACTGTTCGACCGGATCATCGAAGTTTCGCGGACCGGTCTGCCGATCCTGATGGTGGAGCAGAATGCTCGTCAGGCTCTGGAGATCGCGGACAAGGGGTATGTGCTTGTTCAGGGGCGGAATGCCTATACTGGAACGGGCAAGGAACTGTTGGCTGATCCGGAGGTGCGGAAGAGTTTCTTGGGGGGGTAACGACGGTGTTTATTGAACAAAGACTGTGTTACTTGCTTGCCTCGGTCATTGTTGGGTTCGCTTTACCGCAAGCGACTTACGCCGAAAGTGTTCCTCTGTCGCATTGTAGAATGAAGATGTGTGAAGTTCGGGCACACTGTATTTCCAACGATTGTGAGGCCGTCGAATGTCTTGGAGACGGATTTAACTTGGAAATCTCGTCCATCGGGAGCCTGGTGAATACCTTTGCCGTTTCTCCAGAAAAAGACAGCAAGTTCCCTATGGGAGAATTTAGTATCGATCCAGAGCTTTCCACAGAAAACACTGTTTTCGCAAGCAGTGTTGAGGATAGCGAAATCGCGCACATGCAAGTCAAATTGCACAAAGGCCAACCCACCGACATTACAATCACCACGCAAACCAGAGGTTGGATGGTCGACGTTTTGGTAACCCATGGCCATTGCGGAGAAGAATACTAGTGGCCTACCTCAACGCCCATGTGGCGCTCTTCAGCTTCGTCTTTGTTCCCGCAACCGCCTAGGCCGACTATCCAAGTTTCGACGTGTTGGATTAGCATCGCCAACTTTCATTGAAATTGCTGTGCCGGGAAAACAGGGTTTTCTTTTCCCGACCCCGTTTTCACTGGCCAGATATCAAACCTCATTTACCCTATCGGATCACCACAGGACCCAAAGTCCTGCGCGGCATGCGGGCCCCTGATCGACATGTCGTAGTCAAGATTCTCGAAGTCGACGACAAAGGTAATCACATCTTTATCCTTAATGTGCAAAAACGTCAGCGAGTTCAGCCCGCCGATGATGACGGCTTCACCTTTGACGTCATCGGTTACAATGAACCCTTTGTCCGTGGCCCCTGACCGCGCCAGCGTCACCGCGTTGCCCGTGCTGTCCGAGACGCAGTTCACCACAAAATCCTCACCGTTCAGAGGATCGTTCTGAGCCGCCGCAACACCGGGCGCTACCAAACTTAAAAACAAAATCGCCGCGTTTTTCATGTCTTGCCTTTCTGTTCCCGGAGCCGCTGGGTCTGCGCCATGACGTGATCCGTATTCCGTAAGTTGGGCTTCGCATTTCCCGGCGAGCCGTTCTGGAAAGCTAGGGATATCCCACCGAGATCAAAGCGTTGTCCCAAGCGGATCACTTCATCTTGAGGTTGCGTGATACTGTTCGTAACGTCGGACGCCATAATTTGCTGGTCACTGAGAGCATCCCCGAATCTGGTTGTTTCAATGTCGGTACGCAAGGATTTGCACAACGTTACAGCGACGGTCGGTAAATCTGTCCAAAATAAGGCGGATTTTACGCTGGAACGGTCAGGAAACCAATCTTCATCGAATTATATCCTGAGTTTTCAATGTATAATTTCTGTGGCCTCAGACTTCTGGAAATTTCAGCATTCAGAAATCTGTCCCCAGAAGGATTAATTCTCGCCATTTTTCCCACCTAGTGAGGCCCAGAAATCGCGCCCTTCGATGGCCGGTTTACCAACACATGGACCGATTTGTCGGCCAACACCTTTTAGGAGAGCTTATATGAAATATCTGGCCGCTCTTGCTGCCTTGTTGCTGCCCGCTGTCGCGCAGGCCACAACGCAGAATACACCGGGAGCTGAGTTTGTTTACGAGTGTCAGATTGAAGAGATTTGCAAGTCCGGCAAATGTTCCCCTGCCACAGCGCCCAAGAAAATCATGCTGAAACGTGTTGAGGGCGCATCCAAAGGAACCTTGAGCGTCGATGGCGATATTGCCGAGCTGCATGTTTTCAAAGGGCTTGGTTCTTATGAATTTCTGCAAATCACCAATGGCGGCAGCGTCGGTTACACTATCGACGAAAGCGGTACGCTCGCGATCCGGGCAACGGGAGCCAACAGCCGAAACGAGCGTGGAACCTGCACGGTCAGCTGACGACACCAGGTCCAATACGCCCCGTTGGGGTCCCAAACCACAACCGTTCTGGCGGGTCAGCCCCGCCTGAACACGCACAAAGAGAACGCCGCTGTCATCAGCAATCGGAGCAATGCCGATTTTGTCGCTTTCGGGTTGAAAATTTCCCAAATTAACGCCGGAAAAGACGTGGGAATGATTGTGCAAATGGCAAAACGCATGCCATAAAGCCGCACCCGAAAGAACGAGACGATCAAATGGACTTATTGAATGCGTTAGTCGCGCTGGCAAACTTTGTCATCGTGCCTGCGGTTGCTTACGGCAGCCAATTGGCGCTTGGCGCGCTAGGGGTCACGCTTATCTACGGCATCCTGCGGTTTTCGAATTTTGCCCATGGCGACACGATGGCCTTTGGTGCGATGATTGCCGTGCTGGTTACCTGGGGCCTGCAAGCCGCCGGCGTGAGTTTTGGCCCGCTACCCACCGCGCTGCTGGCCCTGCCCTTTGCGATCCTGGGCTGTATCGTACTTGTTTTGATAACCGATCGGTTGGTCTATCGGTTCTACCGGGAACAAAAGGCCAAGCCGGTGATCCTTGTGATCGTCTCGATGGGTGTCATGTTCATCATGAACGGGCTTGTTCGCTTTATCATCGGTCCGGATGACCAAAGGTTTTCGGACGGCGCGCGGTTCATCATATCCGCCCGTGATTTCAAGGCGATGACCGGACTGCGTGAGGGGCTTGCGATCAAGACCTCTCAGGGCATCACTCTGGTAGTTGCCGTTATCGCGGTGGCGCTGCTGTTCTGGTTCCTCAACAAGACCCGCACGGGAAAATCGATGCGGGCCTATTCCGATAACGAGGATCTGGCGCTGCTTTCAGGTATTAACCCCGAGCGTGTTGTGATGATCACCTGGATCATCGTGGCAGCATTGGCGACCACCGCTGGTGTTCTTTATGGTTTGGACAAGAGCTTTAAGCCTTTTGTCTATTTCCAACTTCTGCTGCCGATCTTCGCTTCGGCCATTGTCGGCGGCCTTGGCAACCCGCTGGGCGCCATCGCGGGCGGGTTCATCATCGCGTTCTCAGAGGTCACTGTTACCTATGCATGGAAAAAGGTACTGACTTACGTTGCGCCAGAAAGTCTGGCGCCTTCGGGATTGGTGCAATTCCTGTCCACTGATTACAAATTCGCCGTCAGCTTTGCCATCTTGCTGATCGTGCTTCTGTTCAAGCCTACCGGCCTGTTTAAGGGGAAAGCGGTATGACCGTGTCCGTCAAAAACACGCTGCTTTTCATTGTCGTTGGCGGTCTGATCCTGCTGACCGGTTTCACACAAAGCTGGAACGCCGCAATCCTGATCCTGAACATGGGGTTGATCTCGGCCATCATGGCGATTGGGGTAAACCTGCAATGGGGGTTTGCCGGCCTCTTTAACGTCGGCGTCATGGGTTTTGTCGCACTGGGTGGACTGGCTGTTGTTTTGATATCGACCCCGCCGACCCCCGGCGCATGGTCCTCGGGTGGTTATGGCATTCTTCTGGCGTTGCTTTTAGGCGCAGCAACCGTTGTGGCGGCTGTGCTGGTGGCGACCCGGATGCCCAAGGGGCGTGCCCAAACCTTGACGATTATTGCCATTCTCCTTGTTGGGTTCTTTGTCTACCGCGCAATATTTGATCCAAGCGTTGTGGGGGTCGAGGCAATCGAACCCGCAGTTGCCGGCAACCTTGGCGGTTTGAACCTGCCGGTCCTTGTGGCCTGGCCTGCGGGCGGTTTGCTGGCCGCTGGTGCGGCGTGGCTGATCGGAAAGACGGCGCTGGGCCTTCGCTCTGACTATCTGGCGATCGCGACACTGGGCATTGCCGAGATCATCATTGCCATCATGAAGAACGAGGATTGGCTGGCCCGAGGTGTAAAGAACGTCTACGGCATCCCGCGCCCTGCCCCTGTGGTTGGTTACGAGGTCGAACTGCAGAACGATCCCAGCTTTGTCGCCCGCGCTGACTGGCTCGGGTTGGATCCGGTCATCGCGTCGACCCTGTCGGTCAAACTGGGCTATTCGCTGCTGTTCATGATCGTTCTGCTTGTCCTGCTGTGGATGGCGCAAATGGCGTTGAAAAGCCCGTGGGGCCGCATGATGCGCGCCATCCGCGACAATGAGGTCGCGGCAGAGGCAATGGGCAAGGATGTTACCCGCCGCCACCTACAGATCTTCGTGCTCGGCTCGGCCATCTGTGGCATCGCCGGTGCGATGATGACAACTCTGGACGGGCAACTTACGCCGGGCACATACAATCCGCTACGGTTTACGTTCCTTGTCTGGGTGATGGTCATTGTGGGCGGTTCGGGCAACAATTTCGGTGCTGTATTAGGCGCATTCCTGATCTGGTTCCTTTGGGTTCAGGTCGAGCCGATGGGATTGTGGTTCATGAACCTGATCACTTCGAGCATGCCGGATGGCAGCGCGCTTAAGTCTCATTTGATCGACAGTGCCGCGCATATGCGTCTGTTCACCATGGGCCTTATCCTGCTGATTGTTCTCAGGTTCAGTCCAAGGGGATTGATTCCGGAAAAGTAAGATCACATTCCATCAATTCTTGAGACCGCGCCAACTGACTGGTGCGGTTTCTTGATTTTATACGGTATACGGATTAGACGAATCCCAGTACCGCCTTGATCCAGCCCTCTTTTTGGCCAGTATTTACGCTAAATTGATGCTTGGCCCGCGATCATTCGGGAAACCTACGAGTTTAAAAAGAGTGCACATGAATACTTCCTTCACTAAAATAGCCCTTACCGTCCCGCTGCTCGCCATGCTGGCTGGATGTATCCCGTCGCCGGAAGAGTTGGAAACGGCCCCGGTAAAAGTGCAGACGCCTAAGGGTGAAGTTACGTGCCAACTATATCGTCCAGACCGTGTGATCTGGGATCGAGCGACCAACTTCCCGGCCACCAAAATGTCGGTCTCCGAAGCGGACGCCTATTGCAAGCAAGAAGGCCAGCGCCGTCTGAAGTAAAATACGTGCGCCGGGTAGAAGGTTCCTGCCCGGCACTACCCTTATCTGGCCTTGAACAAACCGCCAAGAATGCCGCGTACAATGCGACGTCCGGTTGTTCCTTTCAGTTCCTTGATCACAGCCTCACTCATAGCGGTTGCGAATGTGTCTTTCTTACGCATCACGCGAGAGGATGACCGCCCAACCCGGCTGCCGGAATAGCGTCTTGCTGTCGCAAATTCACGCTCGGCCGTGGATTGCGTTTCCAACTGTTCCTCGGCCTCGGCCGCTGCTTGCGCTGCTGCATCTGCGCGGGACTGAAGGATTTCAAAGGCAGATTTCCGGTCCTTCAACTGCCCGTATTTCACTTTCATCGCTGACGCATCCATCAGCGCCTTCCGCTCGGCCTTGGTGATTGGCCCCAGTTGCGTTCCCGGCGGGCGGATCAGAGTGCGTTCTACGATCCCTGGCACGCCTTTTTTCTGCAACATCGAGGTCACGGCCTCACCGACACCAACCTCACGGATCGCCTCTTCGGTGTCGAAGGCTGGGTTTTCACGATAGGTTTCTGCTGCAAGTCGCAGGTTCTTGCGATCCCGCGCCGTGAATGCGCGCAAGGCATGCTGCACCCGGTTGCCCAGCTGGCCAAGAATGTCTTCTGGAACGTCCGCCGGATTCTGCGAGATGAAATAGACACCCACCCCCTTGGAGCGAATGAGGCGGGCGACCTGTTCGACCTTGTCCACCAGAACCTTGGGCGCATCATCGAACAGCAGATGCGCTTCGTCGAAGAAGAACACCAGTTTGGGTTTGTCCGGGTCGCCAACTTCCGGCAGTTCTTCGAACAGCTCGCTTAGCAACCACAGCAGGAATGTTGCGTACAGACGCGGTGACCCCATCAGCTTGTCGGCAGCAAGGATGTTCACGACGCCCTGCCCGTTCTCATCCACGCGCATCAGATCGGCCAGTTCCAATGCGGGTTCACCAAACAGTTTGGTGCCGCCTTGGTTTTCCAGCACCAGCAGGCGGCGTTGAATAGCCCCGATCGAAGCGGTTGAGACATTGCCATAGCGCAAAGACAACTGAGCCCTATTTTCCCCAATCCAGACCAGCAAGGACTGAAGGTCTTTGAGGTCTAATAGCGGTAAGCCCTCTTCGTCTGCCACCCGGAACGCGATGTTCAGAATGCCCTCTTGTGCTTCGCTCAGATCCATCAGGCGCGACAGCAGAAGAGGTCCCATCTCGGTTACTGTTGTACGAACGGGATGTCCCTGTTGCCCGAACAGATCCCAGAACGTGACCGGACACGCGCCATACGCGTAATCGGTAAAGCCTATCCGCTGGGCGCGATCCTGAAACGCTTTGTGAAGCTTGTGACCTTCGCTGCCCGCCTTGGCCAGACCGGACAGGTCCCCTTTGACGTCAGACAGGAAAACCGGAACACCGGCCTGGGAAAACCCCTCGGCCAGAATTTGCAGTGTCACCGTTTTACCTGTTCCCGTCGCCCCCGCGATCATGCCGTGGCGGTTGGCATATTTCAGCGTCAGCGACTGCGGTTGGCCGTAGTCGTTGCCACCGCCGCCCAAGAATATGTTTTGGTCCATGAATGTAAGGCCTTATTTCCACCGATCTACGGCCAGCATACAAAGTTAACCTTTAACTGCGAAAGTCTAATTGCTGCCTTGTGGCTAAGGTTACGGGGCGGCATATTTCCTCCCTGTCGACTGACCGCGCCTTCGGGCGCGGTTTTTTTCACAAATCATGGCCGTTACATTAAAATTTCAGGTTTTCAGTTGACCGATGCCCCCACCTTTCGTAACGTCTGCGCATAAATAAGTCGGCCAGTCCGACGGGGAGAAAATTATATAAAGGGAGCCGCTCCACCGGCTCCCTTTGTTCTTTTTGTCGTCGCGCTGGATTTCCGATAACCCGGCGAAAAACCGTTCACATGTTGATTTGACCCACCTTAGCCCCTGACAGGGTCTGGCAAGGGTGATAGACGAATAAAAAATCCAACATAAGACCGAGGCAATCATGATTAAGAACACCCTATCCATCAGCCTGGTGACCACTGCTTTGTGGTGCGGAGCCGCGTACGCACAGGAAACGACGCAGGAAACCGAACAACAGCCCCAGACCTCGCAAACAGAGGTCGGCAGTGATCTGGACCTGGGTGAAACCGGCCCGCGCGTCGGCGAACAATACGTTAAGGAAGAAAAGGGCGACTGGGCGATCCTGTGCATCAAGACCGATGCCGACGAAGACCCCTGCGCGATGCGTCAGATCCTGACCGGCGAGCAAGGTCAGCCGATCGCGGAAATTACTCTGGAAAAATTGCCCGAGGGCGTGGCCGCGGTTGCCGGAGCAACTGTGGTTGTCCCGCTGGAAACAATGCTACAGGCGCAGCTGGCGCTTTCGATCGATGGTGCTCCGGGCAAGCGCTATGACTACCACCACTGTAACCCCGTTGGCTGTGTTGCGCAGATGGGCTTTACCGAGGGCGACGTGGAAGCAATGAAGGTCGGAACCAAAGCGACCTTGTCGCTCGTGTCGGTTCTCGCACCAAACCAACTACTGCAACTGGAAGTTTCGCTGTCGGGCTTCACAGCAGGTTTTGAAGGCTTGAAAGTTCTGCAGAACTGAGGTTTCGCTAAACTAAAGAAGCCGTCGGGATTTACCGGCGGCTTCTTTGTTTGAAATCAGATTTTAAATGCGTTTTAAGGCAATTACCGCATTCAGCCCGCCAAATGCAAAGGCGTTACTCAGTGCTACGTCCACTTTCGCCTCGCGGGCTTCGTTTGGCACGACATCCAGCGCGCATTCGGGGTCCGGCTCTTCATAGCCGATGGTCGGAGCGATCACCCCATCCCGCAGTGCCATGATACAGGCCAGCAGTTCGACCGCGCCGGTGCCACCGATAAGGTGGCCGTGCATCGACTTGGTCGAAGATATCATCAGTTCATCCGCATGAGGACCAAAGACACCGGCCACGGCAGCGCATTCCGTCTTATCATTGGCCGCGGTGCCGGTTCCATGCGCGTTGATATATCCAACACTGTCCGCGCTTAACCCTGCATCCGCAAGCGCGCCCGACATGGCACGCGCAGCGCCCTGTTTGCTGGGCATGACAATGTCCGACGCATCTGACGACATCGCAAAACCCACGACCTCACACAGGATATCAGCCCCACGGGCGCGGGCGTGCTCGAATTCTTCGAACACGAAGACACCTGCGCCTTCGCCTTGCACCATGCCATTGCGATTCGCGCTGAACGGGCGGCAGGCGTCCTTGGACATGACACGCAGCCCTTCCCAGGCTTTGACACCACCAAAACACAACATCGACTCTGACCCACCGGTCAGCATCGCCGGAGCAGCACCGCTGCGTACCATCTGGAACGCCAGCGCCATTGCGTGGTTGGACGAGGCACAGGCCGTCGACACCGTAAAGCTGGGGCCCTTAAGGTTATGCTCCATCGAGACGTGACTGGCCGCCGCATTGTTCATCAGCTTGGGAACGACAAACGGGTGCACCCGGTTTTTGCCATCCTCGTAAACGGAACGGTAGTTGTCATCCCAGGTCGAAACGCCTCCACCAGCGGTTCCCAACACAACGCCCGAGCGGGCCGCGAGGTCACCGTGGAATTCGATCCCGGATTGATCAATTGCTTCTTTGGCCGCTGTCAGAGTGAATTGTGTGAACCGGTCATACAGGGTCATTTGCTGGCGGTTAAACCGCCCCTCGGCCTCGAACCCGCGGACCTGACCACCAATCTGAATGGCCAGTCTTTCAACATCGCGAAATTCAAGCGCAGAGATACCGCAGCGCCCTTCGCGCATAGCCTCTAACGTATCAGGCACCGAATGGCCCAGTGAATTGATTGTACCGGCCCCGGTGATAACGACGCGTTTCATAGGATTATGTCAGACCTTTTCCGACACCAGCTTTTGGATGCCGGTGATAATGGCCGCGACGTTCGAAATGTCAAAGTCGCTGGCGCTCGGCTCGTTTGCGTTGAACGGAATCGAGATATCGAACTCTTCCTCGATGGCAAAAATGCTCTCGACCAGTCCAAGGCTGTCGATACCCAGATCTTCGAGCGTGCTTTCGGGTGTCACATCCGACGGCTCCAGCACGGCCTGCTCTGCAATGATTGCGATGACGCGGTCGCTGATGCTCATGTCGATCCTCTAATTATCATGTTGTGGTTGATTTAATCGCTCGGAGGCTGTTTGGAAACAGCCTTTTTCAGCGCCTCAACGTCACGTGCCAATCTCGGCAGCCGGCGCTGCGCTTTGTAAATGTCTGTATGCGTTTCCATTTTGATGGCGGGATAGCCCATAACCACGCGCCCTTTGGGAACGTTGGATAGGATTTTTGTGCCCCCGCCCGCAATCACACCATCGCCGATAAAGATATTGTCCGACACTCCGGTCTGTCCGCCCAAAACAACGTTGTTTCCAATTTCAACTGATCCGGACACACCGGATTGCCCGCATAACAGGCAATCCTGCCCGACACGGGTGTTGTGCCCGATATGAACCTGGTTATCGAGCTTTGAACCATCGCCAATGCATGTGTTCCTGATGGTCCCATTGTCCACGGTGCAATTCGCACCGACTTCGACATCATCGCCAATCTCAACGGCACCCAAAGAATGAATGCGGAGCCAGCTTTGCGCCCGGGCTTCACCCTGATCGCCCATAGATTTGCGGGCGTTTTCCACGCCTGATACCTCGGGCGTCACAAAGCTGAAACCGTCGCTGCCGATCCGCGCACCGGGTTGGGCAATGAAACGGTCACCGATCTGAGCACGTGCTCCGATACTCACCATCTCGCGCAGAAAGGCGTGGTCACCCAGAACGGCATCCAGACCGATCACGCAATGTGGCCCGATGACCGCATTCTTACCGATACGCGCACCGGCACCAACAACTACCAATGGACCGATCGAGGCACCCTCGCCTATCTCCGCCGTTGGGTCGATTACGGCAGAGGGGTGAATGCCCGGCTGAACTCCCTGCCCGCGATCCAGCATTGCCGTGATACCTGCCATCGCCATGCGTGGACGCGGCACAAAAACCGCGGCCTCCAACCCCAGAGCCTGCCAATCCGCACCTTCCCACAAAACGGCGGCGCGGGCGGCACCCGTGCTAAGCGCGTCCGCGTATTTCGGCGACATCGCCATTGCCAGGTCAGACGGCCCGGCATCGACCGGTTCTGCGGCGCGCTCTATAACAAGGCCAACTTCACCCTGACAGTCCGCGCCCAAGGCTTCGGCGATTTGCTGAATAGTGTACTGCATGACGGGCTTCCCGAATTAAGGACCTGCCCCCGGTGATTACCCCTGAACGTCCGGCAGGGCTACCCCTGCTTTCTGCAGAGCGTCCCAGATTTTCCGGTCCCGGTCATAGACATCGCGGCGATACTGAACCTCACCATTCGGACCGATATAGGCGGTGCGATAGATCAGATGAACCGGAACATGCTGTTCCAGCGGGACGGTCGTTTCCTTGCCGGACGCCAATACCCGGTGGAAAAACGCCTTTGGGTCCTCTTCCTGTTTGGCCAAAAGCGCATAGGCAAACTCGAAGGGTTGCGCCAAACGGATACATCCGTGCGAGAACGCCCGTGTCTCACGTGCAAACAGAGATTTCTGAGGTGTATCATGCAGATAGATGTTGTACTTATTGGGGAACATGAACTTTACCAGCCCCAGCGCGTTGCTTTTGCTGGGGGGCTGACGCATGGCAAACGGGAAGTTTCTGGTGTTAAACTGGGTGAAATCAACCGCGCCCCGATTAACCAGGCGACCGCTGCGATCCGTGATCTGGATGTGGCCAACGGCGTTCGGATTTGACTGCAGTTTTGGCAGATATTCCTTGGTGATGATCGAGCGCGGCACATACCAACTGGGGTTGATGACCATATGCTCCATCTCGTCCGAAAATTCTGGGCTGCGACGGTCATGCACGTTCTTGCCAATCACGGCGCGGGTTTCAAAGGTAACCCGGCCATCGTCCACGATCTTGGCTGAAAAGTCGGCCTGGTTGACCAGAATGTGCCGCTCACCCCGTTCTCGCGGCAACCAACGTTCGCGTTCCAGTGCAACATACACGGCCTTCAAACGCTCGGTCGCCGTGCGGTTTAGTTCGGTGATCGTGCCCTCTCCGGCGACACCATCTGTGGCCAGACCATGCGCTTGCTGGAAGTCTTTGACAGCGACAAGCATTGCCTCATCAAATTCGGGGCTTGCGGTCGGACTTAGATACCCCATTGTGATCAGACGGTTACGCAGCTTAACTACATTAGGTCCGGTATCGCCATACTCCAACTTACCCACGGGCACACCGGCACCCCAACCGCCTTGGTTGACCAAAGCTTCCAGCGCGATTTTCTGTTTCATCAATGCGCGGTACTGGGTGGACTGCGGCGCGAGTTGATCGAAATACGCGTCACCCTTCGCAGTAAGCAGGCCCTGCAAATGGTCATTGACCGACCGACGCGACACCTTGCGGACCAGCCCATCGTCGATCTGCGCAGGACGCAATGTGCCCGAAAACAGATCACTTGCGTAGCTGACAAACGCCTTGCTCAGTTCAATTTCAACTGCACCCAAGTCCCGCAGCGATCTGGCGTCCTGCATCTTTGAAACAATCGACTGAACGTCATAAGCCCCTTCTGGCAAACCATGCAGGTTCGTAGTCGATAAAGCCTTGATCAACCGAGCCCTACGCGCCTCGTGCTCGGGCGTGTCTCCGACCCATATTGGCGCAAACGCGTTAGTACGATAGAACTCTGCCAGGCCCGAACCTGCAGGCGCAAACTCGGCAACAGCCATTTGAAATGCCGTTCCGGGTGCCGACTGGGCACTTGCCACAGAGGCAGACGCCGTAATGCAAGCGGCGAAGATAAGACTTTTAGGCAACCGGTAAAGTGCTCGCATGGGATGACCTTGATTATTCGATACTTTGCGCGTTCTGAGGCGCGTTCCGAACGAATATGGTTTTCAGCTGGACGTTTTGTCCATTCACAAATACATCAATCCAAAGCATCCATCCGAGCCTGATGCGCGTTTGCATCGGCTATGTTGCGCGAACGCCTAATTGCCTCAATAGTATACCGATTTGCATCACCTGCGCAAAAATTCGCCGAAAATTCCCCCTTGAAAAGATGAATGTGAAAGATTTCTTGGCTGGCTTTTCGGACTGTGTCATAAATCTCGCATCTGGGATGGGAAAAAATTAAGATCGCGCGCGTAACATCGTGTGCAGGCAGGAACAGTACGGGACGAAACGAAATGACCACGAGCAGTACATCGGGCTTGACCCGGCGTGCCCTATTGGGCGCATTCGCTGCAACAGCAGTTGTAGCAGCACCAACCTATTCCAATGCAGCAGGTTTTTTGCGCGGTGGCGGCGATATCCGTCGTATCCGAATGTATTCGGGCCGCACGGGCGAACGGATCGATATGATCTATTGGGTCGACGGCAAATACATCAAGGACGCCGTCAAAGAAGTGAACCACTTCATGCGCGACTGGCGCACTGACCAGGCCAAGTCTATGGATCTGCGCACCATCGATATCATGGCAGCCTCTCACAATCTTCTGGACGTGAATGAGCCCTACACTCTTTTGTCCGGCTACCGCTCCCCCCAAACCAATGCAATGCTGCGGTCTCGTTCGCGCCGTGTGGCCAAGAACTCGCTGCACATGAAAGGTCAGGCTGCTGACTTGCGCCTTTCGTCTCGTTCTGTGTCCCAGATGGCCAAAGCAGCCATGTCTTGCCGCGCTGGTGGTGTTGGCAAGTACCACCGCTCGAACTTCGTCCATATGGATTGCGGCGAGGTTCGCAGCTGGGGCGGCTAAAAGACACCCAAACTGTTTCTCAACGACGAGCGCCCTTGGGCGCTCTTTGTTTTTTAGGACGACCAGCGCACATGTTTTGCCCGGATACGGGATCGCCAATTGCCGCGCTTACAAGTCCGGAATTGGCAGCCATAAAAGTATTTTAACAAACTTGGAAACATCTTTCTGTCTGACGTCAGCGCCCATGGGACAGTTTAGGTCGATTTGATAAGAGAGGGTTTCTGGCTCATCGTAACTGCCAA